>DATNBZ010000312.1:0-5979 GCA_035607285.1 Blastocatellia bacterium | reverse complement strand
ATACGGATCGCCGGGCTGCACACCACCTGTCAGCGGCGGATAGAAGTTCGGCTGCACGTTGAGCGCCGGATCGGCTCGAAGGATGTTCGACAGGTAAACCTTCGATAGATCGCCCGCATCACCAGCAGCCTGTGTGTTGGTAAGCGGATCGCGAACGCGAAGCGGAACGGGCTCATTGCGGTAGTTGGCTACAAATGTCCCGACATCAGCCGCTGAAATGGCTTCGGGGCAAGGCGGATCGACGCCACCGGGGCAATCCCCTGGATTCACGGGTGGCCTAAACAGGAATGGCAAGCCTATCTCGATTCTGCCGGGCGGATTGATTACGAAGCCAGGGTCCGGAATAGGATTGGCTGCATCACCGCCGCGACCTGCCAGGTAGGCGTGCTGGAAATCCGCGAACTCCATCATGAATTCGCGGTAGGTTTCGGCAACATTGGCCGTCAAGATGTCGGCGCGCCAAGTGGTCGGACCTCCATCAAAGCGAGGCGCGACGCCCTCGCCTCCGAAGATCACGCCGGTTTCAGGATCGCGCCACCGCGAAAGCTTCGGCTCGATTACCAGCCCCGAGTACAGTCCCACCTGCTGGTGAGTTGACGGACCGAAGTGGTCGTGAGTGAACACAGTTCGCAGCGTGCGGTCGAGGCCATTCAGATTCAAAGTATCATCCGCATACCAGCGCTGGATCGTCGTCTGGGCGCCCAGCACATTGAAGAACGGGTGCGCCACTGGGGACAGGTGCGCCGGACCCCCGGGAACGGGCGTCCACGAGCCTCCGGGCGCATTGATCGCATTAATGCGCTCGATCACCTCGTCCGGGCTGAAGGTTCCATCTTCGTAGTTCCATCCATTGCCCGATCCATCCGAAGAGGTCACGTCGAATTTCACAAGGTGGATGTGCTGGCCGAGGATGTCGGTTGGTGTGCGAACCTGGAAATCATCCAGCTTGTAGACGTTGGGAACCAGGTTCGTGTGGTAGTAGCTGATGCAGTCGTTCGTGTTTGCCCTGAAGAAGAATGGCTCGGGCGGCTTCGCGTGCTGTTGATACGCGGAGACATCCCCCCACAGAGACAGTATGCGCTCCTGCGGGAAGTGCCAGCCTTCCTTGTTCAGTGTGACGTCAAGCTGAATTGCCGCGGCTTTGTAAGTGCGCGGCACTCCAACGGATGCGCCGGCGTCGTTGATACACGGGTCTGCGTAAGGAGCGCCTGGTTTCGCGGGCAGCCCGTTGGTAACGAAGTTCCCCGCCGCGCCGTTCGGGAGAAAGCTCGGGTGCAAACGAATCGCGTGATAGGCCATCGCGGCCAACTCGACAGCTTCTCCATTCTCGCGAACCTGCTTCGCGACAGCGGTGAGCAGAGTCTTGTCGAAATCAAGCCTCGTCTCGAAATGCTGGGTGGTTCCGGCGGTGATGATATGCCGTGGCAGCCCCCCATCATCAATCGTATCCAGCGGCGGATGCGGAGGACGATGGCCGGCGATTGCTGGCACGAAGAACGGGTATCCGGGATTGCCAGCGCCATTGATGACAACTTGCCCGTTGACTATCTTCGCCTGCGCTTCAGGCATCGGAGCCATTGCCAGCGTTGGCACCGGCACGAGCGCCGGGATGGGCGTGCCCGCCAGAATCTCAGCATCGGGCAAAGCGCGGGAATTGGCCGCCGGACGCCCGTTAGCGTCAAGCACTGTCCCGGACTCGAACACATCGTGACTGCGCCACAACTCCCACATACCCATCGCGAAGTGCGGATAGAAGTGGCAGTGGAAGATTGAATCACCAACAACCTTATTGCGATTGCCGGTTCCGTTGTAGGTTATCTCCAACGTGAACGAACTGCCCGGCCCAATCGCCTGGCTATCCAGATAGGCCGAGTTGTCATCATCAGGCGTATGGACCCACTGATGCGCGTGAAGGTGATGAATGTGATGCTCCTTCGCGCCGCCGTGGAGGATTCTCATCTTCGCGTGATCGTTGATGTAGCTGTGATGCACGTTGGATGGATCGTCAGGATACAGTGCCATAGTCGCCTTCGGCCCGAGAGTCGGACTACAGGTGCCGTTGCGGATGCTCAGCGGTGTGCATGGAGCATTGGCCGGAATATCCACAACCATTGCCGGATCGCCGAGCGACCACGAAGAGAGGAAGAACTCTTCATACTTGCACTCAGTGCAATCGAACACCGGACCTACGCCAATGCGGTTGGCGATGATCTCAGCGCCGATTCCGCCCGTGCCGTAGTTGATGGCGAAGGCGTCGCGGACACCGTGCAAAGTGTGTTTGAGCGGCTGCTGCTCGAATTGAGGGAATGCTTGAACCGCGCCGACTTCATCGTGATAGATGATCGTGAATTCGCGGAAGGGTTCGTTGCGGTCCGGATTCACCGGAGTGTCGCGGTACGTTGTAGACGCAAAGCGTCCGGCGTTCGGGCCGGTGATGATGGCGTTGAGGTCCGTGTGGACAACCTCAAGGCCATTGAGCATCTTCAGGATGGGAAGACCCGCTCGCGGATGGCCCACCGGATACACCGCATTGTAGTTGATTATCGGATGACCGTCGGCGGTTGTTCCGATCGTGGCGAGCTGCAGGTCATTTGCCGTCACCTGGCTGCGGTACCATTCCGCATTTGCGGGCTGTACGTTGACCGTGCCAAACAGGCCTGCGTCAAGCGAGCCACCATTACCTTCACCGCCCGTATTCGCGGCGGTGCTATGCAGCACATAGCCCCCCTCGCGCTGGGCGTAGAAGGTGTAGACCTTCTGCGGGGTATTGCTCGCCACAGTTGCGGGCGCCACTAAACTTCCAGGGCTTGTAACGTGGCCGACGTTAGAACCGTCGTCGGCAATTGTGTTCCTGAGCTGCATTCCCACAACGTGAACAGAAGCAGTGCGCGTGGCAGGCTGCTCCTGGTCCACCGGTGTGGGATTCAGGAGATTCCAGAAATTGACCTTCAGACAATCGCCCACATTCATGCGTAGAGCGATAGGCCGTGGACGTTTGTCCGGCCTGAGTTGAACATTGCCCGCGACCAGTCCCAGGGCGGGATTGATCGGGACCACGTCGCTACGCAGCGCGAAGATCATGCCTTGCGGTTCGACCGCTCCCAGGCGATTCCAGAAGAAGACTTGATCAAGCGCCACCACGTTAGCGGTGACCGTGCGGTTGCACGAGGGGGCTTGTGCTAGTCCCGCTTGGGGAATGGCAAAGATCAACGCCGCCGCACATAACAAAAGATGCTTTCGATGCAGTTGAGGCTTCATTAACTCCTCCTTTCACTTTCGAAGACGGAACTTCGACCGCGCGCGCTGAGAGAGGCGGCGCGATGCATTCAATGGGTAAGCAATTGTCGAGCGCTGCATACCCGGGACGCGACGCCGCAGCTGCTGCTCCTGCATGCACTACCCGGCAGACTCGATTCCAGCTAACCCTGGTTGATGGAGAAGACACGCGCCCTTAGCACGGCTATTGGCGCGCAGTGATTCCCACTTGGTGACGGATTGAATTCGGTCGCTTGCAGGGGCGAGTGGTTCAACCAAAGGAAGAGCAACCCAAAGCCACGGAAAAAGATTGCCGCAGCTTTAAATTAGGGTGCAGAAATCTGATCGCTCGCCCCTCAACCGATTACCTGAGCGACGCACCCTCTGCCCAAGAAGAGCAAAACATGTACCTTTATCCCCAACGCGCAGTTGGACTCTTAGCAAGCAAAGTAACAATGCAAGTTGTAAGAACTATCTCTTTCAAGTCTGGGCCTGGGTGCGGCTCGGGAGCTGTTTCAATCTGAATCACGACGCTTGGCTTGTGTTTCAATGTGAACAAGAAACCCAAGGTGTCTACGCACGGGAGCCGTCAACGATCGCGACCGAACGACACTGGATCAGTGAGAGCCAAAACGGGCGATGGCACTTCGATTCATGCTCTATTTCATCTGTCATATTCATCGCATCACCTCTATTTTCAGTTCCTATCTTGAAGTTGTTTCTGGCGTCGCCGGTTTGCCGTCAACCGCCAACATTATGAAGTGAGGCGTCTGGTTGTAACGGACGTGAAGCGACGGACACTGAACGAAGACATAATATGGCCCGGGTTGCTCAGGTTTGAACGACACCTCGTACTTCCCCTCTCCGAGAGATTTCGCCCATTGACGGATTTGCGTTTCTCCCGGAGCTAAAAACACCAGCACTCCAAAATCCGTCAACCCGTCCTTGTGCTGCCCGGTCTTGGAATCGGTGACGAGGAATTGCAGCTTAACATCATCGCCGACTCGAACCACGTTTTCTTTGAGAAGCGGAGTGATGTCAATCGCAAGCTGATTCTCCTTCGCAAGCAGGGGATTGGGTTTTGCTGTCGCCTGGAAGCAGTGAGCGATTCGCGGCGAGTCCAACAAGAACGCAACGTCGTATTCCCCGCTCGCGGTCACCTTGATGTTGGTGGAATAAACACCGGGCTTGATTTCTTTCAGGCTCCTGTCCCATACCATCACCGCTCTGGGTTCTCGTTTGTAGTTGGAAAAGCTGCCCATCGGCGCGGCCATACCTTCGGCGTAGTAATAGATGATCTTGTCCGCGGGATTGGCTACCAGCACCGAATTCCCTTCGGGCGCCGAAACGATCACATCGGCGGTCGACGCTCCCGGTGCTTTGTCAGGCGCGACCTGCCCGCCTGAAAACTCGATCACCGGCACTTCGCCGATCTTGCTGACCGCGTCCAGGCGAATAAGACTGACCTGGTCGCTCGAAAGAGATCTCACGTAGGCATAGCCGTCGGTGAAGGATATCTTGTCGGGGTTCTTTCCGACCGCAATCGCGTGCAGTACGCGATTCGTCGACGCGTCAAAAGCATAGACGTGATCGTCTTTGCCGTTGACCGCAAAGCCATAACGGCCACCGCGAACAAAGCGAATTGATTTCAACCCGGGATTGGTTGTTATCCGCGCGAGTGCGTCCTGATTCTCCCCGCCGACAACGGTTATCGTTCCGTTCTCGTTGCTCGCTACGTACACAGCCTTGCTCAGGGATGAGAAAGCGAGCGACACGGGACTCGGGCCGGTCTTGATGTCTTTGATCTTCGCGAGCTTTTGAACATCGATGACCGACAGCGTCCCGTCGAGTAAGTTCGTGACGTAGGCGAAGCGATTGTCATCGGCGAGCGCGATCTCGTGATGACCCGCCCCCGTTCGTATGCGCGCTGCGACCTTGAGAGTGCTCGAGTCGATCACCGTCACGCCGCTCTCGATATCACCGGAGTCTGTCGCGACCCAAAGATACTTTTCGTCCTGCTGCGTTACAATGCGAGCCGGCCTTGGGCCAGTGTCGATGTTCGAGATCACTCGCCAGGTCGATGTATCGACAACCGCAATCTGATTCGCCAAAGGCATCGTCACGAACAGCCGTCTCTTGTCGGCGCTCATGACCCAATCCTCGCCGGGGCTCTTTAAGAAGACAATCGTCAACAACTTGCTGTTACCGTAGCCCATCAACGGATCGATGACCGAGATGTTCGCCTCTTCGTTCAGAGCGAGAATGTAATATGTATTCAAATCGATTTCGGGCCGCGCGCTGAGCGCCGCCTGGAGGAATGACTGGATTTTCTGCCGGCAGTCCTTATTCTCGGTCAGCTTGCCCGACGCTCGAAGGTCCATCCACGCCGATGGGTGCAGGTTGGTAAGGGGAGTGCCGTTGCGTGATTCGGTTATTTTGAAGCGGACCACCGCATCCTGACCTTCCATCAATGCCTCGGGCTTTGCGTCCTTCGCGAGGATGGGATCAATCGTCAACTCGACCTCGACACCTTCAAAAATGAGCTTCTGGGGTGCGAGCTTTGATGAAGTATCCGGCGTCACCCTGGCGGCCGGCTTCACTTCGACAGCGGCTTCTTGTTTCTGGCGCTCCGAGCCGGTTGATTGCGCGTGAACCGTGCCGAATCCGATTTGCGCAATGACGATCAACGCTGCTGCCAGTATTAGAGCGGATGAGCGGGTCGCC
>DATNBZ010000266.1:0-41336 GCA_035607285.1 Blastocatellia bacterium | reverse complement strand
TGATCGGGAGTGCACCCCAGCGTAATGTTCAACACCGCCATTCGGTCGATGAAGTTGTAGAAAACATTTGACGGCGCAACGTCTCCGAATCGCTGAGTCGGCGGTGTAGGCGGATCGAACTCTCCCAGGCCCCTCAAGAGAAATGCCGACATCTGCTCTCTCGTCACCGCGCTGCCGGGACAATACATCGTGTTGCTCGGAGGATTGCACCCAAGTGTAATCCCCAATACGGCCAGCCGGTCGATAAAGTTGTAGAACACATTTGACGGCGGCACGTCGGTGAATCGCTGGCTCGCCGGCGTCGGCGGACTGAACTCGCCTTTCGCTCTCAGAATGAACGCCGCCATCTGCTCGCGCAGCACACTGTCGTTCGGGCAGTAGTTCCCGCCCCCGCACCCAAGTGTCACACCTCGAGCTGCCAGCTTACCGATGTCAGTGTAGAACGGATTGTTGGAAGGCACATCAAGGAAGTCAATTCCCTGATACACCGTGACGGTATGCCCGCCGAGCGTGAGCGTATCGCTTCTGATAGTACCGCCCGCGTTGGGAGCAACCGTGTAGCCCACCGCTCCGTCGCCAGTGCCCATGTTTCCGGAGTTGATCGTTATGAACGAAGAACTGGTGCTCGCGGTCCACGCGCATCCTGCGATTGCGGTTACGTTGACAGTTCCGGTACCGCCGCCGCCGGCGAAGCTCTCATGGTCTCGGTCCAGCGCGAAGAGGCAGTTCTCGGTAAAGTAAGCGACCGCAATGTCGTGATCGGAAATTCGCTCCGGGCGATTGGGATCGTTGCGGAACGATTCGGGGAAGTCCGCATCGTTGCGCGCATATGCAATTCGTGTCAGTTGCGGCAGGAGATTAGCTGAAACCAGTTCGTGGTCAAGAACCTGCGCGTTGCCATCAAAGCTGTAGGAGTACTGCTCGGATGCAGGTGTCACCATACCCAGCAAGTCGGTCAGGTTAGGGTTAACGAGATCGGAGCTTGCCAGCACGACTTGATTGGACAGTGTCGGCGTTCCCTTGATCGTTCCAATCGAATCAACGTATCCGTCGTTAAACTGGAATACGTTGTAGTCACCCACCGAGATGATGCGTTCGTGCGGATCGGCCACCTGTCTCGCTTGAATGAGGTTCGCCAGGTACTCGGCTTGCGCGCGCCGCTTGGTGCGCACGCGGTTGCCGTCCGCCGGATCATCGACCCCCGACAACGAGCGCAGGTGATTGACGATCACGGTGATCGCAAAGGGACTGCCGCCGGGATTCGCTACGGTTGCGCGAAGAACGAGCGGCGGCCGGTCGTTAAGCAGCTCCGGTTGGCCGTTATTCGGATTGATGTAAGTCGTCGTTAATCCAAATTGAGTGACATCAATCACGGTGACGCGGGAAGACTTCACGAGGAAGCCTACGTCAATGCCGCCGACATCATTGCCCTCGACCAGATAAGCCTGATAGTCGCCGGGCGTACCGGCATCGGTATTCACTTTGTTGGCGACCGCCTGAAGGGTCGTAAGGTTTTCCATCTCCTCGATTCCGAGAATGTCAGGCGAGCGCAGCATGTTTCGTATCACGAGCGAAGCCTTGTTCAATCGGTTGTTGAAGGCGGTGGGAGTTAGAGTCGGTGCGCCGTTTCCGTCATTCACCGTATCGAAAAAGCGTTCCATGTTGAATGAGGCTACAGTGAACTCATCCGCGTTTGGAACCGGGACCGGCGTACCGCTCACGTTCCCGATTACGCTTCCCTGAGTGAGCGTTCCGGGATCAGGCAGGATCGTGTAAGTGCGGAAAGCGTAGTCGAGCGGTCCGGTGACATTTGCGATGGTCGCGCCCGTGGTTACTTCCAGCGCTGCCGCGCCTACAAGTCCGTCGCTGTCGACTCGCAACCGTTCTGGATTTGCATCGAATCGCGGTATGCAACACGGCGACCCTGCCGGCAGCGGATCGGGGACCTCGATCCCAGGCTCGCGGAACGGCCGGGCAACTCCGGTGACTACGGCATAGAACGTACCGTTCGAGGTCGACGTCGCGCTCGGCTCATTAACGGTCCCCTGTGTGGGCGAGATCGTCGTGAGCGAGTCGACATGCACTCGCATGCCTTCGTACTTCTCGAGGTTGCTTACGTCGTTCACCAGCGTAGCCGCGGCGGTGATGGTTATCGCCGCAGGCAGAGGATTGCCGGTCGAGAACAGGTTGACTGTGGGCGTTATGAGTTCAGTCGCCGGCGGGCTGTTCACATCTGCCGAAGGAATGAACTCCTGAACCGTTCCGGCAACGGTCACAAGATTTCCGACCGCGGCCGCAACAGGAGGCGCGCTCGAAGTGAACACGAAGATGCCTTCCGATGTGTTTGGATCGGCATCGGCGCTTGCATCCGGCGTCTGAATAAAGAAGCCGTTGCTCTTGACTCCGGTTACGATCCCCGTAGTCGTCACCATAGTTCCAACAAGCGGAGAAGTATTACCTGAGCCCTGGATGTTATGAATCGGCGTGAGCGAACCTGCATTCTGCACGAACAGCGAAATGTTCGCATTGCCCGAGCGCATCTGCGCATCGCTGATAGTTGTCGGGAGCGTTTTGTTTCCAGTAGTGGTTGCCGGAGCCACCGTCGCCTGATAGGAGAAAATATTATCGCCCCCCGTTGCATCGCCGTTTGATCCGTCGTCAAAGAAAGTCTGAGTGGCCGAACCGCCAATCGTGCTCAGATCGCCGACGACCGCCAGGCCGGTGCTGGGCGGGAACGTTCCCGGAGTAACGGTGACAGTCAGGAGGGTCGACGACCCTGAAGTAACCGAGTTTGGATTGGCTGCTCCAACTCCGGACGGACTTGTCGAGGAGCCGGTTATGGTCACAGAGATGTTACAGTTGCCGGTTCGCATCTGGGCATCGGTAATAGTGGCGGGCATCGTCTTGAGGCCCGATGTAGTCGCCGGCGCAACCGTAGCCTGATACGAGAAAATATTATCGCCGGCCGTAGCGTCGCCATTCATTCCGTCGTCGAGGAAAGTCTGCGACGCGGAGAGGCCAATCATCGACAGATCGGCAGTAACCGCGAGACCGGTGCTCGCCGGGTTGGTACCAGGAGTCACGGTCACAGTCAGAAGCGTCATGCCGCCGGGAGCAACCGTGCTGGGATTGGCAGCGCCAACGCCGCTCGGATTAGTTGACGTAGGATTAGGCGCAAACGCAACACCGCGGAACGCCGTGTTTGCAGCGGCGGTTGCCAACAACATCGGCGTTCCTGTGAACGCTCCGTTGTATCCGCTCGCATCAGTCAAAGTCGCCAATTCTCCGCCACCGGTGGCGCCGGTGCCTCCTTTACGAGTCGTGTACAGAGTGACGGTCGTACCACTCACGCTGCCGGTCAGGCCACGATAAGCATCCGAGGCGGTGCCGACTGTTCCGTTCGACGTCCAGCTTCCGCTTACAAGTGAATACTTCGTTATTCCGCCGCCAGCGCCGTTGGTATCATCCGCTACGTAGACTGTGTCCAATCCGCTAACGCCTGCGTTGAGGTCAGCGAAGAAAAAGGCGTACGGACTTCCGGCGGTTGGGAACCCTGGGAGATTGGTGATGGTTTGACCTGACGTGGTGGGAGTACCGCTGCCCACTGTCCCCAGCCTAACCGCAGTTCCGGAGGAATCAGAAACGTAAAGCTGACCTGCGAAGATATTCGTCTGTCGCAGATTCGTTACGGTCGTGCTCAATTGAGTTGACGTCGTAGATCCGAGGGTCGTGTAGCGAATTCCTCCGGCTCCACCGTCAATCCATAGATCGGTTCCGGTTGTGCTAATTGCGCTTCTAACACTAGCCCCTGTCGACGCATCTGTCAGCGCGGTCGTCGTATCGATGGTGGCGCTGCCACTAACACGCGCAATGACTCGGTTGATGGAAGCCGACGTCGAAGTTGTAAGATTGACGGCGCCGCCAAGCGCTGCGTCGTATCCCGTCGCAAGGAGATAGCTCCCATCGGCGGACCGCGTAAGGAGTCCTTCAGAGGAAGAGACGCCGCTCGCGATCAGTCTTTTGTTCGAACCATTGACAACGGTGGGCAACGCTACTGACTGAACAAATGCGCCCGCAGTCGTGTACTCGTCCAGGAAGACCGGATTGCCGGTATTTGTAAGACTGCCGCTGCCGTCACCGGCGCGATAAATCACAAGATTGCCCGGCGTGAAGGCGGATGAAGTATGTGCGCCCGTAACCGGGCCTTTGATTCCGGACAGCGCAACGAACCCGAGCAGAAAGCTCGCCAGTAATGCAAATATCAAAAGCCTGTTTCCTGTGAAGTCGCGCAGACGTCGCGAGGCGTGGGGCAGAATGTTTGAAACTCTCATAATTGTGCAAAGCCCGGCTCAGTATCTGGCAGTCGATCAAACGTACCTTGACCAGACGAAGAAGAGGGGCGCTCCTTTCTTTTTCAATTAGAACTTTTCTACCGGAGAGCTTGAGGGAACCGTCCGCTCAAGAGAAGTCGAATTCTACATCAGAAGCGGATCGCAGTATAGTAAGATGCGTATCAAGTCTAAGATCGAAATCCTTAACTTTATGTGAACTGATGAAGAGATGCCGGACTAACCCGGAATTAGGTGCTTGTAACAAAGGTTTCGATAGCGACCAGGGGCACTCCTGTATGGGCGGTCCTCCGTGGCCGCCCCTCAGTGGGGAAGCGCTTCCTCGAAGGAGGGGCGGCCACGGAGGACCGCCCATACAGGACTAGCGAATAACCTCGTTCACTGCCTGCGCCACGTACTCGATCTGTTCGCGGCTAAGCTCGGGGTACATCGGCAGCGAAATAACCTCGCTCGCGATCTGCTCCGTGATCGGCAGCCGCACGTCGCCGTAGCCTTGCTTCAAGTAGGCAGGTTGCCGGTGGAGCGGAATCGGATAATGTATGCCGGCGCCGATGCCCTTTGAATGCAGATGCTCCAACATTCGGTCGCGGTGCGCGGTGCGAATCACATAGAGATGATAAACGTGGCGAACGTTTGGAGATTCGAAGGGAGTTGTGATGCCAGCGCCCGACAGCAACTCATTGTAGAGGCGCGCGTGCGCCCGGCGCGCTTGGGTCCACTGTTCCAGATGCGGCAGCTTTGCGCCGAGAATTGCCGCCTGCAGCGCGTCTATCCGCTCCGGGTATCCGATTTCTTCGTGCTCGTATTTTGTGGTGCGCCCGTGATCCCGAAGCTTGCGCACGCGTTCCAAAAGCGCCTCGTCGTTGCCGGTGACCGCGCCGGCATCACCGTAAGCGCCAAGGTTCTTTCCCGGATAAAAACTAAAGCAAGCCAGATCGCCGATGCTGCCGCAGCGCTTTCCAAAGTATTCCGACGCGTGGGCCTGCGCAGCGTCCTCGATCAGCCAAAGACCATGGCTGGTCGCGATGTCGCGCAGCGGCTCAAGCTCGGCAGGCTGACCGTAGAGATGCACCGGTACGATCGCTTTGGTGCGCGGCGTGATTGCCTCTTCGACGCGGCCGGGGTCGATGTTGTACGTAAGCGGATCGATG
Source organism: Blastocatellia bacterium (assembly GCA_035607285.1). Classification (GTDB taxonomy): domain Bacteria; phylum Acidobacteriota; class Blastocatellia; order UBA7656; family UBA7656; genus Onstottus_A. The sequence goes on along the minus strand of DATNBZ010000266.1, from coordinate 35,836 downwards.
TCTACGAAAACCGGGCTCGCGCCAGTCAACGATATCGCCTCAGCAGTCGCGATAAATGTGTGGGCAGTTGTGATGACCTCATCGCCCGGTCCAACGCCAACCGCGAGCAGCGCGAGATGCAATGCGGCAGTTCCGGAACCAACTCCAACCGCGCCATTCACTTCGACGGCGGCCGCGAATGCATCTTCGAAGTGGGTTACTTCTTTGCCGAGAATGAAGGCGGTGTTGTCGACGACTCGCTGTATGCAGGCGTCAATCTCCGGCTTGATGGTGAGGTATTGCGCCCTGAGATCTACTAACGGTATTTGAATGACTCAACTCCTTGCTGGTAGTTCGCTGGTGGAATGGTTCGCCCAGGGATTTCGCATTCTATATCAGGCAGCGCCCCCGAGTATAGGTTAGTCCTTCGCGTGCTTTGCGGTCCTTTGCGGCTTTGCGCTGAGTATTGGGCATTGAAGCGCAAGACACAATACTCAGCGCAAAGGCGCAAAGGACCGCAAAGCACGCGAAGGTTATTAAGCAACGCAGAATCCGAACACTACTCAACTTACCGAAGCCTCGCGTTGAGTTATGATAGTCCCCATGCTAGCCTCATTTGGCCAAACATGCGGCCCACTCGAGGCCCATGAGGTTAGACGATGAAAGCCGCCAACTCTCTTCTTTACCGAATACCGCTCTACGAACAGACCATCGCGACGTCGTATCGTCTCAGCGTCATAGTACCTGTGTACAACGAGCGTCACGTGGTCGAGACGAGCCTGCGCCGGGTTCTTGCACTCGAACATGAGCTTATAAGCAGTCTCGAATTAATCGTCGTGGATGATTTGAGCACCGATGGTACGCTCGAAGTTTTGAAGCGGCTTGCGGATGAGGACCCGCGTATTACGCTGATCGCGCATGAAACCAACCGTGGGAAGGGCGCTGCAATCAGGACCGCGCTTTCGCACTCGACGGGCGAGATAGTCGTAATACATGACGCCGATCTTGAATACAATCCCGCGGATATCCCATCCCTGTTGGTGCCGTTTGCGAAAGAAGGAGCGGACGCCGTATTCGGGTCGCGGTATTTGTCTGCGCCTTACCGCCGGGCGTTGATGTATCGCCATACGATGATCAACAAAGTCCTTACCGTGCTGGGGAATTGGTTCACAGATCTGACGCTCACCGATATCGAAACTTGCTACAAGGCTGTAAACGCAACTTTGCTCAAGTCGATACCGCTCAGAAGCAACGACTTTCGATTTGAGGTTGAACTTGTGTTCAAGCTGGCAAAGCGAAGGGCGCGCATATTCGAAGCGCCGATACGCTATCTGCCGCGAACCAACGCCGAGGGCAAGAAAATTCGCGCGCGTGACGGCTTGCTGGCGCTGATGGCGATGGTGCGCTTCTGGCTCATCGACGATTTGTACAAAGAGGACGAGTACGGCTCGCACATACTTGTCGAGTTGGAGCGCACACGGCGGTTCAACCTGTGGATGGGAGAGACACTGCGCCCGTTTATAGGCGACCGCGTGCTGGAGATAGGCGCCGGGATTGGAAACCTGACGAACCAATTCATACCGCGAGAGCTGTACATCGCATCCGACATCAATCCGAACTATCTTCACTACCTGAGGTCATATTCATTTGGGAAGCCATACCTTCGGATAATGGAAGTAGACGCGCAGGACGCGGACGATTTTCGCGGGTTGGAACAGCAGTTCGATACCGTAATCATGCTGAACGTCCTCGAGCACCTCAAGGATCCGCGACGGGCGCTCGCTAATTTATGGTCGGCGCTTCAACCGGGCGGGAAAGCAATTGTCCTCGTGCCGCAGCACCCGGGTCTGTACGGAACGTTGGACGAGGCGCTTGAACACCATCTCCGATACACGACATCGGAATTCGAACAGGTCCTCAAGGATGCGGGATTCCGTATAGAGCAGATGTTCGATTTCAATCGCTTCTCGGCGCCCGGGTGGTGGCTGAATGGCAAAGTGCTTCGTCGCAGAACATTCTCTCGCGTTCAGCTTAAACTGATCGACATCATGATGCCCATCATAAAGCGCGTGGATCGCGTCTTCCCCTGGAGCGGCGTGAGTCTGGTGGCAATCGCGGTAAAGTATTAATTGTCCTTACGTAGGAGGCCGGTCGGGTGGAACAGGCTTGCGCCGGAAAACCCACGTGGCGCTGTCTGCATAAACCAGCTCGTAATCGGGCCAGAACGGATCCACAATGACATTCCTGCTGGGTATTGATAAGACGGCCTGCTGATCTGCTCGATTCAGAAATATCCAGTTGACGTCTTGCGATTCAATCCACTGCTGCCACAACTGATCGGCGGGCCAGTCAAATCGAGGAATCTTCCCCGATTGCAACAAGCCAAACAAATCAAGCACCGGCGCATTCAAGTAATAATTGAGATAACTGCCGCCGATCATGCAAACCTTGTCTCCGTCCTGCAGTTGGCTATTGATGTATTTGACCGCTCGATAGCCGCTCGCGCGAGAAACCAAAAACTCTCGAGAAGCTGCGTCGACCGGCGGCGGCCCCTTGAGTTTGATGTCTTCCCAAACCGCGCGGCCTCCGTAGGCCAGACCTGCTAGTAAGAGGATCACCCAGAGCGATCCATTAATAACCTTCGATCGGACGGTCCTTTCCATCATCCAGCGCAGGCTCTCATACAAGGCCACGATGACAAACGGCAGAGCAGGCAGCCAATAGCGGAGCAAATGCGGAAACAAGAACCAATAGACTGTGAAGCTCAAGGCCCAGAGGACCGTCCACCGAATCGAGCGGTTCCATAGAGCAAACAGCCACGAGATTGGCCAGGCGACGACCAACGGAAACAGACTTAGATTTGACTCGGCCTGAAACCGCTCGGGATATCTCAACCAATCAAGCGACAGCAACAAAAAATTCCCGGCAGTTCTCGGCTCCGCGGCATTCCTGAGCCAGCTATTTGTGTTTTCGATCACAGCGGGAGCGCCCCAATCACCACGGCCCCACTGGGGGAACGTGGGCCAGAGTGGATTGCCGGTGTGATAAAAAATGTACGCATACCAGGGGATCACAAACAATGCGGCAAGCGCCCATCCTGAGATGAGTAACCCATAACTCATCCGTGGTTGCGCTTCAACGATCGTTTCAGGTTCATGCGTCGCGGCTTGCTTGTCGGGAGCGTTCGGGCCGATCTTCGCGCGCAGAAACAACCACAGTCCGAGTGCGCTGCCAACGGCCAGGAAAAACAATCCCGGCAACTTCACTCCGGCGGCCATGCCCAGAAGCGTCATCCCCAGCAACCACCAGCTCGCCTGTCCGGTGTCCCGGTACCGCCGCAAGCCGTAGACGCCAAGAAAAACAAAACAAACCAACGCAATGTCTACATAAGCGGATTCACCCAGCCAAAGCACCAGAGGATTACCAAGCCAGAAAGCGGCAAGAGCCAAACCGAACAACCGTCGTCCTTGTAGCCGGCCCCACGCGTAAAGGCCAACCGCCGTGAGCATAAGGAATGTATGCTCCATCATCTGCGCCAGAATGTCGTCCTTCAGCGCAAGGCCCCACGCAAACAGCATGTGATTCAATGCCGGCATCACCGGATGCGGGCTCCCCATCAAGGCCACGATGCGGTGCTGCAGGAGAAACTCGCGAGCGAGGGGCAAATGGTGTGAGACGGCGTCCCAATGAAAGGGAGGATATTGCGTCGTTAGTAGCAAGAGGAGCCAATAACCGAAGAGCAACACGACGAGCGCAATGATGGCGGCGCTGCGCAGCGAAACAAATTCTCTCCATCTTTTCAATCTGCGGCGGAGAAGTTTTGATCCGGGACCTGCCAGTTGCGCAACCGCGCCAAGAGCACCGGCAACGGTCAGGCCAAGTATTATTCCGGGGTATAACAGACGAACCAAACCGAGCGCGAACAGCAGCAGCGCCCAGGCGCCCAACCCGAGACTCAAAGTAAACGCGAACCGTTCGGCGAATGAATCGAATGAAGTTCGGCGCAGCAGTACGCGGCCAACACCATAAGATGCCAGGAGTATGAGGCACCATGCGCCCAGATGCTCGGCCGCCCACGAAAGATATTCATTCATACACGGTGGTAAATATCGATTGACACCAAAGAGATTGCCGGAACGTGATTGTAGTAGGCTTGCGCCACCTCGTTCAAGCTGCCCGAGTTCCCTCGAAACTCTAGCGCCGCTTTAGCCAGAGAAGTCTGGCGAAGTTCCTGGTCAGTACCGCCCGTTCTCTGAGCTGAACATCAATTGTCGCCCATTAGAGTTTATTGAGCGCGTCCGGCCTCTTCTTTCGGAGGACATCTGCGGTGCTAGAGTGAGGGACCGTTTGGTCAATCCAAGGCTCCGCGAAAAAACTTATTGCAATTTGTGAGACAAATGATACAATCGCGCGCGCTGGAATGTTTTGGCCTGGTCTTCGGCCCACGAAAACCCGCAAATACTGTCGTCACTAGCGGAAGAGGATTCTAAGTGAGGGATTTTTCGGAAGCGGCTGATGGCTGGGCGATTGTCTGGAATGTCTACCCGTCAGCCAGTCCTTAGCGGCATCAGGTTTGTACGCTGGACCAATTACTTAGGTTGGAACGAACGCGATCTCTTGCGGTTCATAGCATCTCTCGCGAGCCCCGCTGCGCGGTGCTGTAAGAAGCCGCGCGACATAATTTAGAACGGAGTTAAAATGCCTCTTAACAATCTCAGCCTGAAAGCCCGACCTATCTGCGCCTTTCTGCGGATGGGTCTGATATCGCTAACTTTTGTCGCGCCAGGGAGTCCACATTTCAGCGCATTTACGAGCGCCGACAATCATTCGGCAAATCGCACGGCAGTCAACTCCAATCAGCCTCGACGGGATCGAGTGCCTCGAGCGCGAAACAAAACGGCCAAAAAGTCATTAAAGAGTGGGAAGGAACGGACGACTGTGTCACGCAAGAACGATTCTCAAACCAAATCGGCGCCAAAGAGCGGGTCCACAGTCTTACGTTCCGGCAGGGCGTCAACAAGTTCCGGGACTTCCACTCCCAGAGAAACAAAAGGACAGGAGGGGAAAGAATCGCAAAGCCCCACGGACAGAGATAAATTGCTTGATCAGGTGAACCTTCCCGTACCCGTTCCGCCGGGGAAGGTAACAAATCATCCTCCGTCTTCGCCAGTCGACCCTCCGAGTAGTCCTGGCGAGAAGAAACCTACAACCGCTAAGACTGGGGTAGGCGCGAACCGTCCGGCCCCGGCTCGAAGGCCCCACGGGAGAAAAGATGAAAACTAGGAGCTCCTCACATACCTCACCTAAAATACGCATCACTATTATGTGGCAAAGAGTAAAGTCACTGCTCATTTGTTCGCTTTCGTTTCAAGGTCAAGCAGCCTTTCTAATAGCGATGATCTTGTTGCTGCACCTTTTAAACCCCCTTGGCGAGGCAAGAACGCGTAGACCGAGTGTGGCCCGCGGTGGCAGAGTTGCTGAAGGTGAGCTCAAATCGGTGATCGGTTCCGGCCAAGCTTCTGTGGCCACCGTTACCGTTATGCCACACGAGGCGCAGGGACCGATTTACTCGGAGATTCCTCTCACAGAACACGAAGAGGACGAGCTCTCCGAGGAGCCGAAAGTGCCAGTGCCTCAGGGACAGATATGGAAGACGATTCCGCGACCAACCGTACCCGCAACTGAGGTCATCAAGAAGCCGGAGCCGGGAGCGCCAAACGATGTCGTCTTCCAGACGCTGCATGATCTGACGTCGACAGAGGTGTCCACGAGTCAGAGATCGACGATTCAGGAACCCAGTATCGGGGATATGGGCAACACGCTTTTTATGAGTGGGAACTGGTACGCGGCGCGGTCCTCTGATGGCGGCAATACGTTTACTTATGTGAATCCATATACGACGTTTCCCAGTGTAAATGGGGGGTTCTGTTGCGATCAGGTCGTCAACTACGCTCGCAATCAAGACATGATGTTGTGGGCGCTGCAGTATATCAAAGACAGTTCTTCAGGCACTCTTCGAATCGCCCGTTCTATCGGAAGCACGGCGGTACTAAACAATTCGTGGGTCTATTATGACTTTACACCGCAAGGCTTCGGCGTTGCGACCGGCAACTGGATGGATTTTCCGAATCTGACGATTTCCTCTAACTTCCTTTACGGGACCTCGAATATCTTTAGAACGAGTGACAATGGTTTCAGCGGATCGGTTGTTTGGCGGATCGCCTTGAGTCAATTGGCTGCAGGCGGCCAGATTACATCCAGCTATCTAGTCAGAACAGATGTCGGCTCCCCGCGTTGTACAGACGGGGCTGCCACAACGATGTATTGGGCTACCTTTCTGACCACCTCGACCTTGAGAATCCACCGCTGGGATGATGGCAGCGGGAGTGTTTTTTGGGATGACATTGCGTTAAACCCATTCACATTCATGGGCCAGGATGGAGTATCCATAACTCCAGACGGAAGGAATTGGGCGGCACGGACTTTCACTAAAGTCTTAGGGGCGACCGTTACCGGAGGCGTTTTGTCGTTTATGTGGCCGGCCAGGCAGGACGGTACCTTTCCACAACCCTATACAATCGTGGGGCGCTTTAATCAATCGAACCGTGCCTTGATTACTCAACAGGCGATTTGGAACGGCAGTTTTGCCTGGCTTTATATGACCGGCTCGGTAAACTCCGCGGGTAATCAGGCCGGGCTAATTGCCTATGGGGGCGGCTCCCTCTACCCGAACACCGCATTTTGGATCAATGACGACGTAGAGAGTGGATTCGCGCCACTACACAGTTATGCGGTGGCGACCAGCACGGCCGGGCCATCGAGTAATGCCTGGGGAGACTTTCTAACCGCGCGGCCTCACAAGGACTTCGGCAATTCCTGGGCAGCCGTTACGTACTACATGACATCCGGCGGGGGCAATTCCAACACGATCGGAAGATACATGTGGATCGGTCGTCAGCGGGACCTGCCACAGGCTTGCGCGCCGGCGCCAATCGCTTTTGGCCAGACAATAAATGGGGGCTTGAGCGTTGTGGACTGCCGTTCTCCTGCTAGAGGTGGGCAGTATTATGCGGACCAATATACGTTTAACGGAACCGCAGGGCAACGAGTGGCGATCACGCTGACCTCCTCGCAGTTTGACGCTTATCTTTATTTGAAAGGCACGACCGGGTCCGTAATTGCCGAGGACGATGACGGGGCCGGCGGTACAAACGCGAGAATACCGACGGGAAGCGGCTTCTTTACGCTCCCGAGCACCGGCACGTATACCATCGAACCTACTTCGTTCAATCAATTGGAAACCGGCAGTTATTCCCTGAGCCTTGCGCTGGGAACATCCCAAAGTCTGACTGTTGCGTCATCAAATCCCTCCAGCGGCGTCAGCATTACAGTGACCCCCAATGACATCAACGGTCAGGGTAACGGGGTCACTACTTTCGCTAGAAGCTATAACACCAACGCGACAGTCACCCTGACAGCGCCGGCAACAGCAGGCGCCAATAACTTCCAAAAATGGCAAAAAGACGGTGCGGATTTCACAACGAATTCCACCGTTAATGTGACAATGGATACCAATCACACGATGACCGCAGTGTATACGCCGACGGGCGGGACTCCCAAAAAGTTTTTCGACTTTGATAATGATGGCAAAGCGGATGTGGCGGTCTTCCGGCCCAGCACCGGTACATGGTTCATTGTTAATAGCTCGAACGGTTCGTCGACGACTATTGGCTGGGGACAGAATGGGGACAAGCCGGTGGCTGGAGACTACGATGGCGACGGCAAGGCCGACATCGCCATCTGGCGCCCGAGCACCGGTGTCTGGTGGATACGCAATAGCTCGAACGGGTCGACGACGACGGTGGGCTGGGGAGTAAGCTCCGATGTGCCGGCTCCCGCGGACTACGATGGCGACGGCAAGACCGACATTGCCGTATGGCGACCCGCAACCGGAACGTGGTTCATCATTAAGAGTTCGACTGGCTCACCCAGTACGGTGGTCTGGGGAACAACCGGTGATAAGGTCGCCCCAGCAGATTACGACGGCGACGGCAAAGCCGACGTAGCGGTATTCCGACCTGCCACCGGCACTTGGTTCATCATTAATAGCTCGAACTCTTCGATCACAAATGTCGGCTGGGGACAGAACGGCGACATTCCAGTGGCGGCGGACTACGATGGCGACGGAAAGACCGACATCGCCATCTGGCGGCCGAGTACCGGCGTTTGGTGGATACGCAAGAGCTCCAACGGTTCTACTTCGACGGTGGGCTGGGGCATAAGCACCGACGTGCCGGTGCCGGCGGATTACGATGGAGACGGGAAGTCTGACAACTCGGTGTGGCGAACGGCCGGCGGCTTCTGGTTGATCATCAATAGCTCGACTGGATCGCCCGCAACCGTTGTCTGGGGAACCAGTGGCGATATCCCCATTTCGGCAAGGTCATAACTTCGAAGCAGGGCTGATGAAGGGTTTCTCGTCAGCCCTGCACACTTGTCGAAATAAGAACGCCCAGTTGACCAGGTTCGGTCGGGCGCGTTGCGTATCCCCGCTCGCAGAACCGTCAGGTTGCCGTCATTGTTTTTACACTCGACAAGTAAGAATTCGGGGTGGTGATGCAATCTTGAATTGCTGAAGAAATGCCACTAAGACACGAAGGCACAAAGGACCACTAAGGACGTTTCTTCGTGGAACTTTGTGTCTTCGTGCCTTTGTGGCAAGACTGCTTGAGTCCCGGGCAACACACAATTGCATCAACTACCGAATTCGGCGCAAGTCATCTAGACAATTGTAATGACCGATGTTTATAATTCCGGCTCTTGGGAGGACACAATAAATGTTCAGTTACCTTCGCTGTTTTGTTGTCGCGTCATTGCTGGCGGTCAGTATTCTCTTAACAGCCTGTTCGAGTCCCCAGCAGACCCAGAATAGCAATACCTCATCTAACGCCAACACGGCGACCAAGCCGAAAGCGTCTGGACCGCCCCTTTATGAAGGGTTTTTTGATATCGGTACGTGTGATTTAATACACGGCTGGGCGTGGAATCAGGCTGACCCTGAAGCTGCGCTCAACATCGAGATCTACGATGGCACCACGCTGCTGTCGACGGTGAAAGCGAATGATGTTCGAGGAGACCTGGTTACCCTGGGGAAAGGCACCGGGAAGTATGGGTACAGTTATACTCCTCCACCCGCGCTCAGAGATCACAAGCCGCATGTGATCCATGTGAAGATCGCGGGCACTGATTATGAACTGGGAAATTCACCGAAGACCCTTACGTGCTCATTGCCGTAATGAAGATAGAGTTCAGATGCCTGCCTATCCAATAGTTCAGGTAATCTTCGGGACAAAGATTACATTCGAAAGTTAGGTGGGGCAGGCGAAGCTATCCAGGCGTTGTGCAACTCGAGGATTTTCAGACGACCTGCAATGTCCTCTTGACGACCTGATGCTCCAGGGCGCCTTCAGCTTCGTTTCAACTTTCACGAAAACTGGATGAATTAGGAGTCTGTTCGGACTCTGATTTCAGAAGGTCAGCACCTTTCGATGACCGTTGCATACGAACAAGGGATAACGCCGTCGCGGAGTTTGTTGAAGCCCGACAGTCTCGAGATATGTTCACTGCTCGTGGTGACGGTCCTGGTTGGTTACCGCCTGTTCGTGTACCCCGCGATGGGGATGGCCGATAACGGCGATTTCAGTCGTTTTCTCACGAGGCCGGGGCTCGAGCATGCAACGATTGATGAGCCCTTCTATTACTTCAATCCGACATATCGAATCACTACTCCGGTGCAGGAGGACGACGGGTATAGAAGCTCGACGGAGCTTTTCGTCAGAGCTGCTCGCGGTCTGTCGCTTGCCTTCGTTGACAAAGAATTCTTTGACATCAGGGTCCTCGGGGCTATTTATCTCGCACTGTTTCTGCTTGCAATCTATCTTGCGCTGCTCGCAACTCGGCGTATGCGACTGCGGGTACGGGCGCCAATAGCGGTGGCAACCATCTTCTTGTTGACCGACGCCGGTTATATCGCCTACTTCAATACCTTTTATTCCGAGCCTACGGCGATGGTGAGCTTGTTGCTCGCGCTGGGCTGTGCGCTGTTGATTATCAGCCGGCAATGGAACTCGTGGGTGTTATTGGTTGGTTACTTCGCGGCCTCTGCCATCCTGATCACTGCCAAACCGATGTTCGTGGTGTTTGCGTTGCCGCTCGCGTTGTTCGGCGTGTACTTGTCCGGTCGAATAAGCTTGCGCCGTCGATTTGTGGCGGGTATTTCCCTCGCTTGCGCGCTATGCATACTGGCGGTTTGGTACCAGGCGCAATCGCCGCAATGGCTTCGCCGAAATGCAAATTACATTGCCATCTTCGAGGATCTTCTGCCCAATTCCAAAACTCCCGACCAGGACCTTGACGGTCTCGGGCTGGATTTTTTTTGGATAAAATATACAGGCGTGGGCCCGTATGGAGCCGGCCCGATGAGTTCAGCTTCCCTGAGAACCGATTTCGAGCAACGCATCCACACGACTACCATTGCTAAGTTTTATCTCGAACGGCCGGCGCGACTGTATGATCTCCTTCGACGCTGTGCGAGCCACACGCTGATCACTCGCATCGATCATCTCGGTTACTACACAAGGGAGTCGGGTAAGCCGTTCAAGTCGCAGCCGCCAGGTCCATGGTCCGAGATCAGGGATTCAGTGTTCCCTAAGAACATATGGATGCTTGGCTGCTTTATTATTGTCGGGACGGTTATTGCCATTGTGGGATTGATCAAGCACGCCGCTCACCGAGACTGGTATGCTGCTTTAGGTACACTGGTCGTCATTGCGGCATTGCAATTTGTCGTACCGGTCCTTGCGGTTGGGGAGCCCGACGTTGAGCGGCACCTGTTCCTGTACAGTCTTGTCTTCGATATCATCCTTATCAGCCTGGTGGCGCTCCTCTTCGCTGTGCCCTACAAAGCGCTGTTTCGCAAACTTCGACGCCGTCAACTGTGATAGATCAACTACCGTGCGTTTCTAACTATGGATTACTTCGGCCTGACTTTGGCTTGCCGTTGATGGATCCTGGAGTCAATTACACCATTTGATTTTGCTGGCAATCCTACTTGATAAAGGATAGATTTCCTCCAATCAAAACGCCGAATTAATCTTGAAGAACTCTTATGGAAAGGCACGTCAGTCTTACAACTGCAGGGACCGAGGACGATCTGAACATGGGCGAGAGATCTCAATATGAGCTGTCAATCGTCATGCCATGTCTAAATGAAGCGGACACATTAGAGACGTGCATCGGCAAGGCGCAGCGCGCGCTGAAAAGCCACGAGATTCAGGGAGAGATAATAGTAGCTGATAACGGCAGCACCGACGGTTCCCAGGCGATAGCCGAGAGTATGGGAGCGCGAGTGGTTCCGGTCAAAGAAAAGGGCTACGGTAATGCACTAATGGGAGGCATTGCGGCGGCGCGCGGTAAGTTCATCATCATGGGCGATGCCGACGATAGCTACGATTTCCTTGAAGTGCCGCGCTTCGTTGAAAAACTCCGCGAGGGCTACGATCTGGTGCAGGGCTGCAGGTTACCGCTCGGGGGCGGCCGGGTGATGCCCGGGGCAATGCCTTTTTTGCATCGGTGGTGGGGCAATCCGATGTTTTCGTGGATGTCCAGAAAGTGGTTTCACGCCCCAATAAGCGATGTCTATTGCGGACTGCGCGGGTTTACCAGAGAGCATTACGAGCGGTTGGCCCAACGCTGCACGGGGATGGAATTTGCTACCGAGATGATTATCAAATCAAGTCTCTACAGAGCGCGCATAACAGAAGTTCCCATCACTCTGCACCCGGACGGCCGAAAGGCGCACGCACCGCACCTGAAAACATTTCGCGACGGTTGGCGCACACTCAGGTTCTTTCTGATGTACAGTCCTCGCTGGCTCTTCCTCATACCGGGGATGCTGCTGATTCTTATGGGCGTCGTGGGCTACGGTTTGGCGATGCCCGGATTCACCATTAAGGGACTGACCTTCGACGCTCACACACTTCTATTCTCGAGCCTGGCAATTCTCTGTGGTTATCAATCAATTCTATTCGCGATCTTTACAAAGACGTTCGCGATCAGCGAAGGCCTCATGCCGGATGACCCTCATCTGACGCGCTTCTTTGACCATGTTTATCTTGAGCGCGGGCTAATCATCGGCGGGACCTCGCTGTTGGCGGGTTTAGGTTTGCTGCTGGTTGCGGTCAATCAATGGAGAATGCATGATTTCGGGCGGCTGGATTATAGTCAGACAATGCGATGGGTCATACCGGGCGCAACGCTAACGGCACTCGGGTTTCAGACTATTCTATCCAGCTTCTTCGTAAGTATCCTGGGGATGCGGAGACGATAAGTGAGCGAGACTCGCGCTGAACATCAGTTTGACGGGTACGCCGCGCAGTATGATGCCGCCCTGGCCGAGGGAATCTCCGTCTCGGGCGAGGACAAGACTTACTTCGCTCGCGGCCGGATTGCCTGGCTGGCGCATTGTCTAAGAAAGCTTGCGGAGCGGCCTCAATCGGCATTGGACTTCGGCTGCGGTACGGGATCGGCGGTCCCATTTCTGTTTGAGTTAATCGGTGTTGGGTCTCTCATCGGGGTTGATGTATCGCAGCAATCTCTCGAAGTAGCGCAGCAAGCCAACCCTTCGGCGCGCGCGGCGTTCCTGCAATTTCACGAATACCACCCAGCCGAGCGCATCGACCTGGCGTTCTGCAATGGAGTGTTTCATCACATCCCGCTTGACGAGCGCGCTAAGGCTGTGGACTACATCCATCGATCAATTCGGCGAGGCGGTTTGTTCGCCCTCTGGGAAAACAATCCGTGGAACCCAGGCACGAAGTACGTTATGAGCCGCATTCCGTTCGATAAGGATGCGATCACTCTCACGCCTCCAGAGACGCGACGCATGTTGGAAGGAGCGGGTTTTGAAGTCTTGAGCACCAGTTTTCTGTTTATCTTTCCTCGAGCGCTCAGTTGGTTTCGAAGCCTCGAACCGCGCTTATCAAGCCTGCCGCTCGGAGCACAGTACCAGGTACTTTGTCGCAAGGTCTGAAGGCCCCGCCCGCGACGTGGGCGGTAGTCGCGACAGTGTCGCGGCTGCTTAGCCTTTACCCTTGATCTATCCAGCCTGTTACCAGTTGAAGGGCCCTACTACATCGTTGCCGACATTCATACCAGGAGGGACGTAATGAATGACATAAGACCTGCGCGTCAGGCTGGGATTCTTTATCGCAGCGCCCCCGTGCAACAGCATCCCATGCCAAAGAAGTATGTCGCCCTTTTTCGCGATGAAGAGATGGCGTTCATATTTCTGCGTCAGCCGGTTCATATAGTCTCGATACTGCCTCGCGCCGTCCAGGTTCGCCGTTCTCAAATTTGTTTGAGGATAGTTGTCGAACTGTTCAAAGATTGGCTCGAGATGAGATTTAGGGTAATACATGAGCGGCCCGCAGTCAGGCGATATGTCTTCGCAAGCGATCCACGCGCCGATAATGTAGTTTGGCGGAAAAATATGAAATACCGCTGTATCCTGATGCGCGTCCTGAGAGCTTCCGTACATGAAGCTTAGGGTCGAGTCGGGTAGCGACTCGCGATCGAAGATCAACGCGGTCAAGCGAATCAACTCCTGATTGTCGAAGATCGCTTTTGCGGCATCGGAATACGCATCGAAATGGTTGATGCGCCAGTTGGGGACGTCTCGGGCTGCGAGTCGCTGTGGCAGATCAACCTTGAGCAGCTCCTCGTGAGACACGTTGATGCGGCCGCGGTTAGGGCCGAGCGGGACGTCGAAAAAGGTCAGGCCGTCAAACGGCCGGTCGGCAGTCCAAAGGTTGTCAAAGTCGAGCATCATCGAATCGATCACCTGCTCTGGTATGACCCCCGAGACGACGCAGTAACCGTCGGTAGCCCAACAACGAAGAAGCGCGTAATCTTCATCGCTGATATTCTGTTCTCTGCGACGATCCTCTAACAATTCAAGCGCATTCGGCTTGTCATACCAGGGGCGCTCAGTTGGGTCGATCGTCCAGTTTTGTGATTCGACTGTCGATACAGAGTTTTGCATGTTCGCTCCAGCTTCCTACTCAGACTTCAAAGGATTCGATCCTGTCAGTGGCCAACAAAACTGCGGCAGAATTTATCATACAGTCAATTCCTTGTGAAGCAGGAATTTCGGCTGTCGCGGAAAAACGCTGTTTCGAATAATCAAAGGCCGAGGCACGACTTCAAGTCGCAGCGGGCCCTCGCAAACCGACATCGTCAGTGGGTCGCCCGGGTATGTCAAGCGATGGTAGAGCGACATGTCTGTCAGGCAGGACAAGGCTCACCTCAATGGCCTGCATTTTTCTGAACTGCTTTGCGAGTGTGCTTTCCGTTACTGAGGAGGGGATAGTTTCGTAAATAAGGGAGCCGCTAACCGGCAGCCGGCAATGGGCGAGAGCCCGCGCCCGGATCTCGGATTAGCGAGTAGCGACCCGAATTCAGGCGCGACAACTCCAGGATAATCACGCGAGCGATGTCGAGAGACAGATTTCCCTCCTGCCGGGGTCCGGCAGGAGGGAAATCGAAAGTTCAGCTTTGCCGCGCCAAAACCTATTGCTGGCCGGTACTGGCGTTCGGTGCACCCTGGCCGGGTGCTATGCTGTTATTCAAGAACGAACGAACGGTACCGCCGGAGTTCGCAATCCCCGTGGTGTTATTGTTGATGGTCACATTGGAAATAAGCACATTCGCGGATGCCCCGGTCGCGCTTACTCCAGTGCCATTGTGCGATATCACGGTGCGTTCACAGGTGATTGATGCGCTGCCCTGAGCGATGACTGCGAAGCTGGAGTTGTGGGCCACCAGCGAATCGCTGATCGTAGCCGAGCCGGTGAGCAAGTTGAGGGCTGCATTAGTAGAGTTCATGAGCCGGGAATTGAAGATCGCGATACTAAAAATGCCCGATTGACCTCCGATACACTCGAACCCGGTTGTGATCGTGGTGTTGATCACGCTGAGCTTGCCCGTGTTGGCGCCTAAACTCACATCGATGCCTCTTTGGCTGAAACCAGAGATCATGCAGTTCTCGACGATGACCGATTTCCCTGCCAGGTAGCGAATGCCGTTGAGGCCGATACTTGCGCCGCTGGTTCCGTTGATCAGCACATTTCGGATATGGACAACGTCGTTCACACCGGCGTTGATGATGATCCCGTTGACAGTGGCGTTAAGAAGTCCAGCAAGGGTGCCTTCACCATCAATCGTTATGGCTTTGGTGATAGTCACCGCGCCAAAACCGCCGGGATCGAGCACTGAAATCTCGCCGCCGGGCGCGGTCTTCGAGATCGCGCCTGCAAAAGTCTTGCACGGCGCCGTGCGGCTGCAGGGGTTGGCATCATCACCAACACCCGATACCCACGTACGAGTCGCCTGTGCCTGTGCCACCGACGAAATAGCGAGGCTAAAAACTGCGATAGCCAGTATGTTGAGCGCAAAGCGAAACTTTCTCATGATGCATTCTCCTTTTGAGTTGAACGTATTCCTGTTCATGGCTTAAGAGATTCCGAATTCCTGTGTAGCTCTAATCGAGAAGCCACAAGTCTGTCAAAAGTACCTCTACACCGGGAAGCCATCAGCCTATGTTCTATAACACTCAAAGGCTGATCTTCCAAGGTGTCATTGAATCAAGCTCCATATGCCGGGCCACGCATTCTTGAGCAGCACGTCGTAGTGGATCATCCCGCTGTTTGAAATCGTGACCGTTTTCCCCACAACCGTACCGAAAACAGGGGCAGATCCCGAGATAGTAACATTCGTACCCGGAGCATAGATCAGCAATTGAACGTTGGTGCCGTTGCTTATCGTCACTCCGTTGCTCCCGCTGAAACTCGACAGTATCTGAAGATTGGCGGGGATAGCCGTTGTATTGTTTATGCTCGTCGCGCCGCTCGCGCTCAATGTGCCAGTGAGCTTAATCACCACCGGCCCGTTGACCTTGAGCTGCGCACTGTTGGTCAGAGTCACGTTATGGAAGCAGTAGTTGCCGTTGGCCAGCGTCGCGATATTCACGCCGCTTAGCGTCAGATCGCCTGTGGTCTGGTTATAGGAGAAGGTCCCGCTGATTCCGCTGCTCGAGCTGAACGGCGAGCACGCCGGTACTGAAGGCAGCGTCATAACCGGAGCCAGTTGATTATTGGTGATCGTTCCAGTCACAACGCCGCTGGGAATAACCGAGACGGTAGTCCCGGCGGTAGCGTTGCCGTTTACCTGGCTGCTACCGGAGACGGTCACGCCCGCACGAGTAGAGCGAACGTTGCCGAACACCTTCGAGCTTCCTCCCACGGTGATGGTGCCATTGCTTAGAACATTGGCCAGGCTTCCCTTCGTCGCCGGGTATCCGCCGCTCGAGTCGTAGCTATCCACTATTCCCGAGCCGGTGATAGACACACTGTCCAGACCGATGATCGACGTGATGGCTACCGTGACCTTGAAGGAGCACTGTGCCGTAAGGCCGCCGGCATCCGTAACCCTGAAAGTGTTCGTCGTAGTGCCCGCCGGGAAGGTTGCTCCGCTCGCCAACCCCGCGATTTGCGTAGTCGTCGCCCCGGGACAGTTATCTGTTCCCACTGGCGTGGTGTACGTAACTACTGCCCCATTTACCGCCGGGTCGAAATCGACGACGATATCGGCCTGGCAATTGATCGTCGGCGGCGTAGTGTCTACGACCGTCACTGTAGCCTGACAGGTGGATGTATTGTTAGCCGCATCCTTCACTGTCAGCGTTACCGTGTTAGCGCCCTTATTAGCGCATGTGAATGTGCTGGGACTCACCGTGCGAGAGACGATGCCACAATTATCACTACTACCGTTGTCCACGTCCGCAGCGGTAATCGAGGCATTACCACTCGCGTCCAGCGCTACCGTAGCGTTCTTGCATGACGCCGTCGGCGGAGTGGTGTCGTTCACCGTAAATGTCGTAGTGCAAGTCGCGCTGTTGTTCGCGGCATCCTTCACGGAGATTGTGATCGTAGTTGTGCCGGCGCCGACTAAAGTTCCAGCCGCCGGACTCTGGGTTATTGTCAACGATACGGGAGCGGTGCAGTTATCTGTCGCGGTTATCCCTCCCGTCACGTTTGGCACCGCGGCCTGACAATTCGCGTTGGCCGATGCGCTTGTAGGCGCTGGGCATGCCGAAGTAATCACCGGCGGAGTCGTGTCCGCAACCGTCACCGTCGCCGTGCAAGTAGGACAGGTAGTTGGGACAGCATCAGGATCACAGGCGGAATTCTCTGCCGTGAAAGTGATCGCGTAAGTTCCGGGGCCCACGATTGTTCCCGGGGCTGGAGATTGGCTGACCGTTACCGAGCACCCCGTCGTGTGAACCTCACTAATCATGTTCGGTATGGCTGCTTCGCAGTCTGCATTAACCGATAGGGTCCGATTGGCGGCACAGCTTGTGATTGTCGGTGGGCTCGAAGCATTGACCGTGACCGTGAAATCGCAGCTTGGTCCTCCGTTGACAGTGCAGGTCACGGCTGTCGTGCCGACGTTGAATGTAGATCCCGATGGCGGTGCGCAAGACACGGTCCCGCACGGGCCGCTGGTCGTCGGGGCGGCATAGTTGACCACCGCGCTACACTGGCCGGCGCTCGCGGTCTGCGTGACATCGCCAGGGCAGGTAATCATGCATCCAGCGCCTGACGTACTGTTGACCGTCACGGTGAAGCTGCAGGAAACGATATTGTTGGATGAGTCCGTCGCCGAGCAATTGACTGGGTTAGTGCCCACGCTGAAGCTCGCACCCGACGGTGGAAAGCACGTCGTGTTTACACAATTACCGGTTGTCGTCGGCGCGGGATAGTTCACTATGGCCGAACCGGATCCGGCGGAGTCTTCATCCGTCGTAATGTTGCCAGGGCAACTGATTGTGGGCTGCACCGGCGGCCTCGTGTCATGAACCGTGACTGTAAACGTGCACGCGTTCCCGCCACTCGCACAAGTCACGGGAGTGGATCCAGTCGGGAACGTTGAGCCAGACGGCGGAGAACACACAACCGGAGGAACGTTACCGGTTTCATCCGCACAACTGCCCGACGTTGTTGGAGTAGCATACGTCACAACGGCGCTGCATTGATTGGCATCGTTGTCGACCGTTACGTTGGAAGGGCAATTAATAGTGCACGGAGGCGGCGGAGGTGTACTACTAACGAGGGTGTTGAAGCTGGCCTGGTTGTCCTCCGAATTTATTTCGTTAGTGGAACTTGTTACCGTCGCACCGTTGAAAATTACCGTTCCGTTCCCTACGCCAGAACCAATCGTATAGACGAGCGTAAAACTGGCGACCGCGTTCGCGCCGAGGCTGCTTATGGTGCAGACTGAGGTGGTAATTCCATCTGTTACCTGGTTTCCACAAGTCGCAGTCGGCCCGGCAGTCTGGGTCTCGGAGACGAAGGTCGTATTATCCGGAACCTGATCCCTGATCACTACGTCCTGCGCCGCGTCCGGACCATTGTTGGTTATCGTAAGCGTGTAGCTCACACTGTCTCCGGCATTCGCGAGAGCGGGACCGGACTTGGTTATCGACAGGTCGGCATTAGGGGCCGTCGCGCTCAATACGCTGAAGTTAGCGAACGCGTGTCCGACTCCCCGATTGTCGATAGTCTTGACGGTCCATGTGCCTACTTGCGCAAATGCTCCGTTCGATGGAATCGAATAGTCATCCGTGTCCGGATCGGTGTCGAGCGGGTGTATTTGGGCAACCGAACCGTCTGGAGCCACCCAGATGACCCTTCGCACATATGGCACGGAACCGGTTGGCAACGGTTCTCCATCTACCCGCGCGTGGGCAGTCTCTCCCAGGTTCCACGAGGATTTGGGGACGGTGTAATTAGCCTCAGTTGTAACTATGGTTTCCGTGGTGGCGCTTACCGTCCGTACAGGGGAAAAAATAGAGCTGGCGGATGTCGTTATGACGAACAATGCGATTAATGCTATTGGTATGAAACCCGGGCGTGCGCAAAGTTTAATCAAGGACGAGGCAAATACTGCGTTTCGTACGTTAGAGATTTTTGCTCCGAAGCGCGCGTGAAACCTTGGATCGATTTGGCGGTTCATAAGTCATTCTCCTGTATGTCGACTTGTGTTAATTGACTGTTCAAACCTGAGAGCCTGTCCTACTCGGTCACGAGTGGCATGCATTCGGAGTAGCCTCAAGATAGCCCGTAAAGAGTCGGCTATGATGGGCTTTTTCTGGGCAAGAGCCGCGCCTCTCGAGCAGCTCGACTTTCGACAATCCGTCGATTTTCATCCCCCCGGAAGCGTATGACGTAATACTCAGGGGCGCAACAATAGTATTTTTCTTGGCAAATGTCAACATCAAATTTTTGCAATTTTAGTGAGAATTCGCACAAAATTTAAAGCGGATTCTTCAAGACCGCGCCTGCCCCTTCAGCCCTCGCTAATCGGTCCGAATTTGCCGTCCTTGGGAACCGTTGTTAAGGAAGGTTGATCACAGATCGAAGAAGTCTATTGTAACTGAACATACCGCAGAGAGGCCGCGAGTCTGCAACTTGACTATCGTATCGAGACGACGGTAAAAGCTTTGGAGCACTCTGCGTGAACTTCTTACGGGCAGCTTTGAGATCGCAGGGTATTACAGTGAGGTCTGAATATGTGTACCCCGCGCGTTTGCGTTCTTCTCTTCACGCTGATCGGCTGCGTCTGTTTGTCCGTGGCTTCAACCCCAGTAAGCAACCTCTCATATGCTCAGGCTGTTGCTGACCGCAATTTCAGCGCGCGTGTTTCTCGTCCAGCATATGAGCGGCGGCACCCAAAAGTGCTTTTCGATGAGGCTCACAACAATGCTGTCACCGTAGATGGGGCATATCGACCATTCGTCGATCTGATAAGCACCGATGGCTATCAGGTTCTGCCTAACGGGCGGGAGTTTTCGAAAAAGGCACTGTCCGGTTTCGATATCCTGGTGATTGCAAACCCAAGCGGACCCCAAAATCAACCGGAAGCATCGGCGTTCACAGAAGAGGAGAGTAATGCGGTCAAGAACTGGGTGGATGCCGGGGGCAGTCTGCTTCTGATCATTAGTCATCTCCCGTTCAGCGCCGCAGCGGACCTGCTAGCCAAACGCCTCAACGTAGACATCACAAAAGGACACACGTTCGATAGATCGAACTATGATCGAGAATCAGCCGATGAGACCCAACTGTTGTTCACGCGAACAAACCATCTTCTTCAGGATCACGCCATAACACGCGGTCGAACCGCTTCCGAAGGAATCAATAAGATCGTCACTTTTAGCGGGACCTCGCTCAAAGGTCCGGATGGCAGCGTCCCATTCCTGGCACTCGCGGATACAGCGATGGACGTCCGCGCTGCCGCAGCGCTCAAGCCTTCATCCGCCGAAGACGCCCCTCCCGATCATAAGCAAGTGAGCGCGGCGGGTCGGGCCCAGGGTATCGCTATGGAATCGGGCAAGGGGCGCGTAGTCATCCTGGGCGAGGCGGCGATGCTCACCGCACAAATAACGCCGCAGGGATTCCGCTTCGGAATGAACCTGCCGGGATTTGACAATCGTCAACTCGCTCTCAACATAATGCATTGGCTCTCGCGCCTGCTTAAGTGAGTCGGTTCCAGGCAGCCGCGTTCGATAACCCTATTCCCGACGGATGAACTTGATTCGTAGAATCGCGTTGAATATGATCGTTTCGAAGATCAACTGAAATTGTGAAACTCTCCATCTCAAAATTATTGATGCTGGCTTCGTTCGCGATGCTATGTACGGCGGCGACCGGACAGGTCGCCGGGATTGAGAACCAGACCGGTGCCACGTTCCCCGCGGGACAACTGCCCGACTTCACGTTCACCCTGACTCGAGTACCCGAACCACCGGTGCGCTACAGTCTTGTTATTTCTGACAGCGACGAACATGTAATTTCATACGCCTTTTCGATAACTCAGTTGGAGAGTCTCAGGGCTGTCTTACTGGAAGCCGAAAAGTTCGCCTTCAGCGAGGAAGGCGTTGGCACGAAAGAGCCGCTGACCACACGATTTCAGGACGGGAGGGAACAGGCGGTCATTGTCGATGTTGAGAAGTTCGGCAACCTGAGCAGGCTCTACCTAACGTTGACCGTCGACGCAAGTAGTCAGACAGCAGAGGCCGGCCGAATCATTCGGACTACCAGGCGAGAGAGCGGGTTCTTTTTCGATCTGCTGTCGCGGCTGGAAGCTATGTTGCCAAAATCTCCCGCCAATCCAGCAAAGCCGCCCAGGTGATGCCGATTACCGATCCAAGTTCTCCCGCGGGCGCGCGAGGCCTCTTCCTCGCGGGAAGCTGAGGTGTTCCGGGCCATGAAGAAAATCCCACCGCTTGATCGCTTTCTCGGGCCGAGATCGCGTTCGAGTCAACCTCACGCATCCGCCGCAAGACGGATAAAACTCGCAGCGTTGCTGGCCTTTACTCTCCCATTCGTATGTTTCCACACATCCGGGCAATGGTCGGCCGCCGATGTTTTGCAGGCCGAGAAGAAGCTCGATCCCGCGGGATGGGGAAGGAACCACGTTGGAAAGCCCGTTCCAGAGTTTGTACATGGCGACGAATGTTTGTTTTGTCATCGGAATGACATCGGTCCAGGATGGCAAAAAAATCCGCATGGCATTGCGGTGCGTCAATCCGAGGATGCTCCCGAATTCAAAGACATTCTTAAGGGTCAGGCATCTCTTTCGGGCGCGGCATCCCAGGTCGAGTACTTCATGGGAAGCCGGCATCGAGTTCGCTTTTTGAAAAAGGAAGGCTATGGCAAGTTCGCGATGCTCAACGCGCAAGCCGAGCTGGCAAACGGCCGTGTGTTGCGATGGATCGATTCGGAGAAGCCGAGCTGGGACAAAGAGAAGTTCCCCAATCGATGCGCCGGCTGCCATTCAACCGGCATAGATGCCGCTACAAAGTCGTTCGCCGCGTTTGGCCTTGATTGCTATACCTGTCATGGCATTGTCGACCCCGACCACACCGGCAACATTGCCCTGGCTTACCTGTCTAAAAAGAACCGGAGCGATGTGAAGGCGATTACCTCGACTTGCGCGCAATGCCATTTGCGAATGGCTCGGTCTAAGTCCACAGGTTTGCCCTATCCAAACAATTTCGTCCCCGGTGACAATCTGTTTCAAGACTATGACGTGGATTTTTCAAAGGCCGACGATGAAAGTTTGAATCCCGGCGACAGGCATATCTTAAGAAATGTTCGTGATGTTGCTCTTCTGGGATCGGACTTTCCGACGTGTCTAGGCTGCCACGATCTTCATAAAGACTCCAGCTTTAAGCACCGTCGCGCGCCGCGGACCGCGATTTGTAATGATTGTCATAACGCAGAAGGAACGATAAAAGGCAGCAAGCCGTACACCGTGCACAGCACGCTATGCGAATATTGATTTCGTTGCTGGATGATCCCGAACCGATAGACGATACCGGGGCAAAGAAGGAATGAGCTTCGCTCTCGCAAGCGGCTTACGCGCCTTGCTTCAAACCAGCGCGCTCTCGGTTGCGGTACTTGATACATTCCTCGAGAACGGCCCGGTATTCGCCCACCTCCACGTCCCGTTCCGAGCAGGGCAATAGGAGTTCGCCGTCGTTCTTAAAGTTTCCATCCCATTCCATTAATTGCTGGTCACTCCAGGATGGCGAATACTGTCGCATCTTTTCGTCGGGCATCCGATCGAAATAAGCGCGCAGGTTGACGCTGCTTTCGTCCCCGGGCTCGTCTGAGCCGTATTGTTCGAAGTTCCAGATTGGTTGTTCCATACCTTTGAGATCGCTCGCTATTCCTTATGCGCCTGACCTTCCACCAGTTCGATTCGGATCTTGTCCGGCCCCTCGACAAACGCATACTTGATCTTTCCGCCGGCCGCAGTCTTGATTTCGTCGGTCACTTTCACGCCGTCCTTCCGCATTTTCTCAAGAGCCTCGGAAAGATTTTCGACGCTGAAGCCAACGTGATCCACGATCCGCCCCTTGGTCGATGACATTGCGGTTTGATTCTTCCACTGATCGGCATAAGCCTTCCTCGAGTACTGAACCGGGAAAATAATGATGTTGACGTTATCCATCATCAAAGACATGCTCGGGCCGATCTGAACATCGCGATACATGCGCGGCTCTCGTGATATTGGACCGCTGCCGCGCCGTACCGCCCCCAGATATTTCATGTACCATTCGCCCGCGGACACCGGATCCTCGCTGAAAAGGTGCAGATGTCCGAAGTGATGATGCCCCGCGGTGTTCAACTCGATCAAAGCGTGATCAGGCCCCAGAACATAAGCAAAGTAGAACAATCCCGTCGCGCCTTTGTTGCCGCCGATGTCACTGATATCCGTAATGGGCGTATCGAACTTCGTTCCCATGTCCAGTTGCTTCTGATAAGTAGCCTTCATGTCTTCGGCGCCCCAGCCGAAGTGCCAGATCGCCGAGGTGAGCTCCCACGGCGGCGCAGAACTAACTTTGTTGAAGAGCAACCATGACTTCTGAGCCCACACCCCGTCCATCACCCCGGCAAAGCGACCTTTCTCGCAATCGAACTTGCTAGTGTAGAAGTTGATCGCTGCCGCAGGGTCCGTCACGTTCAAGTGCAAATGATGAAAGTGCGCGATCGGCGCGGGAGGGGCGGTCTCCTGGGGCTTAGCCTGCTCGAAGCCGGCGACCTTGACGTTAAGACCGAACAGAAGGACTGTCGAGCACAGCAGCAAAAGCCCGATCACCACGTGATGAACGACGCGCTGGCAACGTGTGTTTTTAGTCATATACCGTTTCTCCAAAGAGGCAGCCCGCATCCTGGGAGCGCAGACATCCTGGGCGCGCAGGCATCCTTGCCTGCCGTCGTGATACCGGCCACAGGCTCCGCAGGGAAGGATGCCTGCGCTCCCAGGTTCAAAAAGCCGACCCGCCGACTGCGCGCAATCGACGGGTCGAGTGTTATCTCTGAAAAGCAAAGCGAAAGCGCGCTAGTCGTCGGATCGTACCCAGCCGTAGGCCGCGTTGCTGCGTTCCCCGCCGCCGTCGACGTACGCGATCTTCATCTGCTCGAGCGCATCCGCGGTCAACGCTTTTCGTTTTGCTTTCACGTCAACCTTGTAGAGACGCGCTGCATTGAGCCCGAAGATCTTCGCCTTGTCTTCCTTGGTGACCTTCTTATAGCCGAACTTCTCACACATCTCGTCGCTGATCTGGAATCGCTTCAATGCGTCGATGCCCCACTGCGGCGATCCCCACCACAGGCAATCAGTGCCCCAGATGACGTGATCGGAGCCATAGTACTTGATGTTCTTGCCCAACCCGTGCTGGCAGAGAACGGGGTCCCAAACAGCCAGCGTGTTAAAGAAACTGCCGATCTCGCAGTAGACGTTGTTCATCTGCGGATTTCGTTTCTTGATGTCCATCAGTATGCGATGCCACTCGAAGTCGCCGGTCGTAGGATCGTAATTGTTATGGTCCTTGTCCAACCAATCCGCGTTTGGCGCCATGCCCTGTTCCTGCTGGCCGTGCTTGATTGCGGAGTGATAGACAACGAAGTTGAAATCGGGGTTGCGCAGCGCGGCTTTTTCGACGTCCTTGGGATTGGCGAGGTGACCAAGCGTGCGCGACTGATACGAGTAGCCCTTGTGCGTGCTGATCAGTTTGATGCCGCGCTTGCGTGATTCTTCGATGAACCACTGGGCGTTGTCGTCATCAAGCTGGAAGCCGTTGCCCGACTGACCCGGGTCGGTGTGACAGTACCACTTCCACGAGCTGATTCCGTAGAGCTGGATCTCGCGTTCCATCTGTTCGATGCAAGCTGCCTTGTCGGCCTTGTTCCCGACCTTGTCCCAATAATGATTCGGGGCAAGGTTTCCCTGATTGACCGCCCGTTGCGAGCCGGCCAGTTCGTTGATCTTTTTTCGGCCTTCCCACATCACCCAGCTCGGCAGGACTTTTCCACCCATGCCCGGCGTGCGCGCGGCGCCCTCGAGAACTTTGCCGTTGGCATCGCGCAGATTCTCTTTCGTGGGCACACCCGAAATCACAACCATCGAGGTCTCGCTGTCGAAGAACATCTCTTTGACGAAGTTCTTGAAGCCGTATGCTTCGGGATCGGTCTTCAGATTGAAGCCCATGTTCTTGACGAACTCCATCGTACGGAATCCGCCGATCGCCGCGCCGTTCGTAAAATGCGACTGCACGTCCATGATGAAGTACTCGCTCTTGGGCCACTTCTCATCATATGCCGCGGGCTCCCAGGTCTCCGCTTCATCAACGTCCCATACTTTGCCGTAGACCTTGTTGGAGGCGAGGAAGCATGTCGCGAGTCCCATCGAGCTAGCCATGAAAGTGCGGCGCGACAGGCCGAGCTTTTTCGCGCGCTCATCGCCCAACTCGCCGATCAAATGCTCAACGTGCTTTTGCCGCGGAGTCTGTCTTCTTGGAATGAACTCTTCATTCGACACGACCTGTGTCGGCATCGGCGAGTCCACGCCCTTCTTCAAATCTCGAAGTCCTTTTGGAATCCACATAACGTTCCTTCCTTTCAGAGATAAACTTTAATACCAGACTACCGTCTCAGTCGCGTATTGCAGATTTCGCCGAAGCCGGATCGATAGAACTGCCTTCGATCTGTCGGGCCTTATCCGCAAACCGGTGCTCCAAATCGATCATTAATTCCACTGTGATTGCTTAAGATTTTCGCCAGTCTATCGCATCGGCTGCGGAGTTGCAAACGCTCAAGAAACAGGGCGGTGCCTTAATTTGAATTCTTGCGGCGGGTAGTCTTCTTCGCGACCTGCTTCGGCCTTCCGCCTACACTTGGCTTGTAACTCTCGACTTCTTCCCGCCACACAAACACTAAGCCATCGATTACCACTGTACCTAGACTCCCACGCTCGATGAGCCGAGTGATTGCTTGTGGCGATACTCCGCGTATCCGGGCAGCCGTAGCCTGTCTTATCAAGTCGTCTGGATTGATCTTCACATTCAGCCCGCAAAGCGGTTGACGTTATCACCCGCTTAACGGCATAATGCGAACGCTCGGTAGTTGACACCACAACGCACCGGGCCTTCGGCAATGATGCCGATGTAACCTCGGGGTCGGGCCGCGTTAACCTTCCCGGGATGCGCGGCCTAGCCCTGTAAATCAATTGCAAGAGAGTACCTGATTTGCCCACGTCAGACAAACTCAAATCCCCTTTAGCGCTTTGAGGGGGGGGTGATTTAAAAGTTCTATGAAAGGTATGTGGGACTTTCAATGGATAGCGCCCACGTAGTAACGAATTTATTCGTTGGGATTCTCAGAAACGAATAAATTCGTTACTACGTGGGAAGTCCGGCTTTTAATCACACCCCTTTGAGGGAGAACGTAGGCGGCGCACAGCTTACCCAGTGGGTGCGTCCGCGCTACGCTCTCTCTCATTTTTTCATCCTGCTTTGCGTTACTCCCGTTGCGGAGTCTGATATGAAGGCTTGCTTGACAATATCCAATTAGGACATACCAGCAAAAAGCTCCCAGGCTGGCACGATTTAGCGGGTTTAAGCCAGGAAGCGAGGGCGTTACACGGGACCACTACAGCTATCATTCTTGATTTCCGGGATGAAAGGTCCGGGTGACCGTGATGATTTCGCGAGAGGAACCAACCTAAGACGCCTTCGCTAACTCGGCCAGCGTGTCGGCGACTGAATAAAAAATGATTCGGCCGTCGCTGCTCCCCAATTGCTGCTCGCTGGCGCGCTCGGGGTGAGGCATCATCCCCAACACATTTCGCTCGCGGTTGCATATCCCGGCGATGTTATCGAGCGAGCCGTTAGGGTTCGCGTCGGACGTGATTCTCCCATCGGTTTCGGAGTACCGGAAGAGTATGCGGTTTTCGCGTTGAAGCTCGGCAAGAGTCTGGCTATCACAGAAGTAATTTCCATCGCCGTGGGCTATTGGGACTGAAAGCACCTGATTGCGCTGGCAGCGGTTGGTGAACGGGGTGTCCGTCGCTTCGATCCTGACGTTCACATGATCGCAAATGAACTTCAGGTTCTTGTTTCGCAACAAGGCGCCCGGCAGGAGCCCGGCTTCGCAAAGTATCTGAAAGCCATTGCAGATTCCCATTACAAGTCCGCCTCGCGCGGCGAACTCTTTGACTGCGCCCATCACCGGGCTGAACCGCGCGATGGCTCCGGTTCGGAGATAGTCTCCGTAGGAAAACCCACCGGGGAGAATAACCGCGTCGCAGTCCGCGACTGAGTTCTGCCGGTGCCAGATGAAATCAACAGGCTGGCCGATGACTTTGCTGATTACGTGATAGGTGTCGTGGTCGCAGTTGGATCCGGGGAACATCACTACGCCGAATTTCATTCAATCCTCCGATTCTTTGGTCAGCGGCAGGGCAATACCGCGTCGGGGGTTCGGTAAGCAGCATTATCGCACGATCAAGAATCGGAATCTAGTGGAGGGTGTCAGAATGCGTAGTCCTCCGCGTGCTTTGCGGTCCTTTGCGTCTTTGCGGTCCTTTGCGTCTTTGCGCTGAGTATTAGGTATTGAAGCAGCAAGACACAATACTCAGCGCAAAGACGCAAAGGACCGCAAAGCACGCGAAGGTTATTAAGCAACCCATTCTGTGAAGGAAGAGAGTCCTTGGCTGAGATGGCCCGGTTCGGAACGCTGACCGTCCGCAAGTTGGATAATGTCGCGCAGGTGAAAGCGCAATCGATGAAAGAAATGCGCTGGCGGAAAAATCCGGTGAGATTTGTAAGTACGTTGCGATCGAAGGTCTCGACGACAACGGTCCCAAGTATTTGTACGAAAGCGGAGACGAACATATCTGGATTGCCGGTGGGATCTGGAACCGCGTACTGGCAACCACAGATGAACACGGATGAACACTGAAGGTGCAAGTGGGGTTAGTCGTCACTTACTTCAACGCGAGAATCTTCGATGATCGGGTTGGCGAGAACGTCTCGAGCCATTCGCTCGATCTCGGCGCGGGCTTCGTCGGGTGAGAGAGAGGCATCGACGGTGACTTCGAAGTATTTGCCCTGTCGGACATCCTTGATGCCCCTGTATCCGATTGTTTCAACCGCGTGATGAATGGCCTTTCCTTGAGGATCGAGCACCGAGGGTTTAAGAGTAACGTAGATTTTTGCTTTCATAACTCGTAGTCCGTAGTCCCTGGTCCGTAGTCCGTAGTCCGTAGTAGGTTGCCCGAAACTTTCCGCTTTCGTGCCACGGACTACGGACGACTGACTAGGGACTATTCCCAAAACACCCGCTTGAATATCTTATCAACGTTGCGGAGCTGTTTGTTCACATCGAACAATTCGTCCAACTCCTCACGCGAGAGCCTGTCCGTTACCTGTTTATCGTTCATCACCAGATCGTGGAAGTTTGCTCCTTCATCCCACACTCTCATCGCAAGCGGCTGGACGATGCCATACGCATCTTCTCTCGTGACGCCTTTGCGCGTAAGCTCGAGCAGCAGTTGGCCGCTCGACGTCACCCCGCCAAGCGACTCGAGGTTCGCGCGCATTCGATTCGGATAAACGGCAAGCCCATCAATCAGCCACTCGGTCTTGCCGATCAGGTAATCGGTTAGTATGCACGAGTCGGGAAGAATAACCCTCTCGACTGAAGAGTGAGAGATATCACGTTCGTGCCACAAGGCGATATTCTCGAAGGCCGCTTGCGCGTTTGACCGGACAACCCTCGCGAGTCCACATATTTGTTCAGACGTGACCGGGTTGCGTTTGTGCGGCATCGCAGACGAACCCTTCTGCCCGGCTGAAAACGGCTCTTCGACTTCGCGAACCTCGGTGCGCTGAAGATGTCGAACCTCGAGCGCGATCTTCTCCATTGATGAAGCGATGATCGCCAGTGTCGCCAGGAACTCGGCGTGCCGGTCGCGCTGAATGACTTGAGTCGAGATCGGCGCGTGCTTGATTGCCAGTTTCTCGCAGACGCGCTCTTCGACTTCGGGATCAAGGTGCGCGAAAGTGCCGACCGCACCGGAAATCTTTCCGTAGCTCACTGCTTCGCGCGCGCGCCTGAGCCGCTCTTTGTTGCGCTCGTTCTCGGAGTAGTACAGCGCAAGCACAAGCCCAAAAGTGGTCGGCTCGGCGTGAACACCGTGAGTGCGGCCCATCATTCTTGTGTGTTTGTGCTCGATCGCTCGACGCTTGAGCACGTGAGCTAACCTATCGAGATCCTCCAGCAACAGAGTCGCGGCATCGCGCATCAACAACGCGTTAGCCGTGTCGACAACGTCGGAAGAAGTCAGGCCGTAATGTACGTAGCGCGAGTCGGGTCCGATGTTTTCCGCAAGCGCGGTTGTGAATGCGATCACGTCGTGGCGGGTCGTGCGCTCGATTTCATTGATGCGATCGACGGAAAAGCTCGCGGTGCGTTTGATCTTATCGACGGCGTCGCGCGGGATCGTGCCCATGTCCGCGTGGACTTCGCAGACAGCTATCTCGACGTCGAGCCACTTCTGGAATCTATTCTCTTCTGTCCAAATCGCGCCCATCTCGGGCCGCGTGTATCGTTCAATCATAGTCGATAGTCATCGGTCATTAGTCATTGGTCATCGGTTATTGGCAGCGACCAGGCGAGCAACTGTGACTCCTTCATAACTCAAACCACTCACCCGCCCGATCCGGAAGCGCGATCCTCACACGCTCTTCAGCCCTGGGGAAGAACAACGAACCGTGATACTCGAGCGCCTGGAGCGCGGACAATCTCGCAAGCTCGGGGTGATTGCACCGGCGTGACAGATGCCCGAGCACCAGATATTCGGCCTGGCCGTCGAAGTCCTCGCGAATCCATCGCGCCGTTTCGTCATTCGAGAGATGCCCGACGTTGCTTGCGATGCGCTGTTTGACCGACCACGGATAAGGCCCAACCTTCAGCATATCGCGATCGTGATTCGATTCGATCATCACCAGCGTCGAGCCCCGCAACCTCTCGGCCACCAGTTGAGTAATGTAACCGAGATCGGTCACCACTCCAACCTTCACGCCTTCGGATTCGACCGTAAGCGCGAACGTATCCACGCCGTCGTGCGGTATCGTGAACGGATGGAAGTTGAGCGATCCGATCTGAAACGGCTCACCGGAAGCAATCGTCTCGCCCCACGGAATTTTCTCGCCGTTGTCAGGGAAGTTACACTCGGTCCGCGTAGCTTCAGACATGAAAACGGGCACGTCGGCAGTCGATGCAAACACGCGAGCGCCTTTTACATGATCCGAGTGTTCGTGAGTGATGACGATTGCCGAAAGTTTCGTGGGATCGACTCCGGCTTCGATCATTCGGCGAGCGGTTTCTTTTGCTGAGAGTCCCAGATCGACCAGCGCGCTTGTCGTGCCCGCTTCGATGTAAAGCACGTTACCCGAGCTTCCGCTGCCTAAGACAATCAATCGCATTAAAGAGTCCGTAGTCAGTAGTCCGTAGTCAGTTGTTAGCCGTCGACTACGGACTACGGACCACTGACTACGGACTACATCGCAAGCGATGCGCGTTCGAGATCGAGAGAACCAAGTTGTCCTAAAGCCGTTATAGCGAACTGGCTGTCGTCGGAGAAGATATCGCGGGCGACTCGTTGTACGTCCGCTACCGACACCTTCTCGATGCGCTCGAGGATCTCATCCAGCGTGAACTGCCGGCCAAAGAAGATTTCCTGCCGGGCAAGGTTGCTCATCCGCGCCGAGGTCGATTCGAGGCTCAGCATGATCGAGACCTTGAGCTGACCCTTCGCGCGCTCGAGCTCCAGATCCGATACCGGTTCCTGCTTCAACTTGTTGAATTCCTCGGTGCTCAACTTTATGACGTCGGTAAGTTGCTCCGGGGAAGTCGCCGCGTAGACCGACAGGTAGCCGGCATCGGTGTACGAGTTCACCCCCGAGTAAACCGCGTACGCAAGACCGCGGTCTTCGCGAATTGTCTGAAACAGCCGCGAGCTCATGCCGCCACCCAAAATCACGTTCAGCACATGAACGGTGTAGCGGTCGGCCGAGGTCATCGAAGGGCAGCACGTTCCGAGCAACAGGTGGGCCTGCTCGAGGTCTTTGTCGAGGACGATACGCCGGCTCGCGTGCGAAGGAGCCGACGCCTTCAGATTCACCGGCCGGTCTTCGAGTCCGCTCAAATATCCTCCGACCATATCAACGAAACGTTCGTGGTCCAGATTACCCGCGCCCGCGACCACCAGGTTTCGAGGAACGTAGATGTCGGAAAAGTAATTCTTCACCGCATCGTGATTGAAAGTCGCGAGCGTATCAACCGTTCCCAGGATGGAGCGTCCGAGGGGATGATCCGGCCAGAAGTTCGCGACGAATACTTCGTGCACAAGGTCGTCGGGCGTGTCTTCGACCATCTTTATCTCTTCGGTCACGACGTTGCGCTCGCGGTCGAGTTCTTCGTCGGCAAACAGCGGAGCGGTCACGAGATCGGCGAGCAGGTCGAACGCGCGCGGCAAATGCTCGTCCAGCACCTTGACGTAATAGCTTGCGACTTCGCGGCTGGTGAACGCGTCGACGTGTCCGCCTATCGCATCACTCTCCACCGCGATTTCCCTGGAAGTCCGATTGCGAGTGCCCTTGAACAGAGTGTGTTCGATAAAGTGAGAGATGCCGTTGAGCGGCGCCGCTTCGTGACGGGAACCCGAGCGAACCCAGATGCCGACGGTAGCCGACCTCACATGTTCCATTCGTTCCGAGATTATTGTTAAGCCATTATCGAGGGTAGTTTGCTTGATAGGACCTGCTTGCTCGACCATATCTCACCTGAACGCGATGCTAGCACACGCATTGAGCGCCTCGCAAACAGCCCGATAAAATGGCGGGCTTCGAATGTCGAATTGAGATTTGGCGCGGTGTGGGCGGGCAGGCGCTTCATTGACCGGCGAACTCTCCTCCTTTAGAATCATCGTTCTTATCGGGGCGTAGCACAGCCTGGTAGTGCGCTCGGTTTGGGACCGAGAGGTCGTTGGTTCGAATCCAATCGCCCCGACCAGTTTCAAGGCAGAAGGAAAAAGGCAAAAGTAAGCGTTCTCACTTTTTCCTTTTCACCTTTTGCCTTTTTGCTTTTTGTTCGATTGGTGTTGCATCGTTTGTTTGCGTCTTTTGTTTGCGGTTTGTTTGCATAGTTTGATGGTTTGCGCCCGTAGCTCAGTCGGATAGAGCACCTGCCTTCTAAGCAGGGGGTCGCAGGTTCGAGTCCTGCCGGGCGTACTTTTGTTTTCAGTATTTACAGCTTGTTTTTACATCCTTCCAAAATCCACTGTAGATAATTTTGTAGATGGTCTAATCCTTGGAGCTTTTGGACGGAACCTTCTTGCTAATGATCTTGTTGGGTTACCTTTTGAACAGTGGCGAGGTAGCAACATTGCTGAGAACATCAGAAATTGAGCTCTTACATTGTGTTTGGTCACTCGAATACAGATCTAACGGATTCTGCTTACTTGTTTTCCTTGGCGCCGTCCCTGGGAGTAGTCTGTTGGTTTGTGATGCTCTTCAGTAAATCTTCATAGTTTGGAATAATGCGAATTTGAATGCGCCGCAATGGTTCCAATTCTTCCGCGCTGCGTAACTGGCCGTTTGCGTCAAAGTTCTTGTCGTACTCTTCAAACTCCGCGGCACCGACGGCGACAATATGGATACGAGATGGATTAAGAGCCATCTTATCTTGAAACAGCCTAATGATCTCCGAGGCTCGTCGGCTTGAGAGTTCCCAATTGGTCGGGATGGATGCCATTCCCTTCACGGGGTAAGCATCCGTGCGGCCACGGATCTCAATGGTGATGCCTCGGCCATCCGCTCCGATTTGGTCAAGAGCTTTTTGCAATTCCTGAGCAATTTCCAACAGCCAAGACTTTGAGTCATTCTTAATCGCATGCTTCCCGGATTGAAAGGTTAGGTCAGCGGGCAGCAAGAGTTGCGTGCCATCACTTTTTACTTCCTTATCCGTACCTTTGTACCGCTTGTTTATCTGAGCCGCAACCTCGTCAAGAAGTTGGACCGCTTTGCTCTGCGCCTTTTGGAGTTCACGCTTAGCGGCACGCTCCTGTTCGAGTTGCTTACCATAGAATAGACCCAATACTACCAGAAGACCGGCAAACAGATCTGCATAAGCCAGCCAGATGTTAATCCCGTCACGTCCTTCGTCCATCACGGCCTCATATTTAAGATCAGGGCAGAGGAGTTTTCTCACCCCGAATTCGCCGCCAGCCTCGGCGGAGTCTCTTCGTGAACTGGCGGTCAATCAGGTAATCCTGCAGACCCAGCACGTTCTTATCAGTTTCTTTAACCCCATCCCAGACCGCCTGGATCGTGCGGCTAATGGTTAGACCATTCTTCTCGCCGACTTCAACAACTTTCTGTTCTACCTGATGCATACGATTGTGAAAGCCAGTCTCAACCTTAGCGAGAGCTTGTTGCAGTTGGGGGTCCTGATCACCGTCCGTATCGCTCTCCTGTAAGTGCCCGACCAGCTCTCTAAGCACCTGTGAGTTTTGTTCGATCGCCGCCCGTAGCCCCTGGTCACTTTGCGATCCCCTGAGGTTTTCGGCCACCTGCTCCAATGCAGCTCGGACTTTGCCGAGGTCTTCTGTAGCCGCCGTGAACCGCAGGGCCGTCTGCGCCATTTCTTCCACCGCTTTGTTCAGATAAACGGGCGCGCCTCCTTGTTGCGACAATTGGATCAAAACGCGTTGAAGCTCACTCACATGCTCGTGCAGGACTTCGACTGTCCCCTTCATCTCATTCATGTAATGTCTGGAACCGCTCAGTGACGAGCCTATCGCCGTCGAAGTATTGCTGAGTTGCAGCTCCCAGTCGCTAACAACGCCCTTGACGGTATCCGTATTTCGCTCCATTGCCGACATCCACTTGCTGGCAAGGGCGTTGCTATCTGTGATAAATGTGTCCTTAAGATTGCTGGTCTCACCGATGAAAGTGTCTTTCAGTGACCCGACGGCATTAACGAAGCCGCCTTGTAGTGTATCAACCTCGCCGAAAAACTTTCCGGTCAAGGCGTCGATACTCGTCTGGATAGAGGTTAATGCCAGTTGGAAATCAGCCGTGGCTTTGGTGGTCAGTTTGTCGATCATCTCTGTCAGCAGGTGGGACTGTTGCTCGTTAGCATGAATATGGGACTGCACTGAATCGGTGAGGGTATGCGCCCAGTCGCTCGTCGCGTGGTCGAGCCTTTCCGAGATTTGTTTGACGACGTCTTCTGATACGTTCTTCAACTGCTGGACGATCAGGCCGAGGTCTTTGGTTCGCTCCAGGCTGCGGCTGACCTCCGACATGGAATTGGAAACCTGCAAAGAAGACTTAGCCAGGCGGATGGAGGCATCTTTCAAATCGGTAACCGCGGCGAGGGTCTCCTTCTTAAACTGATCGATCACCGTCTTCCATTCTTTCATCACGCGGTCAAAAGAATCATCGAACGACCGGGTGCGCTCGGTCACGACTTGGGAGAGTTTATCAACTACAGCCCGGTTTTGTGTCGCCAAGCCCTCGACGAGTTGCTTCACGGGTTGAATTAGTTTTTCCACCATGGCCGTTTCTCGATCCGCGACCGGTATGGGCGTAAATAACTGATCCAACAGATCCGAAAATGAATCTAGCAGCCTGCGCCTCGCCGTTTTCGCAACAGTAAAAATAAAGTTGGTCCCGAGGCCAAGCGTCAATCCGGCAAAGCTAACGACGAGCGCGGTCGCCATGTCGCCGAGGTTGGGTAGATTCTGAGTTCCCCCCGCCGCCCCCTCCGACGCCGCACTGGCAGCAACCTGCGCCTTTTGCCACAGCTCGTAAAAGGCTGATAGGGTACCCATCAGCCCGATAACGACAAAGCCATTGATGCAAAACCGCAAGAACTCATCGCCGGTACTGAGCGCCAAGGAAAGCTGGTTTGTGAAAGCCGCTCTCGCGCCCTGCGCGTAAGCTGCCAAGTCGAAGATGGCTTCGGGCGCTTTTCGATTGACGACCTGTTTGAGTGCATGAGCAATGACGCTTCGGGAGCGTTGCAATGTAGCCAGCGAGTTGTCCACCGGCAAAACCGCCTTGTCTTTCTCCAAAGATTTGAGCACTTTTCTGGCGATCCGCAACAGGCCGCGCTCCCGCCAGTAGGTCGCCAGGGAGAAGGAGATTGCAACGAGGTAGGCCGCCAAGAGCACGCCATGAAGAACGACAAAAGGCAGTCTTTTGAGATATTCCTCCCACATAAGTACCACACCTTGTATGCAAAGGTTTGCTCGTCAGAATCTAGCGGTGAAGCGACCACGTCGATTACAGAGGGCCAATGATGAGTTTGAAAGATACGTGCTTCGGCTTACTACTCTCGTTTTGACGGTCGGCGGCGATAAACGATACCTCAGAGACGAGCTCAGCCAGCTTGTAAACTTTGTTCGGGCACTGCCAGCTCGTGTCCGTGCTCAACCGACTCCACCAGCTTGATTCAGGAGCAACGTAATCGGACCAAGCGCTGATATCCGTCGTATCGGACTGCTCGCTGCTACAGGAGACGAACGGCAGCCAGCAAAAATTGCGGCGAAAGAATCCTAGCTCGTTAATCACAGTAATCTTGACGTTACCGGTGATGCGATTCGCATCCTGGCCCTCCTGAGGCTCTTCGGTCACCGGGGCGGTGTCGAGCCATCCTGGCCTTCCGGCGTCGTACTTAGGGATTTCGACCATAGCTTGCGACAGTGGCGGCGCATCCGTCTCCCAGGCAATAGGGATGCGGAGTTCCTTCAACCGCTTGCTATCGGTGGTGTCACTGCGAATGGTCGCGGTGCCGGAGGTGAAATTATCGACCCGCATGGCGTC
>DATNBZ010000252.1:0-3509 GCA_035607285.1 Blastocatellia bacterium | reverse complement strand
CCGGGCGACCAGTGGAAGAACCGTTCTTCGCAAAGGACGCGAGACAGTAGGATTCAGATGTCAAGTAACTACGGCGCAGATTATTGCTTCATGCCGTGACTGTCAAATAAGACGACGCGCTGGAAGGGCTTAGTCTTCCCCGGGAAAAATGGAGCGGGCGATGAGGCTCGAACTCGCCCGGTCTTCGGCCGGCATTCAGCTCTGGGAAAAACGGTTGATAGATCACCGTCGAAGACTGCGTTGACTTTTATCGGCGGGTTTAGAGCTGACCCAATTCACCATCGTCTCAAACAACCCCGGCACGAAACGCTGCACGCGAACAAAATCACCTGGAGCGGTCGTGATTTTAATCCTTCCGGCGATCAGAGCTTGCAGATTGCTTGAGAGAATGTGGAGCGGGCGACGAGGCTCGAACTCGCAACTTTCAGCTTGGGAAGCTGACACTCTACCATTGAGTTACGCCCGCTCGATTTACTAACTCTAACACTTACAATATTTCCTGTGAGGTACTTTTCATGACTCTCTGTTGTCCCACCAAATGTCCCACCAAACGGCTCCTGATGTACCCAGTCTATCAGGGTTGTCAAACGTTGCAGGTCCACCGAAGTCACAAGCTCTTGAAAGCCACTAAAGCTAAAACAGCAGCCTCATATAAACATTTTCGATAATTTTCGCCAATCGGACTGCATGCCATTTACGGCACAAGAGGAACCGGCAACTCAATACCACCCATCGTTATGTTTGTTGAGGTTACGCCGAGGCTGCGAGCGATGGCGCCTAAGCGGGGACTGGACTGGTCAACTCAAGCCCTCCAGGCACTGAAGGGCCATAAGGTGAAGATCAAAGGTTGGATGCTTTTCGATTTTGAGCATATTGGTGAATCGGAAAACACAGCCCCAAAGCGACCCGACAACTGGCGAGCTACGGCCGGGAGATCCATCCGGGCCGCTGTGCCGGTGACAACGAGGTTGCCGCCGCCGATGCTCGGCGTGCAGCCAGCTTCCACTAACCTGCACAGGATCTCGACGTGCTTCCCGGAAGCTGGTAGCTCGCGAACGAGACGCTGGCAAGATCGCTGGAGTATGCCGGCTAGGACTACCACGTACGATCGTCGCTATCCGACCATAGACGCCGCCCCGTTGGCAGGCTGCCCACTCATAGACCGAAGCGTTGTCTATACTCGCTGGATGTGATGAAAGCCTTCACCATCTCGGCCTTCTGCGCCCGTACCAGCACATCGTCACCAGGTTGGGTGAAATTGTTCAGCTTCGTCAGCCAGAAATCGTAGCCGGTGTAGTCCGTGTCCTGAGCATCGTTCGGGTTGCGCCGCAAATAACCATAATATTCCATCAGCACAAAGGCGCGATTAAGTTCGTTCGTCGTCAGCGTCGCGTTCTCTGCCACGTCGCGCAGGGCTCTCGAGCGCGCCACCATGTTGCTGGTGTCTCCCGCCCCGCTGAATTCATTGATTGCCGTGGTGCGATCCGTCGTCGAAGGCGTTACCCCCGCATTCAGGAAGAGCTTGTCCACAAACTGCGCCGGCGTCATCGATGTCAAAAAGCCGGTGGCGAAGCGCGAGCGTTGCACAAACTCTGCTATCAAAGTCTGCTTGTTGTTTTCCAGCACCGTCTCCCAACCGGTTTGATTGACTACCACACCCTCACCAATCTCCTGCGTGTCACCCAGAAATTCCAGCAAGCGAACGATCGGAACTGCGACCTGGTGTGAGCCACCAAGAGTTGATGTGCCGGTTCCGTCACCGTAAGCCGCCTTGTAGAGACGCTCCACCAGATAACCCGTCTGTTGAAATTCAATAGACACGTAGAACGAGGTCGAGACGTTGACGCGCTTGCCGTCAATGCACGCTTGGTTGGCGCTGCAGACAGTAATCTCGTTGGTCCAGAAAGCTAAACCACTCGAATCCGGCTCGCGGTTAAGAAAATCGAGATAATGCAACCGCACGAAGAAGCCGGCTGTGTCGATTGGATTGACGCCATTTGTGAAGTCATTGTCAGTGATGGTCACAGTTGCGGCCGGTTGCGCGCCTAAAGCAGCGCCCGATGGGTTGCTGAGACTGACGCTGAAAGTCTCCGGGCCTTCCTGGTACATGTCATCGATGATCAAGACCGAGACGAGCTTGGAGGTTTCTCCAGCAGCGAACCTAATAGTCTTGATCCTGATCTCGTAGTCGCAGCGCGAAGAAGCGACGCCAGAGATAACATTGCAATTCAGCGCGCCCGCCGTATCGCTGGTAGTAAAGTCGACGCTCGCCGCGCCGGTCGTGTCTCCGGTGCGAGTGACCTGGAGGTCGACGTGGGGGACGCCCTCGCCCACGGTATAGGACGGAGCGCTGAATTGAACGCCCGTCGGCACTGCGTTGAGAATAATGGTATCAATCGTCGCGGCGCCATTTAGCGCAAAGACTCTGCCGGTCGTGGTGGCGCTGGTAGTCAGGGTAATGCTCGTGTTTGCAATGATGTGTCCGCGGAAGGTGGTTGATGTGCCAATAGTTGCCGAACTGCCGACCTGCCAAAACACGTTGGATCCTCGACCGCCACTGCTCATGACAACCTGCGCGCTGCTGGCGGTCGTGAGCGTGGTCCCAATCTGGAAAATGAAGATCGCGTTGGGATCGCCGCCATCGTTGAGAGTGAGTATATTGTTCAACTGGGCCGACGTATCAAAACAATAGACGCCGGGACTGAGCGTCAGAAATCCCGGGGTCCCTCCCAGAACTTTACCGGTCAAGTTGTTGGCGGGAGGACACGCTTGCCCTTTGAGATTATTGTAGGCAGTGAGGGCACTGGCCTGGGCCGGGCCAGCGAGAGATCCCGCGCCCGTGTATATTTGCCCGTTCACTACTACAGCCGGCGGAAATCCAGTCACCGCAAGTCCGGGACTGACTCCCACATTTCCGGAGATCACGGTCCCAGCGCCATTAGCGGTTAGCGTCGTGCCTGCCAGGGCAGCAAAGCTCTGAGCGTTGCCCAGCGGTGGTACGCTTTGAGCCAATATTGGCCGGGACGACGCCGCGAAAAAGAGCGCGGCGACTATGAGAAGACTTCCGGAGACAAACTTAATAACACAATTCATGATGGATTACCTTTTTCTGTTGTTGAGATAGTACGACTTGCCGCTTCGACCGTTTGCGAAGCAAGTACGAGCAAGCTAATTAGTAACGGCGCGAACCCAATGTTGGATATTCGAATAACGGACCGCACGATGTTTACCCTGGTGACAAGAAGCTTAAGAACAGTCTTCACATTCGTACCGTGGGTGAGGCGACAGATTGCCCACTCAGAATCATTTCCACACTTGATCTTCTAATCAAAGGAGGAGTCAGCAAGAAGGAATACCAACGAGGCGTATTCGCGGGGCTCTTGAGTCGTCTCTCAGAAACCTAACAGGAGTGTTGAATGGCGACTTCTACATCAATATGAGCGCGGAATGCCAACACGTCTGTGCGCTAACACACATACGAGGCGGGTGAAAGCTGGGAGTTCTACCAA
>DATNBZ010000250.1:0-5952 GCA_035607285.1 Blastocatellia bacterium | reverse complement strand
GTATCTGTACTTACGCCGGATTACGAACTTCCGCCTGAAGGCCGGACTACGAACATTGCATTTTCACACAGTCTCGCAGTTGGTGGGGTTCGCGGGACTTTTCACACAGCTTCTGCGTTGATGGGATTCTTTGCATGCCCTCAGCGAATCGGTTAGCATTCTGGCCGTGCGAAAGATCGTCGAGTGCATACCCAATTTCAGCGAGGGTCGCCGCGCGGAAGTTATCGATCAAATCGTCGCAGCCATCAAATCTGTTTCCGGAGCGGTTCTGCTCGACTACGAATCTGACCCCAATCACAACCGTTCAGTCGTCACATTCGTCGCGCCGCCCGAGCGCGTAGTCGACGCCGCAATCGCCGCAGCTAAAAAAGCCGCCGAGCTGATCGACCTTAACACACACACGGGCGAGCATCCGCGAATGGGCTCGACCGACGTGATTCCCTTCGTCCCGATCTCCGGAGTCACGATGGACGAGTGCGTCGCGCTCGCACGCACTTGCGGCGAGCGAATGTCGAGCGAGATTGGTATCCCAGTGTACCTCTATGAGAAAGCTGCCACGCGACCGGAGCGAGAGAATCTGGCGGCCGTTCGCAAGGGTCAATTTGAAGGCATACGCGACGACATAGCCAATAACGAAGCTCGACGGCCAGACTTCGGGGAGCCGCGGGTTCATCCTACTGCCGGGATAACCGCCGTCGGGGCTCGCCCGCCGTTGATTGCCTACAACGTGAACCTGGGCACTTCCGATATCGAGATAGCCAACAAGATCGCGCGCGCGGTTCGGCATCAATCGGGCGGCTTGCGTTACGTGAAAGCTCTTGGATTCGAGTTGAAAGACCGGGGCATCGTGCAAGTCTCGATGAACATGGTCAACTACGAAGGCACGCCGCTGTTCCGCGTGTTCGAGATGATCAAGCGCGAAGCCGAGCGCTACGGTGTGGCGATCGTCGGATCGGAAATAGTCGGACTTGTGCCGCAGCGCGCGTTGAACTCGGTTGCCGACTTTTTTCTACAGCTCGAGAAGTTCAGCGAAGAGCAGATACTCGAACACAAACTTGCGGCGGCGATGGAGGAGGTCGAAGCATGAGCCAGTCCTCACAAGCAGATTCGAAACCGAATTTGTCACTAAGCATCGGCAAGTTTGCGGAGCTGGTTGCGGAGGCAACCCCGACTCCCGGCGGGGGCAGCGTCTCCGCCTATTCCGGAGTGCTCGCGGCATCGCTGGGACAGATGGTGTGCTCGATAACGATAGGTAAGCCAAAATACGCGATGGTCGAGCCGCGGCTCAGGGAGATTTCGTCAAAGCTGGCGCAAACGGACGCTCGGCTTCGCGAGTTGATCGCCGAAGACGCCGAGAGTTTCGATGGCGTGCTTCAGGCTTATCGCATGCCGAAGGAAACCGATGATCAAAAAGGACAACGTGCGATCGCGATTCAGAAGGCTCTTCAATCCGCGATAGCCGTTCCGTTTGAGACGGCCGAACGCAGCCTCGACGTGCTGCGGCTTCTTGGTGAGCTTGCCGAGATCGGCACACCCAACGCGTTGTCGGATGTGGCGGTTGGCGCTCAGCTCGCTCTCGTTGCAGTAAAGGGCGCGTCTTACAATGTTGGCGCGAACCTGGGTTCGATCACCGACCGCGAGTCTGCGAAACAAACGCGCGGCAATATCGACATCATCATCGAGCAAGCCGGGACCATCGCAGGCAAGGTCGACGAGAGAATGAAGGCGCAAGGATGAACGTGTAGGGGCGGCCCTCCGTGGCCGCCCCTCGCTGGAAAGACAGGACGGTCAGCAACGACGGAGGGCCGTCCACATCCCAACACTATGGCAACGCACTACAAAGATATTCAGTTCGCAATCACCGACCGTGTCGCGCACATTACATTTGCGCGGCCACCGCTGAACATTCTGACGATTGCGATGATGAAAGAGATCGCCGACGCCATCGGCCAGGTCGGGCAGTCATCGGACGCGTGCGCCATCGTATTCGCGGCGTCGCAATCGAGCCATGCGTTTTGCGCCGGCGTATCCATCGAAGAGCACAAGCCTGAAACGGTCTACCAGATGCTTGATGGATTTCATTCGATCTTCAGGGCGCTGAATGCCGTATCCAAGCCGGTGATTGCATTGATTGGAGGCACGGCGCTCGGAGGCGGATGCGAGATTGCCGCCTTCGCCGACATAGTGATCGCAACTACCTCGGCGCGCTTCGGTCAGCCTGAAATAAAACTCGGAGTCTTCCCACCGGTTGCGGCGTTCGTACTGCCAAGGGTGATCGGCGAGAAGCGAGCGCGCGAGCTGATATTGACCGGCGAACTGCTGACTGCCGAAGCGGCGCATTCGATGGGATTGGTTAACCACGTAGTCGCGGAGAACGCTCTCGAGGCAAAGTCCGAAGAGCTGCTGGAAGTCCTTAGGCAGATGAGCGTACCGGGGCTGGAGATGGCTCGCCGGGCAATGGTTCAAACCTGGGGGCTCGGTTTCGACGAAGCTCTCAAGCGCTCCGAGGATATCTACCTGAACGAGCTGATGTCATTCAAAGACCCGCACGAAGGCGTCGAGGCTTTCATTGCAAAACGCCCACCGCGATGGAAACACAAATGAAAGAAGTCAGGAGTCAGTAGTCAGTAGTCAGTAGTCAGTAGTCAGTAGTCAGTAGTCAGTAGTCAGTAGTCAGTGGTACGTAGACCGAGCAGACTGGAGACTCAGATGGCTAAGAGTGATTTTGAGATATTCAAAGTTATCGATTGTCAGATCGACCGCGTAAGAGCTACGGACCACTGACTACTGATCACTGATTATCACTGATCACTGATCACTGATCACTGATCACTGACCACTGATCACTGACCACTGATCACTGACCACCGACCACTGATCACTGATCACTGACCACTGACCACTGACCACTGACTACGGACTACGGACTACGGACTACGGACTTCCTCATGCCCACACCACTCGAGATAAAAAAGACAGGCGCAACCGAAATTACCGTCCGCTGGGACGATGGCCATCTGAGCGTCTACCCGATCAAGTACCTTCGAGCCGAATGCATGTGCGCCGATTGCGTTAGCGAAGTGACCGGCCTGCGAATACTGGATCCGCAAACGGTCTCGGACGATCTCACCGTGCTCAGCGCCGAACACGTTGGGCGCTACGGTGTGAAGTTCACGTTCAGCGACAGGCACGACCACGGGATCTACACCTGGGAGCGGCTCCGGGAGCTTTGTTTGTGCGACGAGTGCAGCGCTAAGCGAACAACAAAATGAGCAAGACAATGAAGTCACAGCTTCAGACGGAAAAATCAACAGATGAACCCCGTGTGTTTATCAGCTACACGAGCAAGAATCTAGGAATTGCAGCCAGAATTGACAAGGCAATGCGGACTAACAGGCTCAAGCCGGTGTGGGACAGAGACTTGAGTCAGGGAGAGGATTTCGCGGAGGAGATAAAACGCTTCATCGCTTTTGCGCACATATTTCTGCCGATAATAACGACGGAAGCGGTCCAAGCAGGGTGGGTACATCAAGAGATCGGCTACGCGCTTGCCCTTCGCGTTCCAATTTTGCCAGTCACTCTCGGAGATGTTCTGCCGGACAAGATGATTCGAAAGTATCAGGCTCTGAGATTGAATGAGCTCCCGACGATGAGTGAGCTTACGAGCAACCTGCCTCGATCGAAATTCGACACTCTGATCCGTCGCTATAGCAGACCAGAGAATGCTTTGTATGAGAATGCGCAGTTCGCGGTGGATCGAGCCAAGCTCTTCGTAGAGTACGCAGCCAACGTGCTGGACCTTGGCTATACCGGCTGCGTCCGGCAGAAGGGCGCTCTGAGTTCCTTTCATATTCCCAAGAGGGGCTCACCGGTTAAAGAATGGGACGACCGAATGGGAATCTTCTTGCGCGATCCTGGTCATCGCGAGTTGCAGATGCAGGAGCGAGAAGGGCTGGAGTTGCATGCGGCGCAAAGTGGCTGTCGTCTGATCATCAATCCCTATCTCCTGTACGCTGACTATGGGGAAAAGGCACGCATAAGCCGGCTTGGAACCCTGGTGAAATTCCTTGAATCAAGAGGCGGCAGGAAAGCGCAGGTAGTGATTAATCCCAGGATGCACAACGAGACAAGCGTCACGTTGGTCGGTAACTGGTTCGCTGCCGAATCGGCTTCCGCGACCGTGGCCCAGGGCTACAAACAAACCATCTTTACTCGACACGCTCCGACTGTGCAGCGCAAGATTGACTATTTCGATCAGGAATTTGAGGGTCTATTGACAGAACTTGGGTGGACTCCACGCACGTCCAGAGAAAGAGCAATCAAGCTTCTGAAAGACGAAATCAGGAAAGCTCGAAAAGCCATGCGCAATCCAGCGTCGTCAAAAGCAAAGGACTCGGAATGAAACAACATTTGAGCACAGTTGCGGGTTTGCTTGTTATTGGCCTGGCATTGCCGGCTACGGCCCTTACAAACGTTTCGAAGCATAAAGAGGAGGCAGTTGCCTCAATTGATAAACACCAGACCGAACTCACCGCGCTAAGTGATCAGATCTGGCGATTCGCTGAAACGGCGCTCCGCGAAACCCGTTCGTCAAAGGTGCTCGCCGACTATGCCGAGAAGCAGGGCTTCGATGTTACGCGCGGAGTTGCCGGCATGCCTACTGCGTTCGTCGCCAGTTACGGACAAGGCCGTCCGATCATCGGCATTCTCGGCGAGTTCGACGCGTTGCCGGGCATCTCTCAAAAGGTGCAACCCGTGAAAGAGGCTCTGGAAGCCGGTTCTGCGGGACACGGCTGCGGACATAACCTGTTCGGCGCGGCCAGTCTCGGCGCCGCGGTAGCGATCAAGGAGATGATCGCCGCGGGCAAGCTCAAAGGCACAATTCGTTTCTACGGCACTCCCGCCGAAGAAGCCGTCGGCGGCAAGATCTACATGGCGCGCGATGGACTCTTCAAAGATCTGGACATCTGCGTGGCGTGGCACCCCGACGACAAAATACGCGCGGACGTCGACAGCTCACAGGCGATCGTCGATTTCATAGTCGAGTTCAAAGGCAAGGCAGCTCACGCGGCCGCGGATCCGTGGAACGGACGAAGCGCGGTGGCGGCTCTGGAGTTTTTCACGACCGGACTCAACCGCATGCGCGAGTTCGTCAAGCCTACCGTCCGGATGCACTATGTCATTCAGAAAGGCGGCGACGTGCCAAACGTAGTGCCAGAGTACGCGAGGCTGTGGTGCTGGCTTCGCGATTCGAAACGCAGTGGTGTGGATGAGCTTTTGAATCGCGCGCGCAAGATCGCCGAAGGCGCGGCGTTGATGGCCGGAGTCGAATCGAAGCTAACGGTCCAGAGCGGCGACTATGAGATGCTGGTCAACCTGGCCGGCGCAAAGCTGATTCACGCGAACCTGACCTGGCTTGGGCCGATTCAATACACCCCTGAAGAGCAGGAATTCGCAAAGGCGATCCAGCGAGCTACCGGCGTCGAAGTGAAAGGTCTCAACGGAATGGTTCAACCGTTGAAGCCTCCGAAACCTGATCCCGACGGCGGCTCGACGGACGTCGGCGACGTGAGCTGGATCGTGCCGACGCTCCA
Source organism: Blastocatellia bacterium (assembly GCA_035607285.1). GTDB lineage: Bacteria > Acidobacteriota > Blastocatellia > UBA7656 > UBA7656 > Onstottus_A. Next base: position 358 of record DATNBZ010000250.1, on the reverse strand, counting down.
TCTCTCGGTGACAACCGCTCCAGAAGGAGCGCCCTGGCACGCGTGGCCGGTGGTCGCTTGCGGAGGCATGTCGATCGGTCACAAGGGCATGGTTTACGCGGCGAAAGCTTTGGCCGCGACGATGGTAGATTTGTTTGAGGATCAGAAGGCTCGCGAGGAGATTCAGGCGGAGTTCAAAGACAAGAGCAAGGGCGAGGTTTACAAGCCGTATGTTCCCGACGGCCCGCCTCCAGTGCCGAAGGACTGAGCGCCGTTTCGCTGACTATTGGGTCTCGCTCCTTCAATACCCAATACTCAGCGCAAAGGCGCAAAGGACCGCAAAGCACGCGGAGTTTATTAAGCAACGCAGAATCGAACA
>DATNBZ010000248.1:0-14141 GCA_035607285.1 Blastocatellia bacterium | reverse complement strand
ACAGCAACGAAGCGACATAATGGACAAGATCCTTCACGTGGTGTTGACCGGAGTAACGGCTCACTATGGGCTTGGATTCAATCGCGCGGTGCTGTTGTTTCGCGAGCCGGAGGGACTCGAGCTTGTGGGGCGGATGGGCATCGGGCAATTTGGAGAAACGGAAGCCCGGGCGGGTTGGGTGGCAAGCCAGAACGAGGAACTGTGGGACTTTGGCGACTACTTAAGAAGACTTGAAAAGGATGACGTTCCAACAACACCCGTTGGTGAGAAGATCAAGGGATTTCGGATTCCCATCGGGCCGGCGGACGCTGACGCATTCTCACGAGCCGTGCAGACTAGAGAGTGCGTCCTTGTCGGCGCCGCGGAATTGGCTACGGTGCCTCACGCGTTCAGAGAGATGCTACAGCCTGAAACTGACGTAGCGATTGTGCCGCTGGTGGCGCGCGAGCAGGTCATCGGTCTGCTGGTGGTTGACAACAAGTTTACGATGGCGCCCATCACACACAGTGATATTGAAGCGCTTCTGGCATTCGCCAGTACGGTAGCTATAGCGATCGACAACATAAGACTCTTCAATCAAACGGAAGCAGCGCGGGAGACTCTGCGGTCATTGTACGAGGCAAGCAATACTCTTGTATCAGCGCACGACCCGCGTCAGATATTGCGGAGAATAGTTGAACAAACGCGCGAAGCGGCAGGAGCTCGATATGTCAGGCTCATCCTAATTGACGAAATGAACCGGGCGTATACTTTAGTGACTTCCGGCGCCGCGCCAAATATTGGGGCGGATGACTTTGTGCGCCCCGATGGAATCACTCGACGAGTTCTCGCCGAGAATACGCCGGAGATCATTGACGATAAAGTCAGGCATCCTCAAAGCATCAACCCAGTGTTGATGCGGGATGACGCGATGGCGGCCTTGTGTCTGCCGCTCTCCCTGCACGAGCAAAAGATCGGAGTTCTGTGGATACATTTCGCTGAGCCGCGTCACTTCCCGGACTTTGAAGTGGATGCCTTTCAGTTGTACGCCAACCAGGCGGCGATTGCATATGATAGCGCGCGTCGCATGGAGGAGTTGGAGCACATGCGCGCTGCCGCGCAGGAGCTTGCCAGCGCATCTACAACCCAGGAAGTGTTGGAACAGATCGTCCGAAGCGCGAGAGAAGTTCTGCGAGCAGACTCGGCGGCGGTCTGGTCTTATGATCCTGTACGTGACGTTTTCATTCCCGATAGCTCCGTAGCAGACGGCATATCTGTCTCCACCTGGAATGAGAGCTGGAGAGCAGAGCCTCGACTAGGTGGAACAGCCTACACGCTAATATCGAAGGGATACCTTGGTATTGAGGAGGTTGACAACGCTGATGAGTATCCTTACCTGGGTCAAACAACCCGGGCGCTTCTTAATAGTATTGGAGTGAAAAGCTTTCAAGGAATGGTTTTAAAGGTCGGCGAGGAAGCAAAAGATCGGCTTGGTGTTTTGTACGCGAACTATAACCGGTACCGCGTATTCAGCGATGAAGAGCGACGAACCGCCGAGACTCTGGCAAATCACGCTGCCGCGGCGCTGAACAAGGCTCGGTTGCGAGAACAATTGGAGAAGGCGCGAAACGCGGCTCGGGTTGTGGCTGAAGTTACCGCGCTTGAGAAGCTGCCGGAAACGTTAACGCTGATCGCGAGCAAGACTCGGGAAGCGGTTCACGGTGACTGTGTGACGCTCTATACATATGACTGGGGACGGGATCGATTTCAAAGCCCTCCGGCAATGGATGGCGTGGTACACACCACTGAGATGATGAACGAAGTCGGGCGTGATTCGTCTGTCTATAAGGTACTCGCTCAGAACGAGCTTCACTTCGCTGAGGACAGCAAAACGGACCCGCTCATGCGCGGCGCATTCGTTGAAAGGGAAATGATCGCGTCCTCGGTCGGAGTGCCTCTGATAGTTCGCGGGCGCAAGATGGGCGTGATGTTCGTCAACTACCGCCAACGCCATCGTTTTACCGCAGACGAGCTGACCAATATTCAGTTATTCGCGAACCAGTCTGCCGTGGCAGTACGCAACTCAGAGCTGTATGACGAAGCTGACGATCGAGCGAGTGCACTGGAGGCATTGTATCAGGCTGCTCAGGTCGTATCGGCTTCGCTCGATACCAACCAGATTCTGCGGGAGATTGCCAAGCAGGCATTTAATTTAACGAGAGGGAAACAGGTCAAGTTCGTCCACATCAGGATGCTGAACGGATCGAAAGCGAAACTAGTTGCCGCATACCCGGAGGAGGAGTTATCGGAGGAACATCAGGTCAAACGACTCGAGATCGATTTGGATAAAGGGATCAACGGGAGAATTGGAATTCTAGGCCGTGCATACAAGACCCGACAATCGCAAGTTGTCGGTGATGTTAACAGCGACCCGGACTACATCGAGACCAATCACGAGACACGCTCGGAACTGGTTGTCTTGCTGAAGTCTGGATCAGAGGTCAACGGGTTGATCAACGTTGAGCATGGTGATTACAACGCTTTCGACCGCGAGGATCAGCGAGTGTTGGAAGCGTTGGCGGCGCAGGCAAGTATTGCGATACAGAACGCAGAGCAGTACGAGGAAATCAAACGAACAAAGGGACTGGTTGGAACGCGCACGGCTCTCGCCTGGATGGGTATGGTGAGTGCAAGTTGGCGGCACGCAATAGAAGGAAATGCCATCACTATCTTTGAAGAAGCAGGTTTGCTTCAGAAAGTGTTACAGCCGGAGTGCTCCAAGTACTCTGACAGCCTCGATAGGATAAGAAAACTGGCTCGAATGATATTCGATCGGCCAATTACTCCCTCTCTCTCCGACAGAGAGGGTTTGCGTCCTACCGCGCTGGATAGTTTCGTCAAAGAGCGGCTCGAGCAGCTATGGGAACAAAGTCCCTACAAGCCGGTGACCCTTCATCTTCAACTCGGCCTCCCGGCCGAGTTTGCAGTCCGGATCTCGCCTGAATGGTTCCGCTCGGCTCTTGATATCCTGATCGAAAACGCGGTAGAGGCAGTCGCCGAGTCCAGGGTCAGCGAAATAATAGTTGCAACCAGGCTCATTGAGCATGGAGTTGAAATCGCAGTGTCCGATACCGGACGAGGAATTCCCCCCGATATTCGGCGGAACCTGTTCTTGACGCAGATCTCCGCGTCGGGAAGGCTGGGGGTAGGGCTGCTACTGGCTCAAACGATTCTTCAGGCTTACGGCGGAGATGTTTCTTTGGAATCGACGGGATCGAGCGGCACAACGATGGTTATCCGCCTACCAATTGAATCGGGCGTTAGCTTCGCTCGCGATGCGGACACCGCGGGTGTGTTTGATATCGTGCGAATGAACAGAGAATTGGAGAAAGCCTATGAGGAATTGAAGGAACTGGATAAGAAAAAGACCGAGTTCCTTTCGACGCTTTCGCACGAATTGAGCAGTCCGTTAACGCCTGTGCGAGGATGCATAGAGAATCTGTTGGATGGTCTATACGGACCCGTGAATGCCAAACAGACGGACCGCCTTCGACTTGCGCTCGAAAGCGTTCGCGAGGAAGATCGCCTGATAAAAAACCTGCTCGATTTAGTCCGGATTCAAGAGGGCAAGGAAACCCTGGACTTGGATCAGTGCGACGTCGGCAAGATCATATCGGTTGTAGTAAGTACTTTCGAATATGACGCCGAAAAGAAAAATGTGGAGCTGACCAGGGATGTCACCGAAGACACCTCACTGCTTGCACTGATCGACGGCGCCAAGGTGAAGGCGGTGATCACGAACCTTTTGAGCAACGCGATAAAATTCACGCCGGCCGGGGGCAAGATAGTTGTGGGCGCCGTGAGGCGCAATGAGCGAATCGAGGTTCACGTGAGGGATACCGGTATCGGAATTCCAAAGGAAGAACATCTCAAAGTCTTTGACTGGTTCTATCAGGTTGACAGCTCTCTCACCAGAAAAGTTGGGGGCACAGGAATCGGGCTCAACATTGTAAAGCGGTATGTCGAGATGCACGGTGGACACGTAATAATAGACAGCGAGCCGTTAAACGGGTCGACCTTCACATTCACGCTGCCTGACCGCAGCGAGTAAACACAGAAAAGAGTATGTCAAAGAAATCCGGCGTTCTGCTTGTCGATGATGATCCGAATGTCGTCATTATTGTGTCTGATGTTCTCGAGCATATGGGATTGGAGGTCGTAATTGCCCGCGACGGCCTCGAAGGGCTGCGCCTCGCAATTGAAAAGAAGCCCGATCTGATCATTCTGGATGTGATGATGCCTGAAGTGGACGGGTACGAGGTATGCCGTCGTCTGAGAGCTGACTTGCAAACCCGGCACATTCCAATACTCATGCTGACGGCAAAAGGGCAGGAGCAGGAAAAAGCCGACGGATTGAACACGGGAGCGGATGCATACCTGGCCAAGCCCTACGCAAAAGCGGTGTTTGAAGCGCACGTAAAAGCGTTGTTGAGGAGAGCTGTTACGGTTCCGTTTCCTCTGTCTCAAAAGGGGCCCACACTGGTCCTGACCTGCGTGCCCGGCCGCGAAATCGTGATCAAGGCAACCGGAAGCGGGTGGGTAAGTGATATCAGCGAGGAAGCTCTGAGGCTCGATGCCACGATGCGCGGCCGTCAGGGCGATGCCGTACCCTTCATGGATTGGCGCTTCACCAGCAAGCAACTGGGGCGCGATCTCTTTCGAGAAATTCTTATCGATCACTCCGACGTTTTCGGCCGTTACCAGCAGGCGCTCGGAGAGGTCTCCGCCGACGAGACTCAGCTTCACTTGAGCGTTGAATCGCAGAGGGACTTCCTGCGTGTACCCTTGGAGTGTCTCTTCGACGATGTTAACCAGCCAGACTATCTGGCGCTCCGCCACACGCTTTCAAGATCGGTCATTGGGGTCCATACAAAACGGCTTCCGTTGTCACCGAACTTCTTCAATGATCTTTATCTTCACGATCGAGAGTTAAAGGTTCTGTTGATTGCGTCCAACACCCCGCCCGACATTGCGGGCGTCGACGACGAGATCGTTGAGCTTGCTGCGTCAATAAGAACTAACTTCGAAAGTCGAGGTCTCCGAGTCCGATTGAAATGCGTTCCGACGGAGTTCGCTACTTGCGAATACGTCCGGAACACTCTAAGACACTCGGAGTATCACATTGTTCACTACGCTGGGCACGGGACATTCGTGAGCGATTCTCCTGAGAAGAGTTGCCTGTCATTTTGGAGAAAACCGAACCGCGAGGGAGGTGTCGAGCACTTGCGAGCGTCCGAGCTACAGATGCTGGTACACGATTCAGCCGTTCGCTTCCTTTACTTGAGCTGCTGCCTTGGAACGATGACCGGCGAACCCGATCAGTTGCTGAATGATGATTTCCTGGGAATCGCCGATGGTCTGATCAACTCAGGTGTTCCGGCGCTGTTGGGATTCCGTTGGAGAGTATCAGACAGCGGTGCGAAGGCCTTGGCGGTTTGTTTTTACAACTCGCTTGCTGCTCAAGGGTGGATTGATACGGCGCTGCTCGACGCTCGACGCCAGGTTGCCGCAAGGGACCGAGATGATATCACCTGGTTGTCGCCGCTGCTGATCACGCAGGCCTGAATAATAAAGGCGCGGTTTGTCATTTCACTACCGCGGGTGTCAAGTAGTCCTAATGTCAAACGCACTTGGCGCTTCTCGAACTCATCTGAAATAATATTCATTCGCACCAAAAAGGAAGGAAAAAAGAATGAAGACCCTGACAGCCGCGTCTCTAATGCTGGGACTTATTATGCCGTTTGCCGCATTTGCGCAAAACAAGATATTCCCTTACAAGTACTTCACCGACGATCTTCCGAACGGTCTTCGTGTGATTACTATTCCAACTGACTATCCGAACATCGTCGCGCTTTACATTGTCGTCGGCACCGGGTCGCGCAACGAAGTCGAACCGGGCAAGTCCGGCTTCGCTCACCTGTTCGAGCACCTGATGTTCCGCGGCACTGACAAGTTTCCAACCGCGAAGTACGAAGAAATCATGAAGAAGGCCGGCGCGGACTCGAACGCTTACACCAGTGATGATCGAACGGTTTATCACACGGTGTTTTCTAAAGAAGATCTGGATCAGATTATGATGTTGGAGGCCGACCGTTTTCAGAATCTGAAAGTCCCGATCGATCTGTTCAAGACCGAGACAAAGGCGGTGCTTGGCGAGTACAACAAGAACGCCGCCAACCCGGTCGTCAAGCTCTTCGAGGTGATGCGCGACACCGCATACGACACGCATACCTACAAGCACACGACGATGGGCTTTCTTCGCGACGTCGAAAACATGCCCAACATGTATGAGTACAGTCTCGATTTCTTCAAGCGGTACTATCGCCCCGAATACACGACCATCATTGTATCGGGCGATGTTAAACACGAGAATGTTTCCCAGCTTGTGAACAAGTACTGGGCGAGCTGGCAAAAGGGAACTTACACGCCCCAGATTCCGAGCGAAGCCGAACAGGCCGAACCGCGTACGGGCACCGTAGATTGGCCGACGCCGACCCTGCCCTGGGTGATGGTTGCTTTCAAATGCCCGCCTTATTCGGATGAGCAGAAGGATCACGCGGCGCTCGACCTGATCGCGGCGCTTGGATTTTCTCAGAACTCAGAGCTCTATCAGCGGCTTGTAATCAAAGAGCAAAAAGTGGACTCGCTGTTTACGGATTTCGAAGATCATCGTGATCCTTATCTTGTGAGCATCGGCGCGCGCGTGAAAGATCCGAAGGACGTCGATTACGTCAGGAACGAAATAGTAAAGACGTGCGAATCGTTCAAGACGACACCGGTGCAGAAAGACAAGCTCGATGCGGTGAAATCGAATCTGCGGTACAGCTTCGCATTGGGACTGGACAACTCCGAGGCAATTGCCGCGGGGCTTGCGGGCTACATCGCGCTTCGACGCACGCCCGAAACCGTCAACAAAGTCTACGATCTTTACGCCTCGATCACGCCCGAAGATATCCAGGCGATGGCGCAAAAGTACTTCGTCGAAAAGCACCGGACCATCGTCACCCTGTCGCACAAGGAGAACGCGAAGAATGCAGCAAAGTAATATTAGAGTAATATTGATCGCCATCATTTTGGTTCTATCGGCCGCCGCTCCCGTTGCGCGCGCCGGAAAGGCTTCTCCCACAATGGCAACGGTGCTTTTGCCAAACTCTTCGCCGCTGGTGAGCTTCCGTTTGCTGTTCAACACCGGCCCGGCGTCCGACCCTAAAGGCAAGGAAGGAGTCGCCGCGCTGACTGCCGCGATGATTTCCGATGGCGGCAGCCGCTCGATGACCTACGAACAGATAGTGCAGGCGATGTACCCGATGGCGACCGGCTTTTCTTCGCAGGTCGACAAAGAGGTGACCGTATTCGCCGGCGCGACTCACGTCGATAATCTGCAGAAGTACTATCAGATTATTTCCGGGATGTTGCTTGATCCCGGCTGGCGCGAAGAGGACTTCAAGCGTTTGCGCGAGGACGCGATCAACTATCTCAAAGTCAACCTGCGCGGGAACAACGACGAAGAGCTTGGCAAGGAAGCGCTCTACAGTTTCATCTACGGGGGCCGTCCGTACGGGCATCAAAATATCGGAACAGTTGAATCGCTCGAGAAGCTGACCCTTGACGACGTGAAGAAGTTTTATCGAGACAACTACACGCAGGCAAACTTCGTGCTGGGACTTGCCGGCGGTTATCCCAAGGGCTTCGATTCAAAAGTCGAGGCCGATATCGCTTCGAAGCTTCCGGCGGGCAAAGCAGCTAAGCTCACGTTGCCTGAACCCGAGAAGATCAGCGGTCTCGAGATGCAAGTCATCGAGAAAGATACTGCAAGCACCGCGATCTCTTTAGGGTTTCCGATCCCGGTGACGCGCTCGAATCCCGACTGGCCGGCGCTCCTTATCGCGCAGTCGTACTTTGGGCAGCATCGCTCGAGCAACAGTTATTTGTATCAGCGCTTTCGCGCGATTCGAGGACTGAACTACGGAGACTACGCTTACATAGAGTATTTCCCGCGCGGGATGTTTCAGTTTCACCCAGACCCGAACCTCGATCGCCAGCAGCAAATCTTTCAGATATGGATTCGCCCGGTCGAACCTAAGAACGGATTGTTCACGTTACGGGCCGCGCTGTATGAGTTGAACAAGCTTGCAAAGAACGGACTATCGAAGGACGACTTCGAAGCAACTCGCCAGTTCCTGAGCAAGTACGTGAACGTGCTGACAAAAGCACAAGACGAACAGTTAGGCTACGCGTTGGACAGCAAGTTCTATGGCATCGGGAACTTCAACGACTACGTCCGAGGCGCGTTAGCAAAGCTCACGCTCGAAGACGTGAACCGAGTGATAAAGAAATACCTGCAAGCCGACAACGTGAAGATCGTCGTAGTAACGAAAGGCGCGGAAGCCTTCAAGCAAGCCGCAATGGACGGCAAGCCTTCACCAATAAGCTACACGCAGCCTCCACCGAAAGATGTTCTTGATGAAGACAAGATCATCGAGGGCTACAAGCTGAACTTCAATCCTAAGAAAGTTGAAGTCGTGTCGGTAGACAGCGTGTTTCAGAAGTGACGCTGTCAGGTGCCTTGGCCGAGAGGTAACCAGCCAATTAGGCGTAATCCGCTTCGGCCCGGTTCCTTGTTATTCCACGGATGAGCCTATCCAGAGCCTCCGCGTCATAGGGCCCGTTGAACTGGACCACGCCAAATCTCCTCAGGAACTGTGGCACATCGCTGGTGCTCACGAGTTGAGAGAGGAGTGTAGGAATTACCGGTCTTTTCTTCTCAACGAAGTGGTCGACCACGGTCCTAAATTCTGCTTCGTCCCAAGGTCCGATTCCACCGCGATCTACAAAAACTACGAGTGCCCCGAACAATTCTGGGGTTGGCATTGGGTAATCATCAAAGACTCCACCCGGCGGTAGATCCCAGGTTACAAACCACGGCTTTAGGCCCATTTCCCTCAGGCGCTCGGCAATGAATTCAACATCGGATACACCTTCGAGTCTGTGCGCCAAGAAGACATCATAATTTGGTGCATTCGTATCGGAGCCGACCTCTTTTGTGTCTTTCATGCTGATGTTTTCTCCATCGATAGATTGCTCCGACTCTGCCACCCTGGAAAGCAGCGAAAGGAGCAGGCCGGCGCTCGTTGCTTCTTTCGGGGGCGTAGCTTCGGCGCCTACTTTTGATTCTGGTTGCACGGGAATTAAGTCTGGGACGGGAGTGGTCGCAGACTCCGAGCGCTGCGCGGAATCCGATCGAGATTTGGTTTTCTCTTCAGGCGTGAGAACTGGCCGTGGCCTTTCAACGGCCGGCGATACTCTTAAAAGGTCTTCCACATCCATTCTGGCCAAGCTCCAAACTTGTTCTTTGTCAAAGTCGCGTTGCTCGGTTACGTCAACGCACCCGATTCGGAGCAGCCCTCTTAGCTCTTCGTTCAACCTTTCATCTCGTATCGTTTCTGGCAACACATCCTGCAGCGCCTGTCTTTGCAGGGTAGCGAGTAGCTTGGGGTCCTCATCCAAGTCGTTCAGCAGAAGCGGGCATTTCAGACTGAGTGCCACAAACTTACCAAGCTTCTGCAGAGTCAGTCGCCTAATGAGAGGCTTGCCTTCAACGATATGGAAGAGCCCCGTTTCTTCTGCGATGTGCGCTCTCAGCCTAAAGAGATTGACAAATTGCTTGATGCGACGTGGATTGTCATCAAGCGCCGAAGCGATGCTGAGCACGGTTTCCCGAAAGAGCTTGGAATCTTCACCGTCGCCCTCCAACTCAAAGTTCAGCCGTCTCCTCTTCTCGACTTGTCTTGTTGACGATCTGCCGTGCATTCCAGCTTGCGACGGCGGTTGAGCCACGTTGCTTTCTGAAGGAAGCCGGTCAGCCTCGCCGGTGGTGGTTGGCGCAAGGGCCTGATCGCTCTCAGTGAGGCGTGAAGTGCGGAAAGTTTTGCGAGCTCTAAACCGAGGGAACCTCAAACTCAACAATCTGCCGGTTTTCTTAGGTGAGGGGGCAATGCAGAGTCTATCAAGGAACTCGTTTAGATCTTTGTTGGTCGGCTTTGGGACCCGGAAAGGGAGTTGTATGAACTTTTCTATGAAGGCGTATCCATACTCCAGCCCCTTCAAAGGATCAGACTTCTCGTTGCCTGTCACTGAATCTCTGGCTGTGCGCGACGAAGGATTGAGATAAGGGAGCAGCTTTTCATACTTCACCGCCAAACCCGCTGCCACCTTCTCACGGTCCATGCCTATGAGGAATATAAGATTAGGATTGCTCCCTATCATCAGGTTCAATGCCTGCATTAAGTCAGCCGCCTTTGGAACCTCGCAGCGGTCCATATCGTCGATGAAGACATACACTTTTCCTTTGCCGGAGGAATATGCCTTCACGATCTTTTCAAAATCCCTATGAAAGTCCTCGATGAAGGCGACACGCTTTTGGTAGTCGGGCGATTCGACATACTTGCTCAGATTGATTTGGAACGGGCTCCCGATAACTTCTTTGATTTTAAGCCAAGCTGCCAGGACCGCCGTAAGCGATGCGGCAGTCGCGCCCGCGGCGATCAGCCACTTTATGAGGCTGTGCCAGAAGTCCTCCACACCCAGGTTGACTATAGTTCCGGCCCACTCCGGCCCCTTGCGCACCGCCAGAACTGGAATCACTGCGGCAGCGCAGGTCATCGCAAGGAATAGCCCCAATGCGCGGAGCGATTCCAGCCATCCGTCTTTCCATCTGAAGCGGTAAACGAAAAGCAAGAGATGGCCCCACCATTGGCGTACGACGAAGCGCTGCTTTGAAATCTGGCGGATGAACTCTAATGCGAACGCGGCCCACATCGCGTCTTCCTTATCGTGCCTCCACGCGTTGAACTGAATGGTGAACTGCCTTCGGCTTCTAATGGCGCGCCGAAATCGCGCCCATAACGACTCCCCATCGGCTGACTTCATGCCTTTGTTCTTGAGGGCGTCTTTGAGTCGCGTAGCCAGCGAATCTCCCTTGATCTTGCTTTCCAGTTGAAGCATTAGGGAAGATTTGCCGCTTCCCCATCCGCCCTCGATTGAAAGCGTGAGCGGGGCAGTTGTGCTGGGGTGAGTTAGGAACTTGTAAAGTGCCTCGACGTAGGGAGCAAATCCGAGGGCATCGTTGGCCGTTGCCTGGTCTGCGACGCTTGCTGCTAGGATTCTCTCCTTCGTGGGAGGGCAGATAGCGTTTAAATCCAAGTCCCAGATGACGACACCGTTCTCCTTCTGGTCGGGCGTCGCCAAGACAGGTTGTGTTGGATGGAACGCAAGATTCAAGCTATTGCTTTGAGAGGCTCGGCAGGTTAGTGTAGACACCAATTGCCAGGTATCGCACCGCCAAACCCTGACGACGCCTTCAGCAGACAGCGAAGCGAGCAGTTCATCATCTGTAGAGAAAGATATGATGGTCAGTTGGGTGTTCGGGACCTCAATTCTTCTGACTTTCTTTCTTGTCTCCGCGTCCCATATCACGATGAGTCCGTCAGAGGACAATGATGCAACTCTACCGTCAGATGACCACGCCAATTTGGAGATCGCTAGACTGTGGCCAATGAGAAGTGGATCTTCGCTGGGCGAGTTGCTCCACAGCCCGATTGCCCCATTTTCGCAACCTGCTGCAAAAAACTGCCCATCTGGAGACCAGGCCGTAGTGACAACGCGCTCCTTTGACTTGGCGCGTTCGGCAAGTGAAGGCCTATGGAGATCCGGGTCAAGCCCCATAGAGGTAGATCGGGCTACGGTGAAGGGGAAATCCTTGGCCCACGGGGATCGAAGCGGTGCGCCCGTTTGCGGATCCCAAAGTCCCATGCTCACGGCGCTCGATTCGGTCGGGCATGACGCGAGGATCTTGCCGTCTGGAGACCAGGACAGATGGCGAACCTCGATGGAGGCAGCGTGGATGACTTGGTTAAGCTTGCCCGAGGTCGCATCAAAGACTTGAATCGTGCCATCGGCACAAGCCAGCGCAAGCGTTCCTCCGTCGGGTGACCATTCCAGGTCGTTAACCTTTACGGTCCCGCTCGTCAGTACGGCAATGCTTGAGTTGTTCTCTAAATCCCATATGCTTGGAGGGGCTCCGATATGTAACGTAGCGATTCTCTGTCCATGAGGACACCATGCGAGCGACACGACTTCTACTCCCTTATCGGGATCTCTCTCAGAGAGTGTGGTACGGCGCACAAAGCCGCGGGGAAGTTGATTATCAGTTTCTTCCTGCATCTTATGCCTCCTGCCCTCGTGTGGGTCAAATTGAAATCAAACCGCTTCGGTCGAGGTTCGGTTTAGCACATCGATGACTCTCGCGACGTCGCTGCTCTCGCGGGAGCGGATCAATAACAGTCCCAGCTTGAAGATCAAACCAACCGGGTGCCATACCAGATCGGCCAGCGCGGTCATCTCCAAATCTCTTAGATCGAGAATAGGTTTCCATTGGCTCTGACTCAGCGGAGCAAGTTTCGTTGCGAGATCCCACGCGCACGCTCGAGCTTTGTCCATACTGAAGTTCACGATAGCCGTGTCAGCCTTTGGATCGATGTGGTCGAGAAAGTTTATCCAGGGTGAGACCTCGTTGATCTCCGATTCGACCTCGCTCACCAGCGCCGCGAGAATGTTGTTGATCTCGTTGAAGTCATGTTGAAGCGAAGGCAGTTCGTCGCCCGGAGCAATTTCGGCGGCGGCGATGCCAAGATCGAAGTTTATGTGCGCGTTCATACCCAGAAGCAGATCCTGAAGGATGATGGGTCTCCAGGCGGCTGCGGCTTTGAAAGACACGAGCCAGCATCGCGTCGGTTGCTGGCCTCGGCGGTACTGATCCATCGCTTCGAGGTAACGATTGGCGAATTTCACATCAAGGCGTTCCATTCGAGGTCCGTCTTCAAAGCGGCCCTGAGCAATTCCTTCTTTCACCTTGACTGTGACTTTGCGGTAGAGAGCCGCGAAGTAACCAAGCCGGCTTCCGTCTTGAATCGAGCGCGCGATGATGTCGTCGAGCTGCGCGATTACTTCGTCGATGGTTCGGGCGAGTCCGGGTATCGGTGCTGGTGCGCTCATGCTAGCCTCCTGGAGTGCAGGCTCTCCGCCTGCAAGATCGAGAGGAATATTACTAGCAAGTCAGGGATGCTGAAAGCTGTGATCGGATCTTTGCGTGCCTTGCGGTCCTTTGCGTCTTTGCGTTGAGAATTCTTCACGGGGCAGGGAATACGCAACGCAAAGACGCAAAGGACCGCAAAGCACGCAAAGCACGCAAGTTGTTACTAAACATTTTTGTTTACAAATTCGCCGCGCCGCAAATATAATCATTTTTCTACGGCCTCTTGGGTGAAGTGGTTCCTATCACGACGCACTGGAAGTAGTAATCTTTCGTAAACTGGATCTAAAGGGAGGAGCCTGAAATGGCATTCGATCGTGTGCCTGCACGCTTGTTCTTTATCATTGTCTGTTTATCGGTCTCGGCCGCAACCGCATTAGCCGGCGAGGACTGGAAGCCGCTCGATCCGGCGCACCTTGCGTTGAAAACGCCGGTTGTCGAGAAAGATGCAGACGCCGAAGCCATCTTCTGGGAAGTGCGCATCAACGACGCCGGCGAGGACCTGATCTTTTCACATTACATTCGAATAAAGGTCTTTACCGAACGCGGTAAAGAATCGCAAAGCAAGATCGATATTCCTTATATTGGCCGGAACAAGATCACCGACGTGGCCGGCCGCACCATTAAACCGGATGGAACCATTGTCGAGCTCAAGAAGGACGCGGTCTTTGATCGGACAATAGCAAAGGCTGGCGGCATCAAGATCAAGGCCAGGTCTTTCGCGATGCCCGCGGTCGAGCCCGGCGTGATCATCGAATATCGCTGGAAAGAGATCAGGCCTTATCAGATGGCCAACAATGTCAGGCTGCAATTTCAGCGCGACATTCCGGTTCAGTCCGTCAAGTACTATCTCAAACCCGCGCAGATGGAAGTCGCTTATACATCGGCTGGAATGTTGACACGGACCTTCAACGGCGACCCCGCTCCGTTCAACAAAGAGAGGGACGGATTCTACAGCACCGGGATGAACAACGTGCCCGCATACCACGATGAACCGAGAATGCCGCCCGAG
>DATNBZ010000233.1:0-13003 GCA_035607285.1 Blastocatellia bacterium | reverse complement strand
ACTTCTGACCTCTGACCTCTGACCTCTGACTTCTGACCTCTGACTTCTGACCTCTGACTTCTGACCTCTGACTTCTGACCTCTGACCTCTGACTTCTGACCTCTGACTTCTGACCTCTGACCTCTGACCTCTGACCTCTGTCCTCTGACCTCTGGCCTTGTCAGCTTACCGCTGTGCCAGTAGCATTAGCTGCCTTGAATCTAAACGGAGGTCTCAATGTTTTGTCCCAAGTGCGGCGCTGAAGCGGGCACTTCGAAGTTCTGCAGATCGTGCGGGACCAATCTCGGGATAGTGTCGGATTTGCTCGGGGAAGCCGGGCCGTCGGCGATGCATACCTCGCCGATGGGCAGTCGCACGACCGTGAGCCTGTTCCACTCGTCTTATCTTTCAAGCAAACAAGATCTGAACGGACACACGGCGGTCGCGGTCTTTGGGGCAACTGAAATTGACCTGGCCGCGGCGCCGCTCGCCCTCGGCGAAACAAGGATCAACATCGTTTCAATATTTGGCGGAACAGACATCTTGGTCCCCGACGATGTAGCAGTGCGCGTGACAGGCTTTTCAATATTCGGCGGAGTCAACGTGCGGGGCCGCGAGGTAAGCAGCGGCATCGTTTCTGTCAATCAGTACGAGTCTCCGGGCTATTCAACGGCCGCGCGACGATTGCACATCGATGCGACCTCGATATTCGGGGGAGTGAAGATCAGAACGCCTTAAATTTTGTCCGTCATATCGGATTATTATATTGACACGATTGAGCGTCACGAGTATGTTACTCGCCGGGATGCACTAGCGATTTGTCTCCTTCGGTGATTGGAATCGAACTCCCATCGGTCCCCCGACGCTATTGAGTTCCCACAAACTGCAGGTTGTATTCAGACAGACGTAGCTCCTCTCGTCGGTGACTTCTCAGCGACGCCCCCTGATGTGAGGAAACATGACAGTATCCGGGAAAGCCGGCTCAAGACTGCTGGCGGTTTGCATTCTGCTTTGCCTTGCCGCCTCTGTCCGCGCATCCACATTCGTCATGCCAACTGATGACGAGATGGTCATCAGGGCGCGAGCGATCGTGCGCGGGAAAGTGCTCGCGATTGAAAGTGGCCTGGATGACAAACGAGACGCCATATATACCTACATAACGCTCAAGGTTCAGGAAGTACTCAAAGGACAATTAACCCAGCACAAAATAGTGATCAAGCAACCCGGAGGGGAATACGGAAGCCGAGGCTCGGTGGTGTTCGGCTCGCCGGCATTCTCCACTGGCGAGAATGTCATTCTTTATCTTGATACCTGGCGCGACGGAAGTCTTCGCGTTCACCAAATGCTCCTGGGCAAGTTCGCCGTCATCACAGATCCCAATAGCGGAAAGTTGTTTGCCGTTCGAAACGTTGCGGAGACCGGTGTACGAGTTCTCGATCAGTCGGGCAGAGGATCAATTACAAACCGCATGGAGTTATCAGCCTACACCGAGATGGTTCGGCAAAGGCTGGGAGCGAATCGCACGGCTGCGCGGCAGTTCGACCGCGACGCTTACGGCAACATTCCAATTCTGGATCAACCCGTCGGTTACTCGCGAAGCGCTGAAAGAGGCGACCTCGAGCCTCAATTCCATTTATGGAATCCTCCAACGAGCTGGTTCGAAGCCGACAATGGCCAGTCGGTTGTGTTCAGGGTAAACACAGAGAATGCGCCTCCTCAGGTCGAGAACGACGTGGTGGCTGCGACCAACGCCTGGTCGAGCGTTCAGGGGTGTTCGTTGCGCGTGACCGATGGCGGCACGACGCATGGCTGCGGCTTATACTCGCTCGATGGCGAGAACACGATATCCTTCAATAACTGTGATGGCTATTTCAGCGGCTCCGGGACTTGCAGCTCGGGAGTTCTTGCGGTCACCAGTATTGCCAACTACGACCGGTTCCAAACCAGAGTGGTGAACGGCGTAACCTTTTACAGAGCGATCGAAGCTAACCTCTCTTTCAATCCTTTTGCATCCTGCTATTTCAGCGACCACATAAAGCTCCAGGAGATCATGACCCACGAGATGGGGCATGCGTTGGGGCTGCATCATTCATGGGATTCGACGTTTCCGGGGACGCCCTCGCCCAGCGACCAGGTGGCGACAATGTATTGGGTCGCTCACTTTGACGGCCGTGCTGCGTCGCTGCGGCAGGACGACATAGACGGAATAACTTTTATCTATCCTTCGCAGGGAGGGGGGCCGGGCCCGCTTACAATTGTCAGCTCGTCGCCCCTGGGAACCGCAACGGTCGGAAGCGCGTTCACAAGACAACTGATCGCATCGGGAGGCACGCAGCCTTACACCTGGAGTCTCGCTTCCGGCTCGCTGCCTGTTGGGCTTGTGATGACACCGAACGGCCTGATCGGCGGAACTCCCACGGCGGCCGGCACGTCGAACTTCACAGTCAGGGTGACCGATGCTCAAAGCGGATCGGCGCAAAAAGATCTGCAGATCATCGTCATAACACCAGCCACCGGCTACGACTCACACTTCGTATCGCAGGAGGTTCAGGCGACGCTCCAACCCGGGCAGTCTTTCTTAGCTACGATCAGATGGATCAATACCGGCTCGTCTACATGGAACGGCCTGGGCGGATTCGCGATTATGTCCCAGAATCCTGCCAACAACCTGACGTGGGGCGGCAACCAGGTGCCCTGGGTTAACGGCCCGGTACCGCCGGGCGAACAAATGGAGCTGTTGTTCATCGCGTACGCTCCAACGCGTTCCGGCACTTACGATTTTCAATGGCAGCTCTTCCAGCAGGGCGTTGGGTTCTTCGGCGAGATGTCCGCAAATATCAGCATCGTTGTTGGAGATGGCGGCCCGCCACCAACTCAACCCCCAACCATTAACGGTCCGTCGAGTCTGGCAGCCGTGACTGGAACGCCACTGAGCGCGACATTCACTGCAACGGGCGGCACGCCGCCATACACCTGGCAGCTTCCATCAGGCGCGCTTCCGGCGGGAGTCGCCATGAATCCAGGCACGGGCGCGATTACCGGGACGCCAACCGCGGCCGGCAACTATACGGTAGTAGTGCAAGTCACCGACGCAGCTACCAAGACTGCGCAGAAGTCGTTGGCGATCACGGTAGCCGCGCCGCCCGTAACGATTACGACGGGGTCTATCTCGACCGCTACAAGGGGAACGTCGTTTAGTCAGCAGTTGACAGCGATGGGCGGTAAGCCACCTTACACGTGGACGGTTACTACCGGGGCATTGCCGGCCGGGCTGGGCCTCGCCGCGTCTACCGGATTCATTTCGGGCAATCCCACCGCTATCGGAGATTTCGGGTTCACGGTGACTGCAACCGACTCAGAATCTCATACTGCCAGCAAGGCTCTCACAATAACGGTAGCTCCGCAGCCACTGTTGATGGCCAGTGTGCCCTCGCTCAATGGACTGATGGGGTCATCGTTCAGCTTCCAACTGAACGCAAACGGCGGTATTCCCGCATACATTTGGTCGGTCACGTCGGGAGCGTTTCCCGCCGGCTTAAGTCTCAATCCTTCCTCCGGTTTGATTTCCGGCGTGCCCGCGGTCGCGGGACTATTCACCTTCACCGTAGCCGTTCGCGACCAGGGCGCTGGCAGTGCCGCCGCCAATATCCAGATCAGTCTGGTCGATCCGGCGACGATACCGGCGATCACACGAGCGAAATACAAGGGCGCAAAGAAGCTCATGGTAACCGGGCTAAGAGTGAATCCCGCGGCAATCCTGTTTGTGGACGGCAATCAAATGTCTGCCGCGCCCGACAATGGCTCCTTCCTGGTAAAGCCCATCGTGCTGGTACGCGGAACTCACGAAATCAAGATAGTAAATCCAGGTGGAATGGCTTCACAGCCGTTCATGCTGACGGTCGAGTGAGGAGATCGATTTCCTTCTGGATTTTGGTGGAGAGGGCTTCAGATAGTAAGCAGGTTCGCGCCGCAGTTCGGATCGAACCGGCGGGACACTTCGCCTTCAAACACTCGTATGAAAATCTCGACCGTGACCGATGTGGTTGCTTCGAACAGATGCCCGCCGAAGGTTCGAAACTCTCGGTCTCCCAAAACGACATGGCAATGAGCAACAGGCTCGCCTTCGAGCCTCGCCATGTTGCCAATCAGCGACACAAGCTCCATTGAGTCTGGGCCGAATTGCCGCTTGAGATACTGCTTCCGATCGAGGTCGAGATAACCCAGAACAGCATCGCGCACGGCCCCGATTCCCTGAATCGACGCCACGCCTATGCGCTCCGACACGGCGATGCGCTTTACAGATGAGACGATCTCATCTCCCGCATCGAGAACGGCAAGGAAGCCGGTTTCAGTTCGTTTGACTTTCACGATTAGTCATCCCGGGAGCGCAGGCATCCTTGCCTGCAGATCTGAGTTATTCATTTAAAATGCAGGCAAGGATGCCTGCGCTCCCGGGCTCATTGAAAGTAATCGTCATCGCTGCGCGCGCGCTTGCCGCGCTTGCGCGCGCCCTGCCCTCCGCCCAGTTGCGAAAACTGGTCGGTGCCGTAGCTTCCCAGGCCCGCGAGCGTGAAGGTGAACGACCATGCGCTCTCGCTGCGCAGCCCCGCTTTGAACGTGTTGTAGTTAAACTGAACTCCGCAGCAATCCCACCCATAGCCGATGTAGCTCCGCGAGTTCATGAGCCGCCCTTGTGAAACCTGCGTGTCGGTGACAAAGCGGTTCGTGAAGTCGTAGTTGATCCGCGCACCGCCGTAGAGACCGCGCAACTCGTCGCCGAGTTGAATCGTTGTTCCCACCTGGTCTCCAGGAAAAGTGCCGGCCTCGAAGGCATTTGGCTGGACCTTGATCTGACGCGACAGATAATAGTCCGCGGAGACCGATAGCTTGTCGGTACGAACTCCGCCGCCAATCGTAACGTCCCTCACGATTCCGTCGTCCGTTCCAACGTCCATTCGCAGATCGGCAAAGACGGATGACAGCGGCCGGTACCTTGCCGCGACGTTTATCGGCGAGAAGCTTCGCGCTACTCCGCCGAACGTGAACCCGGACAGCGTGTTTATCGGATAAAACTGGTTGCGTTGGCCAGGAATCAAGGCGCCGCCGAAGCTACGATCGAAGAAATATTTCTGGGCGACTCGTACGGTCAATACTTCATACGCTTGTGTTGTAGCGTTATCGTCTTCAGCGGCGAGAGCATCGGTGGCATCGCTCTGACGTTTGCCTTTGCGTCCCCGCGCACTGGCCTCCTGCTCGCGCTTCGCGGCGCGGTCCCTGGAATTCATCTCGGCTTGCTGGCCAGTCTCGAGCTTTGGTTTCGTTTCTGTTGTCTGCGGCTCGCCAGGTTTTGGTTTCGTTTCGGTTGTTTGCGACTCGTCGGTTTTTGCACGCTCCTTCTGGCCGTCCGCTGAGGCATCAGCCGGCGCCGGCGGCTGGCTCTTGCCGTCGGCCGCCTCATCGAGCGGCGCGTTCTCACCGGGATCCCTGTCCTTATCGCTCGGCTTTACGAGCTTCATGTCAGATGGCAAGGCGCGGCCCTTCCTGCGCCTGCGCGTCAGGTCTGAAGAGAGCTGCCGGGTGAAAAAGCGGTTGACGATCGCGTATTCGAACTCGTTGGTATCGGCAACCGTATCCGTGTCGTCAAAGCGAATGATCTTGTTGAACTGATCGCCGATGCCGCCTATCAATCGATATGTAATGTAAGGCTCAATCACGTGCTTGAATCGCTCAGTGCCGTCTTGATTGGTGTAAGTCTTCTCGAGCGACGGCGGTCTTATGTCAACCGCGAGTTCGGCATAGTGACGCGAGAGGTCTTTCGTACTTATCGGATCGAGCGCGTTGCGGTCGAACAGCTTTAATCCAGGCTGAAACTCGGTTCGGCCGGGGTCGAGTCGCGGGTCCGCCGGATCAAACGTGAACTTGTCCGCATCAAACGCGGTAACGTTCGGATCGAAGCTCGCGTTGTAGAAAGTCTCGCGCAAAGCGAGGCTCGGGGTAATCGCGACCCCCGCCACCGTCGCAAGCGGGACGGTGATCTTCGGTTGAAAGTCGAACCGCTGAACCGCCGCCGGAGTGACGAGGACTACGTTCGTGTCGACTGCCGCTTCTTTCTTGAGCGCGGCGACGCTGGAATCAAACGAAAAATAGATCGGCGTGCCCTCGAACAGGCGGCGCGGGTACATGCTTACGTTGATCTCCGGCGCCTGGCGAACCTTGATGTCGATGTTTGTGCCGGCGCTCGGCGTCGCCGGATTGTGACTCGGAGTGAACAGCGTCGTCGTTTCGTTTGAAGCCAGGAAATTAAAACTGAATCCGTTTGTGTTGTTGTTCGCATAGAAAGTCGACTCGCGTCGCGGATCGATGACTTGAGAGATGTCATCGGAGAAGACCTGTCGAAACGCGAGGCTTGTGACCAATGAAACATTTCCTACCGCAAGCCAGCCGTGTCCAAGATGCTGTACGCCTTCGCCGATAAAAGCGGTGCCGCCCTGACTCTCGCCCGGCGGTCCGAAGAGCCTGTCCTTCACCGAGAACACCCCAAGCCTCAAGTATGATTTCTCATCGGTCTGCGCCCGAAACTCCGCTCCCATCCCTAACCCGCGTTGGGTGTAGACGTCTCCTCGAAAAGTGATGTCCGCCGATTGGCCGAGCGTCTGGTAATAGGCAAGCTTCAGGGTGCGTCCTTTTTGATTCGAGTTGCCGGTGCTTGGCAGTAGAAACCCGGACTTGCGCTCTCTGCGAGTAGCGGGGATCCACAGATACGGAAGCACGAAGGCCGGAAGGGTCTTTACGTGGAACACCGCGTTGCGCATGACCATCCGATCGCCCATCTTCAACTCAGCGCGTTTGGTCTTGAAGCTCCATTTGGGAATCACATCCTCACAAGCGGTGACGTCGGCGTCGTACAACTCATAAATGTCCGGCCCTGTCTTCTCGACCCGCGCCGCGGTGAAAAAAACGTAGTCACCGGTCTGTGTGCGATTAGTGAAACCTGTCGTGTCCCAAAAGATGCCCTTCTTAGTCACCCAATTGATCTCCGCTCGACGAGCGGTGACGCGCTGATCGGTTCCCTGGTCAAAGATGACGTTACCTTCGGCGACCATATCGTGGGTCGTGCTGTTGAAGGTCACGTGATCGGCCTGCAATCGCATCTCGCCCTGCGTCGCGTTGACGTAGCCGTCGTAGATTTCCAGATCGCCGTTTTTGCTTTGTTTGTCGGCTATGACTTCAACGGTTTCTTCCGAAGTAGCAGAACTCGTTTCCGGAGTGGGTGTCGCCTTTTCCGGCTCCTGCGGCTTCTTTTGCTCGGCCTTTTGCTCAGCTTTGCGAGCGCGCTTTTGCTTCTTAGTCTCAGGCGCTTGTGGAGTAACTTGATCTTGTTGCGGCTGTACCCTGACTGCCTGATGAGCGAGGGTCGACGCCGAGTTCAGCGCGATAAGAAGCAAGACGGACAGGGTTGAGGACAGCAGTTGCGGAAAGCGAACCATTGGGTTAAACCGGACCTCCGCACGGGTAGAAGATACTAGCACGCAGGTTTTGAGAACGGCAAACGTGCCGCAAAACGCGACGGGCGAGGTCCAAATTAACAAAAGAAACGGAGAGATTGCCGCTTGCTGGTTCAGTCTCTACGAACTTTTTTGACAGAATGAGAAATATATCTCGCTCAACACCCCGAACATAATGTAAGGTGATCTTGCAAATGGGGGAACCGGTATGGCGAAAACAGACAAAGAGACTTTGGCAGAGTACGTCACCAGAATAATCAAAGAAAAGGAATTCACTCATCAGGAAGTCCGAAGACTGGCTCGCGGCAAAATAACCGACGGCTACGTCCGCGGCATCATGACGGGAAAAGCGACGAACGTGAGCGTCGATAAGCTCAAGGCTCTGGCCTGCGGACTCGGAGTTTCTGAGGATGAGATCTTCAGGGTGGCGCGTGGGTTGCCGTCTGATAACGACAGCAAGTCTCAAGAGCACGAATCGAATTATCGCCTGATCGTGAATCTGATGTCGGCCTCTTTGAAGAACAAGGTCCTGGCAGATCTCTTGATCGAAGCTTCGAGGTTACCGCTTGAATCACAGGAAGAGGCAGTTAGGCTTTTGAGATTTCTGAATGCGCGTAGGAGCGGCGCATCGCAATCGAGAAAAAAAGCCTAGTGAGGTTTTCGTTTTCTGAGGAATACCTTGTAGAGTTCATCGACCAGTTCACGGTTGACCGCCGCGCCGTCAAGAGCTGACAAGAACATTTCATACAGCTTCTCGGAAACGATTCTTCCCTTATCGAGAGGGTCCATCTCCTCGCTTCTTTGATTCAGCACAGACTTCGATTGTGTTCTTGCTGGAAACTTGATTATCCGCGCAACCGGGCGTGATTGTCCGTCGGGCGTGGTCATCGCGGATTCACGCGACCGCGTCGGCAGCGTTGTAAGATTCGTCTCCGTAGGTTCTGTTTTGGTTACCGCGATGGTGGATCGAGATGCTCGTAGTTCCCGGTGTTCTATATCATCGAGCGTATCGCGCCACTCCGGGTATGCATGAGCGAACGGCGACGCAAGGGCGATTCGCGCTGCGTTCTTAGCCTCCTGGAGTCTGCCTGCCGCGGTTAACTCGACCGCAAGTGCGTTCAGATAATCGTAGTAGGCATACGGCTGTTGAACGCTTGCGCTTCGAACAAGAGGCGACAGTTTTTCAAGATCAGAGAGTGCCCCTCGATGATCATCTTCAGCAGCTTTCACGACTGCGTTCATTCGATGTGTGAAGTACAAGGTAGCCGGATCAAAGACGCGGTCATATTTCATCATCCGGATTATCTCCCGGTAATGAAATATTGCTGTTTTGTTTTCCCGCGCCGCCAAAGAATTTGAGCCGAGCGCCAACAGCGCCCTTGACCTTTGGCGCGAGTGATCTCCGTCGGCAATCTTTTGAAACACAGCATCTGCCTGCGCACTGTTTCCCCTTCCGAATTGATTGAGGCTTAGCGCTTCGTAGAACTGTCCCGCAATTTCAAATTGGCGAGAAAAAGACAAGGCGAGCATGAGATGACTCGCGCCGGCTACCAGGTCCAACCGACGAATGTCATACGCGTAGTCGGCGGCCGACGTCAGGCTCGATGCGAGCTCCAGAAGATTCCGGCTTGTGTAATTAACATTAGTAAGTTTCAGAGTAATCGCCTGATACAATGCGGCGGCGCTGGGTCGTCTTGCAGGTCCAGCAACCCGCTTAAAGGAGAAAGAAGACATGAGAACAAGATTGCTTTTAGCAACCGTTTGCATACTCGCACTGCCAATGTTTTTTTCGTATTCAAAAGAGGGCATGAGATCAACTCCGTTCGTCACTGTTGCATTTGCCGGGCATACGATATACGGCAATTGGTGCGAGTGTGGCACTCTCGATTGCATCTGCGATCCGGGCGAACGCACCGGTGGTAACAGCACTCGGCCGATCTCGGATGCTTCAGTTGAACCTGGCCCCAGGCCAAAAGCGGGTCGGGTTTCTGAACTGGATTTCGGCACCGGAGCGTTATTGATCGCGTTAGCGCTGTTCCTATGGGCCAGACTGCGATCGTAGCCCATTAGACTGCGCATCTCGCTTAACTAATCTTCTCGACGTTATCGCCGGGCCTGACACGGGCGCTCAAGGATGTGAGTTCCTCGTTACGGCTGGCATTCTACTACAAGTGTGCCTTGATCGCACAAGGTGTTTTGGATTGCTCAGATTGCGATGGATCAGATTGCCGAGGAGAAAAGAGATATCCTTTGGATCAGAACTCAGGCTTGTCCAGGCCGCCGAAAAAGACCCGGACCTTATAAGTCCCGCGGCAATCGGTACGGGAGGCACATCATCATCGAGTCCGGGTCCTCCTGCGGCGAGCTTCCCCGATCGAACTTCTATGCTGCAATCAACCATTGGGAAAGTGCGACTTGATTTTCTGATCGACTAAGTAAACCTGATAGTAGTCGGCAAAGATTATTTAGCGGTAACAGCGCCGGGAAGAGCACTGCGCGTATCGATCAGGATTTTATCACCGGGTTCACTTCTTATCTGTAAGCGCCGCCCTCCGAGTCAGCACGTACGCGCGGATCGCGTCGACATCCGCAGCCGTCAGCCACTTCCTGAACGAGGGCATGCCCATGCCCTGATACTTTCCGTCCAGCACTATGTCTCGGTACTTATCGAAAGTCGCTGGATGCGAATAGCGAAGGTCCGGTGTTGCTCCGCCGCCCGCGACGCCTAACCCGTGACAAACGGCGCACCACTGAGCAAACAGGGTTGCACCCGTTTCGAGAGTCTCAGGCGAGGCTGTCACTCCAACAGGCGCCACGCTTCGTTTGCTCGCCACGACTTCGGGCAGAGGTTGCTTGCCGTTCAACGCGAAAGTCAGCACCTTGCCCGCTCCCGGCGTTGTGCCCAATCCGTCGCCTCCCGCCAGCGCAAACGCCCCGCCCCAACCGCACATAATGGAAACGTACTGCACGCCATCAAGCTCATATGTAACCGGAGAAGCGATGATCCCGTTCCCGACAGAAGCCTCCCAAACCTTCTCTCCTTTGTCTGCGGTGTAAGCTACAAAGCGGCCATCGGAATTTCCCTGAAAAACCAGATTGCCCGCGGTTGTAAGCGTGCCGCCGTTCCAAAAGCTTTTGTAAGGAACACGCCATCGCTCTTTTTGGGTGACCGGGTCCCACGCCAGCAGGAAGCCGGGCATGAGAGGCACCGGCTCTTTGAAGATCGAGAAATCAATTCCGGTGTTCCACGAGCCGGGCCGGTACTGAAACTTCTTATCGGGAGAGTAGATGAAAAGATTGTCTTGCGCAGGTATGTACACGAGACCGGTCTGCGGATTGAAGGACATCGGCTGCCAGTTGTGACCTCCGAGGGGACCCGGCTTCATGAACGCAGGTGCTTTCTCGTAACGCATGCCGGCATTTTCGACCGGCCGCCCGGTTTTCATATCAACTTCTTTCGCCCACGAGATCGGAACGTAAGCCTGGGCCGACAGCAGCTCACCGTTTGTTCGATCAATTACATAAAAGAATCCATTCTTCGGAGCCTGCATCAGCACTTTGCGCCTGCGTCCGGCCAGGTCGAGATCGGCGAGAATGATGTGTTGAGTCGCGGTGAAGTCCCACGAATCGCCAGGCGTAGTCTGATAATGCCAAACCAGTTCGCCGGTGTCGGGCTTGAGCGCGACGATACACGAAAGGTAAAGATTGTCACCGCCACCGGGACTGCGAATCTCGCGGTTCCATGGCGAGCCGTTGCCGGTCCCGACATATAAGAGATCGAGCTCGGGATCGTAGGCCATCGAGTCCCAGACCGTGCCCCCGCCGCCGATCTTCCACCATTCGCCTGTCCAGGTCTTGGCGGCTTTCTCCAGAGCGGGCGACTCGAACGCTTTCGAAGGATCCCCGGGCACCGTGTAAAACCGCCACGCGAGCTTTCCTGTGTCCGCGTCATAAGCCGACAAATACCCGCGTACTCCCATCTCGGCGCCGCCGTTGCCGATCAGCACTTTGCCTTTCACGACTCGCGGCGCGCCGGTGATTGTGTAAGGCAAATTCTGATCGACGGTGACGACATCCCAGACCGGCTTCCCGGTTTGCGCATCGAGCGCAGCCAATCGCCCGTCGAGCGTGCCAACGTAGACCTTGCCCTTGTAGACGGCGACGCCTCGATTGACGACATCGCAACAAGCCTTCTGGCCAAACGGCCGCGGGACCTGCGGGTCCCATTTCCAAAGCAGCTTTCCAGTTCTTGCGTCGAGGGCAAAAACAACGCTCCAGCTCCCGGTGGTATACATCACTCCGGCTGTGACGATCGGCGTCGCTTCCAGCCCGCGAGTTGTTTCGGTGTCAAACGACCATGCCAGACCCATCTGCTTGACGTTACCGGCGTTGATTTGACTGAGCGAAGAGAAGCGAGTCTCCGAATAGTTTCGCCCGTGAGTGATCCATTCGCCCGCGCGAGCATCCGCGTTTCGCAGCGCCGCATCGTCGATTGTTTTTGCGCCGTTCGCCGGGGGCGTTCGAGGTTTCCTCTGTGCGAGAGGCGTCTGGAGAAAAACCGTGCAACAAGACAGCAGCAACGCCGTCAGAATCTTCAACCGTCGTTTCATTATCACCTCACGAATGCGGGTATTCGTTGCGAGCTCGCCATCTACCCAGTTGCTGGAGAAGGGCAACAACGCATCTTTGTTGAAGCAATCCACCAACGCAGAGACTGTGTGAAAATTCAATGTTCGTAGTCCGGCCTTCAGGCGGAAGTTCGTAATCCGGCGTAAACATAGATACAAACTTCCGCCTGAAGGCCGGACTACGAACTTTTCACACAGTCTCGGCGTTGGGGGGATTATCCGCAACCGATGTGAGAGCCTCTCGATTCCCTCCTCAGCCGTCCGCTGATTGCGCAAGCTAAAGCTTGAACTCTCAACCCTGAACCCTGAACCCTGAACCCGAACTCTTATGGACGCCCGTTGGTCTTCACCGGATAAGGCGGCCGCTGCGGTTGTTTTGGTGTGCTCTTCTTCAGCTCTTCCATTACAACTTGAATCGCCTTCTCGAGTTGAGGGTCATGCCCGTTAATGACATCAGCCGGCGTTTGCTCGACCTCGATGTCCGGAGGCACGCCTACGTTCTCGACTATCCATCCCTCTTCCGGAGTCCAGATCGCCAAATTAGGCGCGGTGACTGAGCCGCCATCCATCAACACCGGGAAACCGAGTATGCCGACAAGCCCGCCCCAGGTGCGCTTGCCGATCAACTTGCCAAGACCGAACTTTCGCCACATCCATGGCAGGAAGTCTCCGCCCGATCCGGCGGTCTCATCTATCAGCATCACCTTCGGACCTTGTATGGAAGCAGCCGGCGTCTTGAGATCCGCGCCGTAACGCATCGCCCAGTACGACGCGAGCGGCCGCCGAAGAATGTCAATGTAGTAGTCCGCTGCCTGCCCGCCGCCGTTGAACCGCTCGTCTACGATGATCGCTTCTTTGTAGGCCTGCGGGTAGAAGTAGCGCTTAAAGTAG
>DATNBZ010000222.1:0-7893 GCA_035607285.1 Blastocatellia bacterium | reverse complement strand
CTATGCGCAGAAGGGCCAGGCGTTTGACGACGTGAGAGTCGTTAGTCAGTAGGCCTTTTTAATATTGATCCTACTATCGAGGAAATTATGTCGAAGGCGGTAATAGTAAGCGGTGCAAGGACGGCTATCGGATCGTTCGGCGGAGCGTTGAGTGACGTCGCGGCAACGGAGCTCGGCCGTATTGTGATCGAAAGCGCAATCGAACGCGCCGGGATTGATCGCGCCGACATTGACGAAGTGATAATGGGCAACGTGCTCCAGGCAGGGCTCGGGATGAACGCGGCTCGCCAGTCGGCGATTGCGGCGGGCATTCCCAACAGCGTTCCTGCGTTCACCGTCAACAAGGTCTGTGGTTCAGGTCTCAAGTCCATTGCGCTCGCGGCGCAGGCGATTGCTGCCGGTGATGCCGAGTTGATCGTCGCGGGCGGAATGGAGTCGATGAGCCGCGCGCCTTATCTGCTGAAAAAGGCTCGATGGGGATATCGGCTGGGGAACGACGAGATCGTCGATTCGATGTTGAGCGAAGGGCTGACCTGCGCGATGGCGTCCTGTCATATGGGCGTGACCGCCGAAAACGTCGCCGCGGAGTGCGGCGTATCCCGCGAGGCCCAGGACGAGTTCGCGGCCGAGAGTCAGCGTCGCGCCGCAGAGGCGATCGCGGCAGGGCGCTTCGGCGAAGAGATCGTCGCTGTTATGGTCCCCCAGAAGAAAGGTGAGCCGGCCGCCTTCAATGTTGACGAATATCCGCGCCGAGGCACTACCGCTGAGACGCTCGCGCGACTGAACCCGGCTTTTCAGAAAGATGGCACCGTAACGGCCGGCAATGCTTCGGGCATAAACGACGGCGCAGCCGCCGTGCTGGTTGCAAGCGAAGAGCGAGCTCGTTTGATGGAACTCGCGCCGATGGCGGCCATCGTTTCGTATGCGACCGCCGGAGTCGACCCGCGTCTGATGGGACTCGGCCCAGTACCCGCGATTGAAAGAGCCCTCGAAAAGGCCGGGCTCGCACTGAAGGACATCGATCTATTTGAGCTGAACGAAGCCTTCGCCGCCCAGAGCATCGGTGTCATGAGCAAACTTGGGTTGGACGCCTCACGAGTAAACGTGAACGGCGGCGCAATCGCACTCGGGCATCCGATTGGTGCAAGCGGCGCGCGAATCCTGATCACTTTGCTTTATGAGCTGCGAAGACGCGACGTGAGACGCGGATTGGCCGCGCTTTGTATCGGTGGAGGGCAGGGAATCGCGATGATTGTGGAGCGGTAAGTTGATTGGGGAGAGCAGAATTGCAAAATGCAAATTGCAAATTGCAAAATGAGGGCGCTGAAGCTTTCACTATGGCAAAGACTGAAGACTCATCATCCAACTCAGGGATCGTGACGGGATCACCCGTAATCGTAAATCTCCACAGTCCTCGCGAGAAGGTATGGGGTGTGCTGCGCGAGTTGAATACTGCGGGCGTCTTTGTGCGAGGCATAGACCTGAACACGTTCGACGACTGGCTTCGAATGGTGGTTCGCGGCGAGCGCAATCTAAGTCTGACTCACGTGTTTCTGCCGATGTGGCGTGTAGAGCGCGTGGCCCTGGATGAGTCGGTCGACGACATCCCTTCGCTGGCTGCGCAGTTCTATTCGCGAATTGGGATCACCCTTAGCGACTATCTCGATTCAGAGTGAGGATGGATAAACTGCCCGGAAGACTTCTGCGCTAGACTTCGATCACTGCCCTTGAAGATGCTGGAAAATTTCTGGATCCAGCTTTGCCGAATAGTTGATTGTAAGCAGCTTGATCTCCTGAACGAACTTGCCGTCCTGTTTCATTTCGCGGCGAACCGGCACCAGGGTATTCTGCACGACCGCGCTGCTAAACGGAGTGTAGTAATAATCGATCTTATACTTGGTCGGAGGCTGGCCTTCGACAAGCTTCAGTTCGTACTCGCAGTGAAGCACGCGATAGGTCTTCGTGCTGAGCCAGTAGCGGGTTTTCTCACCATCCGCGGTTGTTAGATCAATCACATTGGAATCTACGCCGACTACGGTCTCCGGGCCGACGTACTCGAGCTTCGAACCATCCTCCTTGTAGCGAAGCAGCGCCATGTATTCGTGAGTGAGCTGGGCTCGGAAGGCGACGTCGGCGCCGTTCCGGGGATTCACATACTGGCCGTTCTGCGCCGACCAGACACTGGCGCCGTTAAAGCCAATGACGTACTTGATCGGAGGTGAGCCCTGTCCCTGAGAGTTCTCGGGCGCGGATAATTCCAGATCGACACGCAGGAGATCCCGTGATGACTTCTCCTTCCTCATAGACCGCAAAAGGTAGTTGCCTGTCAGATCACCCTGGTCGGTAGCAAGCCTGATCGTGCCGCCTTCCTGGGTGGAGGCGCGAGCTGTCTCGAGTTGTTTGCGCCCGCCGTAGGCGATGATGGCGAGTTCTACTATCGCTTCCACCTGCGTCATCTTGACCGCGCTCGCTTTGGCTTCTTCCTGTTTCTTGGCCTTCTCGAGTTCTTTCTCGTTGGGAATCTTCGTGTCGTCCTTTGCGGGCTCTTGAGTCGCGGGTCTTTGACGACGCTGCGATTGCGTGACCGACAGTGAGTCCGGCGCGACCAGCAGTGTCACCGTCAACAGGGAAATTGCGATGCTGCGGACGCGAACCACGTCAGTAAGTCTTAACAAGCTCGGCTTGTTTAACAATGTTCGGCATTCCTCCGTTGCTTCGATCTTAGCTGGTGAGGCCAACCCGCGTTTGGAAGCAGACCGGCAGAGTCAGAGTGTAGCATACGATCGCCGCACGTCGCATCCGAAGGCAGCGCTCGGTTATTGGGTTGCTGACCTGTCCCCGGTCAGTCCTTAGCGTGCTTTGCGGTCCTTTGCGCCTTTGCGCTGAGTAATGGGTATTGAAGAAGCGAGGCACAATACTCAACGCAAAGACGCAAAGGACCGCAAAGCACGCGGAGGTTATTACCCCAGGTCAGTCGAGTCTCTCAACTTTGCAACGCGGTTCGGCTACGAGAGACTTGAAAGACGACAGCCGCACCAAACCGGGTTTCGATTTCGGTGGTTTTGATACGAATTTCTTTTGCGTGTAATGAACCGCGGCCTTACCCTCGCGCTTAGCTTGAGAATAAAAAGCTGCGAGTTCGGCGGCCTCCGTGATTGTTCGGTGAGGAACCGCCTCGCGGCCCGGATTGCGCACAAGCACATGAGAACCAGGATAGTCTCCTGCGTGGAGCCATACGTCGTTTGGCTTCGCGACGCGAAAGGTGAGCGCGTCGTTCTCGCGATCATTTCTGCCCACAACGATTTCGAAACCGTCACTCGATCTAAACCTTCGCCCGAAGGCCGTGACCTTTTGACGCCCGCTTAATCGTTTGCCTTTCTGAAGCGCAGGTGTGCGACCAAAAAGCTCCTCTGTGGCCTGGCGAACTTCCGCCACGCGCTTGTCCGTAGGACTTTCCTCGATACTGATCAGAAGTTGTTTCAGCGGGCCAAGGTTCCGGCCGACATCCCTCTCCCTGGCGGCTATCGCATCGAGCGCGCGGCGGGCCTTCTGATATCGAGCAAAATAGTTTTGGGCCGCCTCCTGTAACCTGGCGCCCTCGGGTATTTCTATCTGGATCTCCGCACTATTCGCGTCGTAGTAATCGACAACCGTGACACTGTTTCCGCTTATCTTTGCGTTGGCTAGATTCGCAAGGATTAGATCGCCAAAGCGCTTGAATCTGTCAGGATCGTCGAATCGCCGGCGATCGGCTTCAATTGCGGCGATCGTAGCCTCTCGTCGCAAGATCTCACGTTTCAGCTCCTGCTTTAGCGTTGAATACTCACCTCGAAGAGCGGTGGCGCGCGCGCGCGCAACGTAATACGCATTCGCGGCCTCAGACAGCGACGCGAACCGGTATCGAAGCATTCCGCGCGCTAAAACCAGTTCGACTTGTGATAGCAAGAGATCGGCTTTTGGGTTGATGAGCTGGCTACCGATTCGATCGAGTGGCACGCGCGAATAAACAAGAGGAATCGGCTCGCGATTGAACAGATCATCAATTAGCGATTTGAAAGCGGCGGCGGGCGCGGCATCCCTGCAACGATAAACAAACTCGTTCTTCAATTGCGGGCCGAAGATCGAGTCGGTCCCCCAAAACTTATCGAGTACCTCGGCTTGCGTGATTGATTCGTCGAGACTGGCTGAAAGGCTGATCGGATCGAACAAGGGCGCTGATCGAATTACAGGAACAGCATCGTCACCGCCGGACTTCTCAAACAGCGAGGCAATGAGCGCCCCTCGATCGTCAATCACGTGGGCGTTTGACGAGCGTCCGGTAAGCGCCAACATCAGCGTCGTTCGAACGCGGTTGTCACCCGCGGTGAGCTTCTCAAAATCGATCTGGATGATTCGATCGAGCGGCGCTTTCCAGATTCCTTCCAGCCTGGCGTCGAAGATGTGTTTGCGAAGCAGGGAAAGGAAAGCACTCGACGAAGGTTTCTCGGTGGCGGGGTGAGTTTCAAGGTTGCCGGCGATGTAGAACGCCGGGTTGCTGCGATCGATCGAAGCGAGCAATTGGCGTCCGCCGCCGAGCCTCAGATCGATCAGGAGGTTCGCGTGAAGCCACGATACTCTGGCGACAGTTCGACCTTGCAGTACGGGCGCGATCTCTTTAACCACGGCCGACAGATAAAGGTTATCCACACACGTATATTACTTAGTAGTGGGAACGAACGCTAAACAGATAAGGCTTCCAGAGAAGGACTTCAACGCGCGCCGGTTGGTTAGAAATCTCGCACTACAACTGTCCCGGAAATGAAATCCTGCCAGCCTCGGCGCTTTCGGTTGAATGCGGCCCACGCGATTCCAGCGAAAGCCGGTACGGCTGCGATGAAGTATCCGACGGTTCGCAACAGGGCTCGCGATGCCGAAGGAGATTCAAAGGTCAGCGAGTCTACGATGCGTGTATTTGTGAACATCATTCCGAATGTTCTACCGCACAGACTCTGAGTGAGCGCGAGGTAAAAGAAAGCGATCAACGCTACGACGGCGCCGGAGGTGAACCTGGTCTGCGTGCTGGCAAAGTTGCCGTCCGAAATTCTTATGATCGCCAGGAACGGCGAACAGCTTGCGGCAATTGCTATCGCGTCAACGCAGGAGATTACTGCGTGTGTGAGGATCGAAGGGCTCTCATTTCGAAGAAACTCCGCACCAAGTGCCTGATCGACTTTTCGGACTTCGGCCTCGAGGTAATCCAGCGGCTCCAGCTCATCGATCACGAGCGTAGAAATCTGTTTGGGCGTATCCGCGATAAAAGATGGTTGCGGTTCCGGATCGGGAATGACTATTGCCCTGGCCGTTTCCTTCACGGGCAGCACGGTTTCAACGCGGGCAGGCCTGGTGAATTGGCTTTGAACAAGTTCAGGTCTCGGCGAGGGGGCGGGTTCCGGATTCGATTCTATTTCGGGCGCCGGCTCTAAAGCCCTCGCAGTTGCCTGACGATCAATCGCGAGACCGGCCTGTGAACTTGCGGGCATCGTCCGTGCCGGTTCAATTTTTGGAAGCGCGGCGCGGCTGGCGTTTTCGCTCGCGCGCTTCACACGATTCAGCGCCGCTTCGACGATAGTGCTGCTGGCCCGGCGAGCAGAATCAGCAGGCATCGATGTTCGCTCGACAGTGTTTCGGAGCGCCGGATTGCGCAAACTGACATTTGCTCCGTAGGAGGCGGCCGGCTCGGTTGGGTGCTGGACCGCAGCTTCGGTCAGCCTCTCGATATCGAAGGAACTCTCAGGCTGTTCGGCTCCGGGCGCCTGGGAGTCTGTGCTCCGACGGGCTCTGATAGCGCGGACCTTCTCATTCAGCTCAGCGCGCCAGGCCGGAATTGAAACCGGAGCTTCGACGGGCGGTGCAATTCGAGTCCTCTTTGGAAACTCCAACAATCTTGAATCTGTGGACGCCCGACCTCGTCTGGACGTGGAACGATGGCAACGAGGACAACGGGTAAGCGTCTTGGCAAACTCATGTCCGCAACCATGACATTTCATGCTAAGTGTACCTCGGTTTATTTGGGGGGCGTCCTGTGATTCGCGCGCGATACTAGCAGAAACCTGCGGTTGCGGTCAACAGCAAATGTTGCAACGGGTGTGATTAAAAGCCGGACCTCCCACGTCGTAACGAATTTATTCGTTTCTGATAATCCCAACGAATAAATTCGTTACTACGTGGCCGTTATCCATTGCAAGTCCGCTTCTAATCACACTCTGTTGCAACGCAGGCGCTCCAAACCGATTCGTCCCGGATTGGGAAATCTGGCCGCCAAGACCGTCACGCGCGACGGCCTGACGGTCAATTCACGTAGTGTTGCCGGAGTAAACTAATGTCTACTCTTTGGACGCAACTTTCCGCGACGAACCCGCGGGCACTCCGGGAGCCGGCGTCACGGCCTCTTCGGCCAGCCCGACCGTAAGACCGAGAGCCTTTCGAACCTCGCCCTCGATCCTGCCGGCGATCGCGGGATCGGACTTGATCAGGTTCTTGGCGTTCTCGCGTCCCTGACCTAATCGCTCGCCCTTGAAGCTGAACCACGCCCCGCTCTTTTCAACGATTTTGTTTTCGACGGCAAGATCCAGCAAGTCACCTTCTCGTGAAATGCCTTCTCCGTACATTATGTCGAACTCCGATTCTTTGAACGGAGGAGCCAATTTGTTTTTGACCACCTTCACTCTGGTCCGATTGCCGACGACGGAGTCGCCGTCTTTGATCGAGCTTGTACGGCGAATGTCGAGTCTGACTGAGGAGTAAAACTTCAGCGCGCGTCCGCCGGTGGTGGTCTCCGGACTGCCAAACATGACGCCGATTTTTTCGCGAATTTGATTGATGAAGATCAGGCAGGTAAGCGAGCGCGCTACGTAGGCCGTCAGCTTTCTGAGCGCCTGCGACATCAAGCGTGCCTGAAGCCCCGGTAATGAATCGCCCATTTCGCCATCCAACTCTGCTTTAGGGACTAAAGCAGCGACGGAGTCAATCACGAGCACGTCTATCCCAGCCGATCGGACAAGAGCCTCAGCAATCTCGAGCGCCTGCTCTCCAGAGTCGGGTTGTGAGATGAACAATTCGTTGACTTTGACTCCCAGCTTCTCGGCGTACTTGGCATCCATCGCGTGCTCGGCGTCGATGTAGGCCGCGACACCCCCGGCTTTCTGCGCCTGCGCAACAATGTGGAGCGCCAGAGTTGTCTTGCCGCCCGACTCCGGGCCGTAGATCTCAACGATCCGGCCGCGAGGAACGCCGCCGACACCGATAGCAGCATCCAGACTAAGACATGAAGTTGAGATGGCCGGGACGTCTACGACTTTCCTTTCGCCAAGGCGCATTATTGAGCCTTTGCCGAACTGCTTCTCTATGTTTGCAATCGCATTGTCTATAGCGCGATTGCGCTCGCTTCGATCATCTGCCATTTTTGGTGATCCCTTTCAGTGTGAGGTGACCCAGGAAGGCTCACTATACCACAACCAAAAACCAACTTCCCAAATCAATCTTTTGGGTGGTGATATTCCTGCGTTGCTAATAGTCGGTAGCCATGTTTCTGCGTCATGAGGTTAGCTTGTCTCTCTTACGCTCTGTCACTAACGCAGCTCTAGTTTTTTCACTAACGCAGCGCTAGTTTTTTCACTAACGCAGCTCTAGTTTTCACTAGCCCAGGCGTTCACGCCTGGGTGATCGACGCACTGACTGAGCGTAGCCCCGTTTACGGGGCTTGTCCTTCCTGCCTGAGCAAAGGTCTGAAAGTGCCGCTTGTCATGGCACTCACGCTTCGCATCGCACCCCAATCACGCGGACCACCCCTGGCCTGAAGGCGAACCTGAAGCCCGTTGAAACGGGCTAGGGCGAATGTTTGGCTGCCGTCTACCC
>DATNBZ010000221.1:0-14885 GCA_035607285.1 Blastocatellia bacterium | reverse complement strand
GTAGGAGAATTGACGGAATCTGACCCTAGTACGAGAGGACCGGGTTGGACCGACCTCTAGTGTAACGGTTATCGTGCCAACGGTAGCGCCGTGTAGCTATGTTGGGCAGGGATAAACGCTGAATGCATCTAAGTGTGAAGCCCGACCGAAGATGAGTTCTCCCTATGAGGTCCCTGGAAGACTACCAGGTTGATAGGCTGGATGTGTAAGCATGGTAACGTGTTTAGCTTACCAGTACTAATTAGACCCATCGGCTTGACCGTAAAGTTTGCTTGTTGCAAATGCGGTCAGCACAACGCAACTCTTACCAGGGAATTTGCCTTTCGATTATCTGAGAGCACCAACGCTCTTTTTGATTTTTCCGGTGGTTATATCGTAGGGGTCACACCCGTTCCCATCCCGAACACGGAAGTTAAGCCCTACGGAGCCGATGGTACTGCACGGGTAACTGTGTGGGAGAGTAGGACGCCGCCGGGATTAATTTTCAAAACCCCTCCTTTCGGGAGGGGTTTTGTGTTTCCGGCGATCAACCTGAACTCGACTTGACGACTTCTTGCCGACGCCATTCACCCGACTCTCATCCCCATTCTTCTGTTGCTGATTCAATCTCGCGAACCAAGCTCGTGGACATCTGCGCCTGAAAAATCATATAAACGATCTATGTGCATTCGGCGATGTGTTCTTCTGGTGGCCGTACTGGTGATTGTGATGCTGCTCACATCGCTTGCTTTTGATCGTCGCGGACACGTCGGGGCCAGTCAAACCTCCTCATCTCGGCGTGAGGACGCTTATCGTGCGAACAACGTCGGCGTAGCATTGCTCGAACAATTCAAGTTTAACGAAGCGGCGGTTCAATTCCGCCGCGCTCTTCAGATCGATCCGGGATTGCTGATCGCTCGCATAAACCTCTGCATCGCACTTTTCTATGAACCTGAGCTCGAGAGCGCACTTCGCGAGGCCAAAGCCGCCGCTGCAATTCTTCCAGAGGCGCCCCAGCCCCAGTATCTCCTCGGCCTAATTGCAAAGTCTCAAAACCGGAGTGAAGACGCGGCTGCAGCCTTTCAACGGGTGCTCAAGATCGACCCCGCCGATGTCGGAGCAAATGTGAACCTCGGTCAGATGTACCTCCAACAGCGCAAGTACGCCGACGCGGTGCCGCTGCTTCGCGCTGCGCTGCAGGCGGAACCTTACAATGAAACGGCTACCTACGTGCTTGGTCTGGTGCTGAGTCGCAACGGCCAGCGAGAAGAAGGCCAGAAAATAATGGAGCGGTTTCAAACGCTGCGAAAAGGCGGCTATGGAACCAAGATCGACAAGGACTACCTCGAACAGGGAAAGTACGCGGAAGCGATCTTGTCCACCGGCGCCGAGCCTGATCTCGTCGATACAAACACTCCTGACGTTACATTCGTAGACTCGACCGCGACAATGATGCCGGCGTCGGCGAAAGCTCAGAGTGACGATGTGGCGGCCGGACGAATACCTGTGTTCAACAGGCGCTATGCTGCCGGCGAATTGAATGAAGCAGCCAAGAGAGATTTGGTAACCGCGCTCGGAGGCTGTGCCGTTCTGTTCGACTACGATGGCGATGGCGACCTCGATCTCGTTGAAGCAGGGCCGAGCGGACAACGCCTCTACAGAAATGATGATGGGAAGTTCGTCGACGTGAGCGCACAATCGGGCGCACTTGCGCGCGGTCAGGGCGCGGTGACTGCGATCGTCGCCGGCGATTACGACAACGATGGCAAGCCGGACTTGTTAGTCGTGCGATACGGCTCGATCACGCTTTATCACAATGATGGCGGAGGCCGATTCTCTGACTCCACCGCCGCGGCCGGCATCCCAGCGTATGCGTACTTATCAATCTCGGCGGCCTTCGTCGATGTCGACCACGATGGGGATCTCGACATCTTCATCGCTGGGTTTGTCGATCTGGCGAAGACATCCGCCGCGGACGGGAAGACGATCGTATTTCCTGCCGACTTCGCCGGTGCTCCGAATCTTCTGCTGCGTAATGACGGAAACGGAAAGTTCACCGATATTACGAGCCAGGCGAAAGTGACCGGCTCATTTGCTCGGGCAGTCGCGGTAGTGGCGACTGACTACGACAACCGTCGCGATATTGACCTACTGGTTGCTAATTTCAATGCGGCTCCGACGCTGTTCCGAAACATGCGCGATGGCACGTTCGTCGACGTTGCGCCGCAGGCGGGCCTGTCCTCGAAAGGTCCGTTCACCAGCGTTGCGGCGGGAGACATCAATAAGGACGGCTACACGGACTTTTACTTTGCCTCGGCCGACGGCCCAGGAGTACTGGCGCTCAGTGACGGCCACGGCAAATTCAATGTTGAACCAGCGCCCTCAGATTCCAACGGAGCACAACTTCATCAAAGCGCAGCGCAGTTCGTAGACTACGATAACGATGGGTTGCTGGACATCGCGACGATCTCGGACGGTGGACTTCGGATTCGGCGCAATGCCGGCGCCAGGTGGATAGAGGTGACCGACCGCTCCGTTTCAAGCAAAGACCTGGACGGCAAGGCTGCGCCGCGGGTCCTTACCTCTGGAGACATTGATGGTGATGGCGACATCGATTTTGTGCTCCGCACCGCCTCAGGTGAGATCAAGATTCTCAGAAACGACGGCGGCA
Organism: Blastocatellia bacterium; assembly: GCA_035607285.1. Taxonomy (GTDB): domain Bacteria; phylum Acidobacteriota; class Blastocatellia; order UBA7656; family UBA7656; genus Onstottus_A. Next base: position 12,235 of record DATNBZ010000221.1, on the reverse strand, counting down.
GTCGCAATCGATCTTTACGCGTAGTCCTGGCGGGCAAGGTCAGCAACCGTAGCGGCGTCGGATCGAAAATCGAGGCTCGGTCCGGAAGCCTCAAGCAGAAACTCGAAACATATTCAGCGAGCCCGGCGCCGGCGCCGGCCGATACCATTTTCGGACTTGGTAAGCGGTCGGCGGTCGACGCTGTGCGAGTCATCTGGCCGTCGGGAGTTGTTCAGGCAGAGACCGAAATCCCCGACGTAACCGCCGGGTCGAGCGGGCACAGACTTTTAGTAACTGAGCTCGATCGAAAGCCTTCGTCCTGTCCGTTCCTGTATGCGTGGAACGGCAGTCGATTCGAGTTCATAACCGACTTCATGGGCGGCGGCGAAATGGGGTACTGGGAAGGACCGGGAACACACAATCGTCCCGATCCGGATGAGTACGTTCGCATCAGAGACGACCAGCTCAAGGAACGCGATGGACGTTACGAAATCAGAGTTACAAATGAATTGGAGGAGACGCTCTACGTAGACCGGCTGCAACTGGTCGCGATTGCGCATCCCGCCGGCGTCGAAGTCTATCCGAACGAAGGGATGTCCGATCCTCCCCGCCGGTTCAAACTCTTTGTGACTAAGAATGCCAGACCGCCGGTCGCCGCCGTTGATGACCATGGTCACGATGTTCTTGCGCGCATCTCGTCGCTCGACCGACAGTACCCCGATGATTTCGGGCTAAATAGCATCCGAGGTTATGCAAACCAGCACTCTATCACGCTCGATCTGGGCAAGCCGTCGAATCAGCGGACGGTGCTTCTTCTGACCGGTTGGACCGATTATGCGTTTTCGAGCGACAACGTAGGCGCGCATCAAGCCGGATTGAGCATGGCGCCGCCGGCGCTTCAGGTCAAAGATGCGAACGGAAAATGGAAAACCGTCATCGACGACATAGGCATTCCGGTCGGACGTCCTCAAACGGTGACCGTAGACCTGACAGGGAAGTTCCTATCGAACTCGCGGGAAGTACGAATCATTACCAACATGCGTATCTACTGGGACCAGATTCTTGTCGACACTTCCAACGAAAGGACGCCGGTTCAAGTGTCTCGGCTCGACGCCTCGAGCGCCGAGCTTCGATGGCGGGGCTTCTCCGCCGAAGTCACCCCCGATGGACGCGAACCCTTCGGTTATGATTATCAACGCGTGTCGACGACATCTCCGTGGAAGACTATGGCCGGGCGGTTTACTTGTGAGGGCGATGTTCGAGAGTTGCTGCTTCGTTCAGATGACATGTTCGTGATCTCGCGCCCGGGAGACGAGATCGCTTTGTCGTTCGACGCTGGCAGGTTACCCGCTCTTCCCAAGGGCTGGAGGCGGACCTTTTTGCTCTACGCCGACGGCTTCAGTAAAGAGATGGACATCAACTCGGCGAGTCCCGACCAGGTCCTGCCGTTGCCGTTTCATGGTATGAAGGATTACCCGTATGCTTCGCGGTCTTCTTATCCAATGACCGCGGCGCGCCGCCGATATATCGAGCTCTACAATACTCGAATCGTGCGTTCTGAGGTGCCGGGCATCGACGCAGTAGTCGCGAGCAAAGAGATGACGAAAGGCGCAGCGCCGAATCGACGGTAGAGTCGGTTCGATTCTCGGTAGTGTTCGGATTCTGCGTTGCTTAATTAGCTTCGCGTGCTTTGCGGTACTTTGCGTCTTTGCGCCTGAGCATTGAAGAAGTAAGACTCAATAGTCAGCGCAAAGACGCAAAGTACCGCAAAGCACGCGAAGGACTGACCACACGTTACAAGTCAGCAACCCAATAACCGAACACCACCCGATTCTCTTAACAATGATATACACGCTCCGGGATAAACTATGGGAAAAGTTAGTGACCACATCAGATATTCGGTTGCGGCTTGCCAGACCGATCTGCCAAATCCAATCGAGCGGCGACAAATGAGAGCGAATACCGATCGCATCCTCTCGATGATCGATTCGGCGGTTGAAGGCAGCGCACCGTTCCTTCCAGTCCGGCTCGTAGTCTTTCCGGAGTTCGCCCACTCGGCGCCGGTCTTTCCAACAGTCGAAGAGCTGCTCGACAAGCTTGCGATTCCGATCCCCAACGAACACACAGAACGACTCGAACGGAAGGCACGCGAGCACAATATCTACATTCAAACAGGGACGATGCTGGAGTCTGATCCGAAGTGGCCGGGCGTGGTATTCAATACAACCTGCCTGATCGGACCCGAGGGGATTCTTTACAAGTACCGAAAGGTGAACACCTGGATTCCCTACGAGGTGCATGCAAGTCCTCACGATCTTGAAGGCTACGATGAGCCGTTGTTTCCGGTAGCCGATACGCCGATTGGTCGAATAGGCTGCGCCATCTGTTACGACTGGCTGTTTCCTGAAGCTATTCGCCAACTGGCGTCGAACGGCGCGGAAGTGTTGGTTCGAGTATCCGCATACATGGACCCGTGGGGCGCAACGGAGCCGATGAGTTGGTGGACGATCGTGAATCGCTGCCGGGCTCTTGAAAACATTGCTTATGTTGTAGCGGCGAATCAGGGCGCGAGCTTGAAGCACTATCCTCCATACTCGTGGCCCGGCGGGAGTCAGATAGTCGACTTTGATGGCCGGCTGCTGGCCGAGGCATCGCCTGGACCCGGCGAACGGATCGTCGTCGCGCCGGTTGACATATCCGCCCTCAGACACGAGCGCGAAGTCAGGCGAGGCCATCACATGCTTGCGCATCTTCGAAGCGAGGCTTACCCCGTCTACAAGAAGCATCAATACCCACCGAGGCTTGACGGAGAGCCGGCAGATCAACGCATCTCATACGAACGTAATAACGAGCTGATAGACATCGCGAAAGGCGCCTTCCTGCGTTCGAAAGAAGACCGGTGTGATTAAGAATGGGACTTATGGCGGACGGGGCTCCTCGTCGATTGAAGCTCTGGAGAGGGTGGTGTCCTAATAGAAAGTTGGTCGAGCTTAAGCGGGGGCGGGTGGCTTTCTTGCGCCGAAGGTTCTACGGTTTCGTCTCCATTTCCTTAGCCATAAAGTACATCACCCCGGTACACAATTCGAACAAGATCGGTGCTTCTTCAATAGTCGCGGTTTTTTCGGGGTGTGTATAAGGGTTTCGATCCATATTCTTTATTTCCTTGAGGCGGCTCGTAATTTGCGGCGGAGCGCTATGGTTCTCAAGTTCCAGGATATACTTTCCCCAGTCTCGTTGCTTATGCGGCCACGGCTTCCCCGTCAGGGCTTGGCAGTAAGCGATTATTACACTCTCCGCCGCCCGACAGATATGAAAGGCGCATGCGGTTGGCATCTCGAATGCGAGCGCTCTCCCGGCTTGACGCAAGTCCTTTATCGTTTTATCAGGAAGTAGGGCAATGATGCTCTGGGAAAACTTCTGTTCGGGGTGCTCGATTAATTCCCTCAGATCGTATATACCCTTGCGCGTAACCGTGAACACATTAAGTCTTCGACACTCGCGCGCAAACTCTGCTTCAAACATTTCCAGACCAAGTTTGAGGGCAACGTAGTCGTTCTCAGCCATTGTTGGCGCACCTGGATCGGCGTGATACGCAAGTTTAGTAATCCGTCGAATATTTTCGAGCAGCTTCTGCGCTGCGGCCTGTGAATCGGGAAGAGGGAAGTTCTCCTTCTTATGACTGGAATAATGATTGGTCTCTTTCAGAAATTCATCGAGCCATCTTTCGGGTTGGAACAACGCATAAATTACGTCGGTTGAAGACGCGCCGAACCGAAGGTCATTAATGTTACGCAAGGCCGCCCCCAACCCATAAAACACCTGTAGGTCAGTCTGTTCCATATCTGTCCCATCTAGCGGGGAAAACCAGCGCCCCCAATATTCTGGGAGTGCCTTGACGCCGGGGGGGCAATTTACCAGCGGTGATGTAGAAAAGCCACTCGCCGCCGCGCGATTCTTCTTTTTGATGGTGTGCACGGGAGTCCTCCCTTTCTGATTCTCTTCCGTCTAAGCAAGATTGAGCCGATACAATCGGGAAAGTGTGGGGTTGGTTTGAATGTTAGGATGAAAAACTTAGTGCGCCGTATACTATCTGAATGTGCGTTTTCTGTATTCAGAGGGCGGGAAGCGGAAACGCTTTTTGAATTGTTGAGCGAAGTTACTTTTGGTGTTGAATCCCACGAGCACCATTACCTCTTTGACACTAAGCGAACGGTTTCTCAGTAGCTCACGAGCTTTTTCTAGCCTGAGCTGGATTAGATAATCACCCGGCGAAAACCCGGTTTGCGCTTTGAACACGCGGGAAAAGTAAGACCGCGAAAGATTCGCCACGTCTGCCAGTTCTGGCAGATGAATAGCGCGCTGAAGATTGGCTTTCATGAATTCGACCACGATGCGTATACGCGGGTGACGAAGCTCATAATGGTGCGGTACTGTGACCGCGATGAACGAGGAACGTTTGCTCCTCGAAGCGATCTCCGAAACGGTTTCCTGCCATTCTGGATACTTGCTAATGAATGGGCTGGCCGCTATGACGTTCGCGACTTGTTCGGCTGCTTCCGTTCGCCCGGTTTCGGAAAGCTCTAGCGCATAGCTGTTCAAGAAAGTGAAATATGCAGGATGCCCGCGTTTGCCGATGATATGAGCGAGCGGCAAGAGCCGTTCAAGATCGCGCAGCGCGGTCCCGTGATCGCCTTCTAAACTTCGCAATACAGCGATGCTTTGCTGAGTTTCAAGCGAAATTAGAGGATCATCGCGTAATGACGTTCGCACGCGCAAGCGAAGCCAGAGCGATTCTTCAAAGTGCCCGATACGTTCCTCAACCGCGCTCAAGGACAGTAAGGCTTTCGAGCGGTACTGTGCTGGCGCAGAGTCAGCTACATTCTCAAGAAGCTCTGTTGCTTTCTGATACTCGCCGCTTCGATATAGATAGATGCTCTCGTAATACTTCCCAACTTGATTAAACGGATAACCAAACGACTGCAATAGCAGCCCGATTTCACGTTGAGATTCGATGTCTCGCAGACAATAACTTGCTTCGGCAGATTGTACGAGTTGATACAATTGGCCGCGTTCAAGTTTAACTGTGGAGGATAAGACCGTGAGAAAACGTTTAATGGCGCTCGTGTTCACCACGTTCCTTTTGTGCGCCCCTGCGTTTGCGGGACACGTGATCATCGGAGGCGGATGGTGTGATTGCGGTAGCTTTGCCGCGTGTATCTGCGATCCCGGCGAAAACGGCGGCGGCAACCAAGCCACGGTACCAAAAGAATCTAAGGCTAACGATCTAGGTCCAGAGGCGCTTTTGGTATTCGCCGTGCTGCTTCTCGCGCTCAGATACAAAGCCTGAGCTTAGACGATTCGGCAACTTAAAAGTCTGTGCTATCGCTCTTTCCGGCGATTTAATATCCGTATGCGCGCCGCATTGTATCAAACAATACGAATGTTGCAAGCAGAAAGAGGGACTGAATCTTACACAAGGGACTGTATCTTGCCAGTAGCTATACCGAGCGTGGCTAGGCGCACGGCGTAAGGTGATTCTTAGACGGCTTTGTCAGAATTCTTCCTGTGGGATATTTTGCATACGACTTCATGTCCGACGAGGACTGGAACTATATGGTGAGTTTTCTGGAGCCTGGCTCACACTTCGGAGGGACACTCGCCAGCGTGCTCGAACAAATACCGAGCGAAGAAAAGAAAATTGAATTCTGTCGTCATTTCAAGCTAGCCTGGCCGCTCTGTAAGGTAAAGGCTATCCTGAACTCCCCTCCTTCCGACGATCCCACCTGAAACCGGTTTCCGTAATCACAGCAACGTCTATCTCTCCACCACAAACTGGATACGGACTGATCGGATCTTCCTTGAAACGACAGATACCAGTGACAACGTTTGCTAGATAAACACTCAGATCAATCGCATCCTTGAGTGGCATACTTTTGTATCTGATCGAATAGCGATAGCGGCCATAAAGTTCTGTCGCTTCTTCTTCTGTATCCACTATGTCTCGCACCAGTTGCTGGTCTGCTCCGCGAATGAGCCGTTCAAGAGGCCCAGTCTCGCCGCCGCATCGGAAACCGAAAGCGGGCCGGTCAGTAGTGTCTTGGAAAGCGCGGATTGGAGTCACCGTCGATTGGATTGTCTCGTCAATGAAGTCAATCCGATATACATCAGGAAAATGGTTACCTGTCGAATACCCGCCGATGAATAGGTACAGTTCGCTTATCGCACACTCATATCTTCTCGCCGCAGATTGATATTCACGATAGAACGGAGTGATGAATTCAATCAATTGGACTGCTATTTGGAAGACATCAATACTCGCGCCATCCAGAGGACTGAGGCTACCAGAGAATTCGAGTAGCAGACTCTCAATAGGTTGATCGTTGACGCGACGTAATCCCCACGATGTTAGGCCGATTGGATATTCACCGATTTGTTGAATCTTTTCTGCTTCATCTGAAATGAGAGTGCGTCCACCAGCGGAGGACAATACTCTACTGTCTGCGGCGAGAACCAACCCGTCCGGAACCTTCACGGCAACGCAGATAGTCATAGCAGCAGCCCATTTCTCAGTCCGCGATTAGTTCGGCGAGCGTCCAAACGTGGTCGGTTATACCAGATTCCATAGCTGGCGTCACGCGCAAACTGGAATGAACCCGACAGAAGTTGTAGTGCGCGAAGTAGAGCGCATACGCGGCTTTGTGGTTCAGCCATTTCTTTGAGAAAGCATTCGTAAGGCGCGTCATTCGGCGCATCGACATTCTCACCGTGAGATTCTGTCTCTCGATATGAGACGTGCAGATGCGTCGAGGATCGGGGTCGCCGAAGATTGTGGTCTTCACGCAATCGACTACCTCAGCCGGCGAGTATCGCTGCTCACCTTCCCGGCTCGCGGCGTAGACTTTCACGATCTGCGCGAAGTCCACGTACTGCCCGCCCAGGCTGTACACGATTGCATCTCGATAGGGTATGAATCCGTCCGTGCTGACTTGAAAACCGCCTCGCGTCGCCTGCGCCAGTTTCTCTGTGAACGCGATGGTAGCAGCCCGCGTCCGTTGTCCGAGGTGCCACGCCAGAACTAACTTTGTATTCCGTTCGATTGCGATGAAGCAGTAAGCATCGCCTAGCTCATCACTCTCGATTCCATGAAAGTTCTTCATCTTCTGCTTCATCCCGACAAAGCCCCAGATCTCGTCGCACTGCACATCACTGACAGCCAAGCTCTTGATTCGATCTTCCAGTAACCGCTCGCACCGGTCGCCAACAAGCAGAAGGAGATTGAGAATTGTATCGCGGTGAACGCCAGTGATTCGTTCTGTGCTGCGGACTGAGCAACCCTCGACTAGAAGATTGAGCACGATGATAGCCCTCGCTGGCGAGAGGCGCATCGTATCAAGCGGCTTGTTCTGTGGTTCGAGAAAGGTTTTGGAGCAAGACCGGCAATGGTATCTTTGAAGACCTTGCGAGTTTCTACCGTACTTCATAGCGTCAGCGCGGCATAGGTGGCACGTCATTTTTTCGTTGCCTCTCTGAGGGCTCCGTGCCACAATGACGGCGGGTTTAGGACCCGTCATTAGGCGAAAGCCCGGTGATAGCTCCACTGATAGTTATCAGCTATCAGTGGAGCGAGATTGAAAAGGGTGGTGGGGCGTCAGAGGCTCGACTCTCTGAGGCTACCTTCATGTTTTGAAGGCGACCGCAGCTAGCCGCTACCACCCCGCGAACGGAGAAAGACCGGCGATCTCAGCCTAGAGATTTCTCGCCGGTCTTTTTCTTTTTGTCCTCTTGTTTCTTCTCTCGCAGGAAGTATTCTCCCTTCACGCGGTCAAGCACTCCAGCCTTGTATAGCGCGCTCAGCTCGTTGTGAACATAGTGCGCATCTACCTTGACCTGCTTCGCATGGAGCGCGGCAACGACCTCCTTCGGCCTTGCGCACCCCTTCAACTTGACGATCTCGATCATCATCGCACGTTTGCTGGATTGCTCTTTCCCGCTTTCGTATTGAATCGAGCCCCTTTCTATCAATTGGAGCATGTCAATAGGAATACTCGTCTCTCCGCGCTGGATTTTTATCAACACGTCCAGGGCTGCGATAGCCTTCCGCAATTCCTTGATCTGCTCTTCGGCCCGCGCTCTCTGTTCCAGCAAATCTCTCAATTTGAGTCGCATGTCGTCTTCGTCTCTAGATGCGGGTTTTCTCGAACGCCTCGATGATACCATAGATCACCTCCTAGTCAAGAAGTTTCTTGGGGTTCTTTTGGGGTTTTGTATGGGGTTATTTGGGGCTTAACTTCGCGAGGGAATCGCGCTAGGCTACAGTTGATTCGTGCGGACGGAGGACGGGTTAGGGCTCGACCAACTTTCTATTAGGACACCACCCTGGAGAGTTTCTTAGAACCCCGTAGGGGTAGAATGTTTATAGTATCGAGACCGCTACGTTACGAACCCCGTAGGGGTGGAATGTCCTGCGCGCTAAAGGTGTATGCCGCTCCTAACGGAGCTCGGAAGTCCGCAGCGATCTTTACTATAAACATCGCACCCCTACGGGGTTGCCGCGCACATTACGGGAGCGGCAAGAACGCCGGGGGTGCTCTTTACTATAAACATCGCACCCCTACAGGGTTGCCGCGCACATTACGGGAGCGCCAAGAACGCCGGGGGTGCTCTTTACTATAAACATCGCACCCCTACGGGGTTGCCGAGCGGAACGCTCGATCGCCGCTTCCGAAGTGCCGTGACCCAAGTCCCATTTCTAATTGCACCCAAAGAAGACTGATCTCGCGCTGTCTATGTCTCAGGTTATATGGTTCTCTCCTCCGCTGGCTTAATGACAAAACTAGTTTTATCAACTATCCTCGCCCGGTTCCTATAGCGACACGCTTTTTGGCTCAGCGAATCCAGCATCTCGACCGTTTCTCGATGTCCCGATAGTGTGCAAGTACGTTGTCCCCGGGCGCACATCTCCGATTGCATGCTGACTAATCTTTTTTCAGGAGCGATTGCCTATGCGAGTAAAGCTGATGGTTGCAACGTGGATTGCGATTGTGGTCCTTGGAGCGGAAGCATTGTGCGCCCAGCAGCCGGGCACTGCGACGTTGAGCGGCCGCGTGATGGACGCTAACGGCGCTGTAATCGTCGGCGCGAAAGTGGCAATCACTCTGAAGGCCACGAACAGCAGACGTGAGACTAAGACAAATGACGAGGGGCTGTTTGTCGTTACGAGCCTCGCTCCGGGTGAGTACGAAGTCAGAGTTCAGGAGCCATGGTTCAAGACGACGATCCTTTCTGCAGTTTCTCTCAAGACCGGTCAGAACGAGAATCTTGCTGTCACTTTGCAGGTGGCGGAGTTGACCGGAGACCACTCCATTGCACCGACACAACCTCCTCCAGTTGATACCGTTTCCTCAGTGGTTGATCGAGTGGTCGAACGGAGAGAGATTGAGAGCCTTCCGCTGAATGGGCGCAACTTTCTTGAACTCGCCTTGCAGGTGCCGGGAAACTCGCTGGCGCCTAACTTCGATCCGACCAAGACAAACACAGTGTTGATCTCGTCGGCGGGGCAGCTTGGGCGCGGCTCTAATGTGACGATCGACGGCGGTGACAACAACGACGATGTAGTCGGTGGTTCGCTCATCAACGTTTCCCAGGACTCGGTGCAAGAGTTTCAGATCGCTACCAACCGTTTTTCCGCGCAACTTGGGCGGTCGGGCTCGTCGGTTATCAATATCGTCACAAAGTCGGGAACTAACACGTTGCATGGATCGGGAGCATTCTTCTTTCGCGACCGCAAGCTGCAGGCGTTGCCGGCTACATTTGATCGCTTCAATCCTGATCCGCCGTTTGACCGAGAGCAGTATTCGGTGACGCTGGGTGGACCAATAGTCAAAGACCGGGCCTTTTGGTTTGGTGCGTTTGAATACCGAAATCAAGACGGCGCGGTGCTGGTGGGAGAGCGCGATGCGGCGACGAGATCCATAAAGCGAGGCTTCGCCCCGGCTCCGCTCAATGACTTGCTCGGCACAGCTCGTGGTGACTGGAACGTAAACGATCAGAACAGACTCACCCTGCGCTATTCGATCGAGCGCGCGGACGACACCGGCGCGAGTACCTTGATACGCGCGATCGGCTCAGCCTCGGAACGTCAGGCGAGCCGCAATCGTTACCAGTCCCTTCTGAGCACATGGACCGACGTCATCAATACGACGACGCTCAATGCCTTCAGCTTCAGCATCACCAACTTCATAAACAAGACCGAGCCAGTCACGCCCGGTGCCCAGTTGACGTTTCCGAGTCTGCAGGACGGCGCATCGTTCCGCGTACCGCAACAGACTCGGATGAACCGGCTTCAATTTGACGAATCGCTTCAAGTTGTAAAAGGACGGCACGCATTCAATGTCGGGGCTGAGTTCCAGCGGATCGATGCCGACTTCAACCTCGGCGTGTTTCAACAGGGACGCATCGAGTTCGTTCAGGACTTTCCGGCGTTCGATGCGAACGGTGACGGTCGCGTAGACGATAACGACCTGCTGTTTGCGGTAACGCTTCGAAGCGCCACCCCCGAGCGGCCGCTGGTAATTCCAAACGCCGACAACAATCACATCGCGTTTTTCGTGCAGGACGATTGGCACGTACGGCCGAATCTCAATCTGAACCTGGGATTGCGCTACGAACTGGACACCGATGTTAAGAATATCAGCCACACCGGCGATTTGAATCCGCTGATATTGCCGTTTCTGTCGGGCAAGCGCACTCGTGACAAAAATAACTTTGGTCCGCGCGTTGGATTCAACTGGTCGACGAAGAGTCAGCGAACGAGCGTTCACGGTGGCTACGGAATCTACTACGATCGCGTGATTCTGGAAATCGCCTCTCTCGAGCGCGGGCTCGACGGACGCTCGCTTGCGATCGAGGTTCGCGCGGGCAATGTCTTCTTCCTCGGGCCAAATGGTCAAATAGCGCCGGGCGCTCCCAGTCTGGCGAATCCGTTTACCGGCTTTATTCTTCCCGGGGCCGGAGCCGGCGGGATCAACATCATCGACAACAAACTGCAGAACCCAATGGTGCAGCAGACCAACCTGGGAATCGAACAACAGATCGGCAGGGACTTTGTGTTGCGCGCGGATTATCTTCACGACTTCGGCGCCCACTTCATCATTGGCCGTACGATAGGAACAGTTTTCAATCCGGTAGTCGGCGGACCAGATCGCGTCGTGAATCTCGAATCGAGTGTGCAGACGAAGTACGATGGGTTGCTGGTAAGTTTCGAGAAGAGGTTTTCTAATCATTATCAGTTGCGCGCGTCATACACGCTGTCGAAGGCTTTCAACTACGCAAACGATGATCAAATTCCTTTTGCCGCCGGGCCCATCGATTCAAACAATCTGCGGCTGGAATATGGAGCTACACCCAACGACCAGCGGCATCGCTTCACATTTTCCGGCGTGTTTGAATTGCCGCATGGTCTTAAGCTCGCTCCGATCTGGACGCTGGCTTCCGGCGTTCCAATGGATATCCTGCTGCCCGACGCGAGCACCAGGATTCCATCGCTGCAGCGCAACGCCGGAGGAAGGCTCTTTCATGATGCTTCCGAGCTGAATGATTTCATCCAGCGCACAAACGCAAGCGGAGGCGTCGCCGGCCAGTTGCTGCCGTTTGTAAGTTCCTCCGCGCGCTTCAACGACCGATTCGACTCCTTCGATTTGCGTCTGTCGCGCATCTGGAAGCTTGGCGAGGCGACTCTCGAGCCGGCAATCGAAGCGTTTAACCTGTTCAACGTGACGAACGTTTTGGGGGTCTCGAACGTCAACTACTCCGGGTTCGCTAATGTGCTTGTCCGGGACAGTGACGATCCGAAATCGCCGGGCTTCCTGAAATCATCTGGCTTCGGACAACCTGTCACAACCGCGGGCGGCGTCTTTGGCTCGGGCGGGCCACGAGCCTTTCAACTGGCGCTGAAGGTCAACTTCTGAGCGTGCGTTGTTCTGGACCGGTCGCAGCGGTAGAGGGTCAGAGTTTCGCGTGTGAATTCCCTTCGGTGATTAAGTCTGACGAGCACGGGTGTGATTAAGAACTGGACTTATGGCAGACGGGGCTGCTCGTTGATGGAAGCTCTGGAGAATTTCTTAGAACCCCGTAGGGGTAGAATGTTTATAGTCACGGATTTCTTCGCAGACGCCCAGAAATAATGAAGCGTGCGTGGTTCGAGTTGTCGGGATATCCTAAAAACTGGGTGAGGAGACGGACTAGAGGTCGTCCTACA
>DATNBZ010000208.1:0-2480 GCA_035607285.1 Blastocatellia bacterium | reverse complement strand
GGAAGATCATAGTAGGGCGCGCGGGCCGGATTGGGTGACCAGGCCGCAGAGGTGGCCAGCACCGCCTTGACGAAGAAATCCTTGTCAGTAAGCTCATCGAGCCGGTTCACTTTAGCGGCACGCTCGACCGATTCCATGTCGAGGTTGGAATTCGTGGACAGGCAACAAGGGCTCATCGCATACACGCTCGAGAACACCTCGGGGTAACGCATGGCGATGCGGATCGTGCCGTAGCCTCCCATCGAGTGCCCGGTCAAATAGATTCTGTCCGCGTCGACGTTGTAAGCGCGCCGCACTTCGGCAAGCACATCCATCACGTCTTTCTCTGCGTCGCCGACGTACATCGATGCCGGCTTGCGACCTTTCGGGCACGCGACAATGTAGCCATGTTTTTCAGCTTCTACCTTAAATGCACCCTGGCCGTAAGAGGCAAAGTAGCTGTTCTCGTCTCCGCCCATCCCGTGAAGCGCAATGATCAAAGGAAACGCCTTCGACTTGTCATAGCTCGAAGGGACGAACACCTGATAAGGCTGAAGCGTGTTGTCCACCGTCGACAGGTAAGCCTTCTTGAACTCGCCGCGCCGAGCCGCAAACGGATCGCTGCCCGCGCTGAGCGCGTCCAGCATCGCATTGGCTTCCTTGAGCGCTTCGCGGAAGTCTATTCGCTCGAAGTTTATCTCACCCGTTCGCGCAAGCTCGAAGAGTGAAATGCGATAAGACGCCGAAGGCACCGCAGCGGCAAGCCTGTCCTGATGCTTACCCTTCAACGCGGCTTCAACCTTTGCCGCTCGCGACTTGGCGGCCGCGAAGTCGCCGGCGAGCCCGCGCTCTATATGAACCGTTGCATACTTGATGATCGGATCTCCGCTGGGAAGCTTGAGCTGAATTGCGATGCGATAGTTACCGGTCTCGACCTCGGGCGTTACGACCTCGGCCGACAGCGGATGCGCGATGAAGTCGGCATCGATCGAATCAATTGTTTTCAGCTCCTTCACCAGATCGTCGCCCTTCATCTTGACGAGCCTGATGGAAGCGGTGAGCTTACCGTCTACTTTGGCGTCGAGCGCGTAGATCTGACCGATCTTCAAGGAAACCGGGTCACCCGGATCCAGCATCTGCCGGTCGAGCTTGACCGTAAGCGCCGGAGTCATCGCCGCCCCCGGAGTCCACTCCACCCCTCGCATCAGCGACATCGCGTGATACAGATGCTTGAGCGCGTCGCCGTACTTGCCTTCGGTGTTCGCCGCGCGAGCCAGTTTTTCGAGCCGCTCCACTTCGGCTTTAGCCTCCGGCGTCAGCTTGGCGATCACGGACGGAGTGTTCTTCATCGTGCCGTAGCCGACCGAAAGCCGTAACACTTGCGCGGCATCCTGAGCGACGGCCGGCGCGAGGCAGCTAATAAGAATCGCGATTGCAAGGGCGGAGCGCAGTAAGAGTCTTCGAATCATCAGGGCTTCTCCTTATCGAGCGCCAATAATTGCGCGAGCGTTTGTCTTTTCCGAATGAGTCCTTCCACCGGTTGCCGAGCATACTACTTCAGTGCGTAGCCCGGTTCAAGCGAGCTGAGTTCGTGAGGTGGAAAATAGTCGATCATCGTCGGTAGTGGGCGTGTCGCCCCTAAGGCTGTCCTCTGCGTCCTCGGCGTCCTCTGCGGTTGACTTTCATCACACCAAAGAAAACCGCAGAGGACGCCGGGGACGCAGAGGAGCAAGACGATCCCTAAGGAAGCGACACCCTATCACCTCTGCGCACTTTGCTGCTTCCTTGCCGACTCACGCCGTTCTGTATACAGTTCAGCCTCAACTTATTTATTGGCCATCCGGAACCAAGCGCAAATTACGAACATGAAAGGGAGAGAAGCTATGCAATCAAAGCAATGGGGTCTTAGTGTTGGTTTGTGCCTTTTGCTCGCCAGCGCCGTCGCCTGTAGTTTCAGCGTATCTACCGCCAACATCAGCAGCCTGAAACTCGGCACGGACAAGACTGTAACCAAAGAAACAACGAATTTCAGCGCCACCGATACGATCTACGGTGTCGCCGAAGTCTCAAATGCGCCGAATAAAGTCAAGGTCAAGGGTACCTTCGTCATAGACAATGTCGAAGGTGAAAAGAGCGGACCCGTTCCCGGCCTCGATACGACGGTGGATTTGCCCGGAAGCGGAACTGCTACGTTCACATTCACGCCGCCTCCGACCGGTTGGCCAAAAGGGAAATACAAACTCGAGGTTGTGATGCTGAATGAAAACGGCGAGCAAAAAGATCAGAAGACGGCTGAGTTCTCTGTCTCTTAGATTTCGGCAAGAAAGACAACTCACCAGGTAGGTCGACTTCGGCAGCGGGCGTTCAGAGTACCGACTTTAGTGGATGCGGCCGACAAGGCTGCGAATCTTATGGGGTGAAAGTCCCCTGCCGTCAATTGCCCGATTCGGACGGCTAGCATATCCGACGCGAGGTGAGGTAACGAGCCTTGCGGTGCTCGG
>DATNBZ010000194.1:0-5168 GCA_035607285.1 Blastocatellia bacterium | reverse complement strand
TCTTGAATGGTTTTTTCGACCAGCTCAATCGCATTTTCTCTTTCAGCGCTAAGGAGCCGCGCCACGCCAAATGCTGTGTCGCGCGCTCGTCGATACTCTCGAAGCGCGCGGCCTCCGCACACAAACTCGATTCTGGTCATTTTCTTCGCGCGCTCGAAGGAACGAACGGCAATCAACCCGACCTGGCCCGTTCGCGAGGCGTGCGTGCCGCCGCACGGAGACCAATCGAAGTCTTCGACCTCAATGATGCGAATATCACCCTGCACGGGGCTCTCTTTTCTTAATGGGAACCGGGCGGATTCTTCTTCACTTACCACATGGACCAGCATCGGGCGATCCTCGAACACTATTTCGTTGGCGATATTCTCAGCCGCGCGAATCAGATCTTCCGAAGGAGACTGCCAGTCAACATCTATGGTCGAGGTTTCGACACCCATATGAAAGGACCTGGTTTCCGCCCCGCAAGCGCGCACAAAGGCCTGAGACAGAATGTGCTGACCGCTATGTTGCTGCAAGTGATCCAGCCGCCGCGCTGGATCGATCTTGCCAGTCACCGTAGAGCCGATCGCCAACGAACGCGCGCCCGCCAATTTGTGATAAATCAAACCCGATTCATCTTCGAACACGTCGGTGACCTCTACATCGGACAAGGTCCCAAGATCGTTCGGTTGACCGCCGCCGGTTGGATAAAATGCGGTTCGATCGAGAACTACCGAATCACCGCCGTCAAATGACCTGATGTCGATTACGGTACTCGTAAACTCGAGCAGGCTGGAATCGCGGAAGTAGAGTCTCTCAGTTGGAAGCATCTGCGTCGCCGTCCTCCAGAAGAATTGAGACGCCAATGGTTATGCGAGCCGGGATCAAAAGTCAACGGTTGCGCCGTGAGTCTCGGAGCCGCTAGCCTTCAACCGATGAGGAAAGTTTTCACACTCGAACTCCCCGGCGGAAGGACGATTGAGCTTGGCAAACGTACTGCGCTCATAGGTGTGTTGAATATTACTCCCGATTCATTTTCGGACGGCGGCCAGAATTTCGAGCCCGCTCGCGCGATCGACAGAGCACTGGAACTTGAAAGCGAAGGCGCGGACATCCTCGAAGTAGGAGGCGAATCAACACGGCCCGGAGCCACGCGCTTGCCGGTTCATAAGGAACTCGAAAGGGTGATGCCGGTGTTGAGCGGATTGGCTGGTCGCCTGAGGATTCCCATTGCAATCGATACGTATAAGAGCGAGGTTGCCGCCGCCGCAGTTGAACGAGGTGTGGCGATCATCAACGACGTAAGCGCTCTCAGGTTCGATCCGGCGCTCGCTGATGTTGCAGCGCGCACGGGCGCGATTCTCGTACTCATGCACATGCGAGGCGAGCCAGCCAACATGCAGAAGATCGAGCCCAGCGCGGACATATTCGCGGAAATTGAGACCGATCTCGCACAGGCGATTCGCCAGGCGGAATCGCGCGGAGTGAGACACAACCAGATCATAGTCGATCCCGGGATAGGATTTGGAAAGACCCTGGAGCAGAACCTCGCGATCATAAACCACCTGGATCGGTTCGAGAGCTTCGGTCTGCCGTTGATGATCGGGACTTCGCGGAAGAGCTTCATCGGCAAGCTAACCAGACGCGAGGCGAGCGATCGCCTGTTCGGCACCGCCGCTTCCGTAGCTGCGTCCATTATTCGCGGAGCACATATCGTCCGCGTACACGACGTCAGCCAGATATTGGACGTCGTCCGAGTGACGGACGCTTTGCTCGAAAATTAATGGGCCGGCTGCGAACTGCAACCGGCCCTATCCAGATTCCGCCAACTTCAGAGATTACGTTATCACGGACACACGCAGGTATTGTTTCTTATATCCCGATCCATGATTGTGCATTTCATCACGCCGGGCGGGAACTGCAATGCCGCATTGCCCTTGAACTGGGTCTTGTCGACATTCGCCTGCAGCCTGCGATCGCCGGGGTTATGCTGCAAGGTGATAAGGCATCCCTTTTTGCTTACGGTTCCGACTCCAGTGAAGATAGTGCCACCGCAGCAGAAGCGATACTGGCCGGTAATGGAATTGAACAGCAGCACGATGCTGGGATTGCTGTCATCCTGCAGGCAGACATCGAACGCCGTTACCGTGAAACTGCAAGTAGCGGTGTTCATCGACGCATCGGTTGCCGTGCAAGTCACGGTAGTGGTCCCGATGGGGAAGCACGAGCCGGATGGAGGATTACACGAGACGGTTACGCCGGGACAATTATCTGTTGCTGTCGCGGTGAACGTCGCAACCTGGCAACTGGACGACACACAAACACTCTGGTTTGTCACTACCGTCTGGTTGGCCGGGCAAGTGACCGTCGGCGGCTGAGTATCGTTGACTGTAACCGTGAACGAGCAGCTTGGCCCTGCGGTAGTCATGCAGGTGACCGTCGTTGTGCCTTTTGAGAAGAAAGAGCCGGAGGGCGGACTGCATGTGACAGTGCCGCATGAGCCAGAGGTAGTTGGAGCGGGATAGGTTACAACGGCTCCGCACTGGTTCGGATCGGTCGATTGAGTGATGTTCGCGGGGCAGGTGATAGTGCACTTGCACTTGCCCGCAGTGCCTGCATTGAAGATAGCCTGGACTTCCGTGGCACTGAGCGCGCGGTTGAACAGCTCGACCTCGTCGATCAGGCCGCTGAAAAAAGCATCGAGGATTGTGTTCGGAGAGTTCCTCCCTATCCTCAACTCTGCGGTATTGGTAAGACTGCCGGCTCGCCCAGTCGGGTCGAAGGTGAGGACGGATACTCCATCAACATACAGGTTCCCCCCGGTCGTGCTGTTTCGAACAACCGTCACCGCGACATGATGAAACGCGCCATTCGCGACATTGGTCGCCGAAACAAAGTTTTGAGCTGTGCCATCCGCGAGTTGCACGCCGAGATTACCATTGAACGTGAAGAAACTATACCCGGTGAAGACGGAGACATTATCCCCGACCCTTTTATCAACGATCGGTTGGACGCCATTAGCATTACTCGTCTGGATCCAAGCGTCGATTGAGAAGTCTCCCGTCCCGAAATTTATCTTAGCCACGTCCGGCGCGGACACATATGCGGTCGTGCCGTTAAGGCTAAACGCCTGCGCAACCTCGCCCGCGGCGAAGGTCGCACCGCCATTTAGAGTGCCATTATCGGGACTCGCTGTAACATCATTGGCATTATTGTCGGCGGGCCACCACGCAACCATGTTTGCCGGCGGCGTTGTGCAAGAAGGCTGCGCCAACGTACCGGGCGTTATCTGCGAGCTCGGTCCGACTAGAACGAAACCAAGGAGAGTCGCGACGGAAACCATCACGAGGCCCAGTCGCAAATTGCGCTGGCGTTTCTTGGTAGTCCTCACATCAAACCGTGTTCTCGGGCAAGCATTACGAGTATCGGTCTTCATCTGTAGTTTTCCTCCATTTAGAACTCTATCGCAACGCGAGAGGGATTACGTTGCATTTTCTTTCGAGAGACTGCGCATCACCGCCGAGACCGCACATCACAGCGGGCGAAGCATATCCGTAGACATCCGCAAGCGTCTGTGATGACTGTCACGTACTTCGGTTGAGTTGTCGACTCGCTCACCAGCCAAAGCTCGGTACCTTGAGAAAGAAGCAATCGCAATCTGCTGTACTCGTCGTCTCAGTTTCCACAAAAACATTGAGCGTTGGCTAAGCGGAAGCTTAGACTCCAACAGGCCGCGATTCAAGCCCATTGAATGGCCTCAACAGTCCGACCGCGGCATTCAGAAAGCGAGAAGCGATCGTATCAACGACAGGGCCGGCTGCAAAGCAACCGGCCCTTCTAAAAGATTCGACGGATGTAAAGATCCAACGACTGTCACTGACACACGCACGAGTTGTTTCTTGTATCCCGATCGGTGATCGTGCATTTCATCACGCCGGGCGGGAATTGCAACGACGCAGTGCCCTTGAACTGAGCTTTGTCGATACTCGCCTGCAACCTTAGATTGCCGGGGTTATGCTGCAAAGTGATCTGGCATCCCTTAACCATCGCAATCCCGGCTCCCGTAAAGATAGTTCCGCCGCAACAGAACCGATACTCACCAGTGGCGGAGTTGAACAGCAGCACAGTGGCCGGATTGCTGTCATCCTGCAGACAAACATCAAACACCTTGATAGTGAAGCTGCACGTAGCCGTATTCATCGACGCATCCGTGGCGGTGCACGTAACAGTGGTTGTGCCCACCGGTATGCAGGTCCCCGATGGAGGAGCGCAGACAACAGTCACCCCTGGGCAATTGTCACTTGCCGTAGTTGTGAAGTTCACAACCTGGCAAGCTTGGCTGGCCGGAACACAGACCGCTTTATTTGTCACAGCGGTGATGTTCGCCGGACAAGTGATCTGGGGCGGTTGCGTGTCGTTGACGGTCACGGTAAACGAACAGGTCGCTCCTGCCTCGCTTGTGCAGGTCACCGTCGTCGTCCCTACAGGAAAGAACGAACCTGATAAGGGGCTACACGATACAGTGCCGCAATCGCCCGTCGATGTGGGCGCCGGATATGTGACGACAGCGCCGCACTGATTTGGATCATTTGACTGGGTCACGTTGGCGGGACAAGTGATGCCCGTGCACGCTGCGAAGACCTTGAAGAAAATCGCATCGTGGTTTGCAAAAGGCCGCCCGAGGGGAGCGCCGTTTGCCGTGAAGACTCCATAGAAGTTAGTCCCCAGAGCCTTGACCTGTTGATAGTCTCCCAGAACCCGCTGTGACGGGTTACCGCTGTCCGCGGCCGACGACAGAAACGTGAGCAGGGTGTTGTCCGTGAACGTCGATCCCTGATCGGTGCTCGTGGCGAAGTGGGCAGTGAACTGCGGAAACCCCATGCTCATGCCATCGTAACTTGTGTAGAGAACGCCGACCACTCCGTTAGTAGTGACCGCCACCGAGGGGAGCGCAGCCTGAATCTGGCCGGTTACGAAATGGGGAGTACCAATAGTCAGCCCGCCCATGCCGTCATCGGTCAAGCGGATTATCGCGAGCCGGTTGTTGAGCGTCACCGAATCGCGAGTGCCATAGACGTAGTACACGTCGCCGTTACTCGGATCAACCGTCGCATGATCGATGCCTCCAAGCAGCGCGTTGACTGTCCCGAATTTGGGCGACGCCTGAGTCGAGTCGGCATTCGCGACCA
>DATNBZ010000190.1:0-62371 GCA_035607285.1 Blastocatellia bacterium | reverse complement strand
ACCGCAAGGCTCGTTACCTCACCTCGCGTCGGATATGCTAGCCGTCCGAATCGGGCAATTGACGGCAGGGGACTTTCACCCCATAAGATTCGCAGCCTTGTCGGCCGCATCCACTAAAGTCGGTACTCTGAACGCTCGGTTTCTTTGTACGCTCCGGCCATTCGCGGTTACCTTCTAATCACAGTATCGGCGTCGGCGATCATCAGAGCAGAAGCGGGTTGCGGCGCACAATTTCGAATGGCAGGTATCAGCGTTCGCTGAAGGTCACTCATCGAAGCAAATCGATCTTCGCGTTTCTTTGCAAGGCATTTCTGCAACACCGCATTCAACCGCTTGCCTTCAACAGAATCGTCCGCGAATTGAAATGAATCGTGCGTAACCGAACGCAGCAGCTCCGCATACGTCCTTCCACTAAACGGGCGCCGTCCCGTCAACGCTTCAACGACCATCACCCCTATAGCGAAGATGTCGCTGCGCTCATCCACTTCTTCGCCTGAGAGCTGTTCGGGCGACATATACCCAAACGTCCCAAGCACTGTCCCGCGAGCCGTCATCGTTTTCTGATCCGACAGGTCGAGCTGCAAAACTTTCGCAAGTCCAAAATCAAGAATCTTGATAAGCGCGGATTCATCCTCGGCCCTGGAAATCAGAATGTTCTCCGGTTTAAGGTCGCGATGAACGATTCCTGATTTGTGAGCCGACTTCATTCCTTCAAGTACCTGGTCGAACCACTCGGCGGCAACTGCCGGCGCGATGACCTGTTCTTGCTCCATCGCCGAGCGCATGTTGAATCCAATCACCATCTCCATCACCAGGTAAGCGCCCTCTGCTCCGGTGACTCCGTAGTCGTAGGCGGTGATGATGTTGGGATGATTCAATCTTGCGGACGCCCTGGCTTCCCGCTCGAAGCGGCGCAACGCCGTTCGGTCGCCGAACATGCTTCCAAGCATGATCTTGATAGCGACCTTGCGATCGAGTCTCAAATCCATCGCCTCGTACACCGCGCCCATTCCGCCTCTTCCGAGCAGTCTGTCCAGCCGATACTTGCCTTCGATCGTGCGTTCGACCGGCAAGGATAGCGTCAGCTCTGCCTGGTCGGTCTCGCAGAATTCAGCGGAACTGTCGAAGCACGCGCCGCACGATGGGCATTCCCTCACCAGGTTGATCGCCTGCTCCTCGAGCCGCGCAAGAACTTCGCGTTTGGTCCGTCGCTCCTTGTCGACCCGGTCTTTGAGCCAGACGTTTTCGTAGACGATCGCCATCTGACTCGCGATTATTTCGAGCAGCTTCCGATCGCCCGGCGCATAAGGCTCTTCGGATTTCTTCTCGGCGAGCAATAACAAACCAACCAAAGCGCCGTCGGTGCCATTCATCGGAACAATCAAACTTATCTCGAGGCCGTCCAGCCATTCCTTCTCATCTTTTGGCAGGAGATCCTTTTGCGGGAGCGGATATTCCCGCGCGCTCGTCTCGCTTTCCATCAACCGCAGCAGCCGGGACGACGCCGGGATTCGAAGATTCTGAGCGCTGCCGCCCGACGAATAGCCGAGCGCAAGATCCCGCTTCTCTTCTTCGCGGTAAAAAGCATAGATGTGTTTTGGATGAAGCGCGGCCTCGACTTCATTGCTGACCAGCCTCGAGATCTCCGCCAGCGAATCGATCTCCTTTATCTCATCGACCAGTCCGAGCAGCAATCTTTCCCGATCGTAAGCTTCGCGAAAGAACTTGCGATCGATCCACTCACGCAGTTGCCGCCGGTACTTCAAGCTGACCGCCACCGCCGCCATCAAATACAAGTAGATCGAGTTGTGGAAGAGTATCTCCGCCACGGTCTTGTTCGGGTTCGAAACGACCGCATAAGCAAGCGCAAGCAGCGGGAGCGAGAGAATCGCGCGAAGGACGTTCCTGGCCAGAAGGTACTGCAGGCTTCGCCGGACGACGACGTTGATATCGAACACCCGGTGCTTGAGTATCGCGTAGCCGAATGTGATTGGAATCGCACCCGCGGAAATATTGGAGAGCGCCAGCAGGTTCTGGAAGTTGCTGCTCGAAGGCAGGTATCCGGCGCCTATGCTCGAGAGGATTACGAAGAATAAGAAGAAAACTACTCCTGGAAGCGCGCCCGCGGCTGTGCCGTACACGATCCACTTGATGCGGCGGCGCTGATCGGGGTCATTAAGGAGCCGATACTTATGCGCAAGGATGGCGGCAATACTGATCAGGAAGAACACCATCGCGGCGGCATACAACGCGCCGTCAAAACTCACGTACGCGTTCAAGCTGACTTGATGGTTCGCAAACAGATTCTCCACTGTTCGATCCCCGAGAAAAGTGAGCGTATGAAGAAACGACCGCGGAATGAATTGAAGAACGCCCCAAACGTACAAGATGCGCTTGATCCATCTCCATACTCGTTCGGGTGGCGGCCCCGAAGGAAAGAGGTAGAACAGATGATAGGCCACGGCAAATTCAATCGTGTCCAGCCCCATCATCCAAACGTAAGCAAATCGTTCGCTGCCCTGAAAGAACTGATCGATTGATAAAAGAGATGCGCCCAGCACCTGCAGCGACGAGGCCGCAGCCGCGATGAATGCGATTTGAGCAAGCCGCTGATCCGGTTTTACCACCCCCAGCAGCATCGCGAGGACCCAGAACAGGATGCTGACAACCAGCATCGGAACGAAGCGAGAAAAGTTACCGAACCCGCGTCGGAGCGGAACGCTCAATTCAAAATCCTGCCGGGTGCCGCCGCGTTCAACGCGAATTGTGTATACGGTTTGGGCAGGAAGGACTTCTGTCTTGAGATGCAGATTAAGATCGCTGCCGATTCGAGTGATCCACTCGTCGCCGTCGATAGCGATGATTCTGTCGCCCGGTTCAAGCTTGGTTGCCGCAACACCGTTCGGATCGACTCCGCTGACGTACCAACGATCACCTCTCGAGTTGTACTCCCATCCGAAGTCTTTGCTCAGCGTGCCGTAACGATAGATCATCAAGCCGGCGAAGACATAGAATCCGAGCAACAGGACTCCGATAAACAAAGCAACCCAGAAGAAGGGATGTTTGCCGGCAAGTCGTATGGCGGTTTTGATTGCCATAGGCGCCCATGTAGGGGCGGCCCTCCGTGGCCGCCCCACAGTGGTAACCGAAGCGGGGATTTCTAAGAGGGGCGGCCACGGAGGGCCGCCCGTACAAGCCGCTCTATGCTGAGGAGCTATGAACTCGCGAGGCCGACGCGTCGAACCAGTTCCGCGAAACGCGGGTCCGAACGGACGTTGTCGAACATAGGGTCAACGTTGAGATAAGCCAGATATCCGTATCGCTCATCGCAGGCTTTGTTGAGCCACTCGAACACGCGGTCGTTGTCGCCAAAGCCGAGGTGCACTCTCGCAACCAGATATGCCGGAACGTAAGTGCTCGTCGCGCGCTCTTCCAGCAGCTCGAGCACCTCTTTGGCTTTCTCGCTCTCCCCAAGCATCGCGTAGAAGTGCCCGCGCGCGGACAGCAGCTCAACGTCTTCGCCCGAGAGCTTGACCGCTTTCTGAAACTCGATGACCGCCTCGTTGTACATGTGCGTTTGCTCGTAAGTCTGTCCCAGCCGGCGATGCGCGAGTCCGAATCCTTCATCCAGCTCAATCGTCTTCAAATACTGTTCGATTGCTTCATCGTAACGGCGCGCGAGGTGCAGCAACCATCCGGCATTGGTGTTGATCGGAAGAGAAAGAGGATCAAGCTCACGCGCGCGGTTGATTTGATCGAATGCCTCGTCGAACCTGCCTTGAGCGACGACTGTAACCGCGTACCAGTTGCGAGCCATCGCGTAACCGGGATTCAACCTGAGCGCTCGTTTGAATTCCTTTTCGGATTCGGCCCATTTCCAGTCGTAGCCAAACCTGGCGAACGCGAGCGACGTGTGCGCCTCGGCAAGCTCGGTGTCCAACTCGAGTGCCCGGCTCGCCGCCGATTTCGCCATCGGGAACGCGTCCTTTGGCGCCACCGCGCTATAGCTCGCCAGAATATTGTAGGAGTCGGCGAGTCCGGCGTATGCAAGCGCGTAACCGGGATCACTTTCGATCGCCTGCCTGAAATAATCGATGCCCTTCTGAAGAGCCTCTTCCGTTCTTTTGTTCCAGTGGAAGCGCCCCTTGAGATAAAGCTGATAGGCTTCGCTGTTTTCGGTGTAGCGCTTAGCTAGTTGTTTCTTTTCGGCGCCGCTGAGCTTGAGCCGCAGCTTCTCCGATATCTCCCGTGATATTTCTTCCTCGATTGTGAAGATGTCGGAAAGCTTCCGGCTGTACTGCTCGCCCCAAAGATGCGAGCCGTCGCCGGCGTCGGCCATCTCCGCCTTAATGATCAGCAGCTCGCCTCGCTGAAGCACTCTCCCGGTCAGCACTGCGCGCACGCCCAGTTCCCGGCCGACAACCTGCGGGTCCACTTCGCCGCCTTTGTAGCGGAAGACCGTGCTTCGCGCCATCACTCGCAGCTTTGGAAGTTGTGAGAGCGTGTTGATGATGCTTTCGGTTATTCCATCAGAAAGGTACTCGGCATCGGGATCGCCGCTCGCGTTCACCAGCGGCAGAATCGCAAGCGAATCGATCGCCTTGCGAGAACGAGAGCGCCGGCCCGGTTGCGACTTCCCGGTCCCGCTCGCATTGGTTGCTTCGCCGGGGCCACCGTCGCGTCTGAGATTGCGCAAGTCGGTTGAGACCTCGCGCGCGGTTTGATAACGCCGCTGGCGGTCCTTCTCGAGACATTTGCGCGCGATGCGCTCGAGCTCCGGCGGAACATCGTAGTTGAAGCGCGCAATGGCGATCGGCTCCTTGTGAATGATGCTGTCGATGATTTCCGTGGTGCTCGACCCGTCGAAGGGCAACCGGCCGGTCAGCATCTCATAGATCACAACGCCCAGTGAGAAGAGATCCGACCGCTGATCGATCTTATGCCCAAGCGCCTGCTCGGGAGACATGTATGAAACCGTGCCCATCACTATGCCGACCGCGGTTTGCGCGCCGAGCGGAACAGTCGGATCGGTTTGATCGCCCGAACCTTCCGGACGAATCACCTTGGCAAGTCCGAAGTCGAGCATCTTCACCAGCCCGCGTTCGGTGACCATCAGGTTCGAGCTCTTGATGTCGCGATGAACTATGCCCAGCGCGTGAGCCTCATCAAGCGTGTCCGCGATCTGAACGGTTATCTCGATTACCTCTGCCGTAGGCATGGTTCGGCGGGCAATGCGCTCGGACAGGACCTCGCCGTCGACGTACTCCATAGCGATAAACATCGCTCCGTCGTGTTCCCCGATGTCGTAGATGGCGGCGATGTTGGGCGAGCGCAGCGCCGAAGCTGCTCGGGCTTCCGTCAGAAACCTCGTGCGCCGCTCGGGGTCGTATTGATAAGACGCCGGCAAAACTTTGAGAGCGATTTGCCTGCCGAGTCGCGTGTCCTCCGCAAGGTACACCTCACCCATTCCGCCCTCGCCGAGCTTGGTGACTATGCGGTAATGGGAAATGTTTTCAGAGGTCACTTAAATGTTCACCCAGGAAAATCGAGGAACTTCGGAGGCATGGCGACACCAAAATGGCTTCTTTGCGAGCTTTGCGGTCCTTTGCGTCTTTGCGCTGAGAATTCTTCACTGCAAATACGCAACGCAAAGACGCAAAGGACCGCAAAGCTCGCGCCGGTCATTCATCGTCCTCGCGGGCAAAAAATTCCTTCTCTTCCTCGATGACTCTTCGCTCGAACCGGCTGATGATGTAGACGGTTGCCAGGATGATCACCACGACCAGCAGAATGATCTGTATTCGTTTGAGATCACCGACCAGCTTCTCGATGCCCGTGGCAAACGTGAAACCGAGGCCAGCCAGCACCCCAACCCAAACCAGGCAGCTCGCAAGCGTAAGCGCCGCGAACCTCAGAAACCCGAAGTGCACAAGTCCGTAGAAAATCGCGCTCGTGGTCCGAAGCCCGTAGACGTATTTCACTATGAATACCGACAGCACGCCGAACCGGTGCATGAGCTTTTCAACTCGCGGACGCGCGCGCGTAAAGAAGTGCCAGTTCCTGGCTCGCCCGCGAAATCGCGCGCCGACCATGTAGCTCAGCGAGTCACCGATAAACCCGCCCGCGGTGCCTACGATTAACGCTTCCTCGAACGTAAAGAGCCCGGCCCGGGCAAGCACGCCGGAAAAGAGCAGCGTCAGATCGCCTTCGATCATCGTCCCGAAGAACACCGCCCACAGCCCGTATTGTTTCAGCAACTCGTAAATCAATAGTTCTGGTAACCGTCCGACAAACTTCGGTTTGTCGTCACCTTCGAATTCGATCCCGCCCGCGTCTGGCGACAAACTGAAGTTTGCCGGACATACCGTTCCTGGTTTGTAGTTTCGGTTTGCCGTTTCTGGCGGCGAAGCGACTCAAACCAGAAACCGGAAACTACTGAGCAATTTAGGCCGTGGGATTGTAGCGCACTTTGCTAAAATTGACATCCCTTCAAAGCCTTTGATATTCTCAGATGCCGGCTCGATAACTTACTCCACAACAGTGCGGTTACCCTCTATGACAACCAGCCAGACCAGCCAATCAGTCTTCATCGGAATCGATCTCGGGGGAACTACACTCAAGGCGGCGCTGGTCGGTCCAACGGGCGAAATCATTCGTGAGAAGCGGATCGACACCGAGTTGCGGAACCCTGAAACCCTGTTCAAACAGGTAATCGATACTGCCCTGAGCCTGCGCGACGACAAGAGCGCCGGTGCGCGAGCCGCTGGAATCGGGATTGGCATACCGGGGTTGGTAAATCGCAAGACCAACAGAATCGAGGTCATGCCGAATCTGCCGGCGCTTTCTGAAATAGACATCACTTCAGAGCTCTCCAGCAAGACCGGGCTGCCGGTGATACTGGATAACGACGCAAACGCAGCGGCTTACGGCGAGCTTCAAGTCGGCGCGTCTCGCGGGCGTCGAGAGGTCTTTTTCATCACACTGGGAACGGGAATCGGCGCCGGGTTGATCATCAACGGACAGATTTATCGCGGAGCAGCAGGGTTCGCGGGTGAGTTCGGTCACATGACGATCGACCCCGAAGGCATCGAGTGCGCTTGCGGCAACATCGGCTGCCTGGAAACGATAGCGTCAGGTCCCAATATCGTTCGTCGAACCCGTGAAAGGCTCTATCGCGATCGCACGTCGTCACTATCGCGGCTCGCAATCCCGCGCGACCGGGAGTTCACCGCCGAAGACATCGCTCGCGCGGCTCGCGAGGGCGATGAGATGGCCCAGGTGATGATGGAACGCACGGGCATGTTCCTGGGCATTGCGCTCGCGGCGGTAGTCAATCTCCTCAACGTCGAGATGGTAGTGATGGGCGGCGGAGTGATGGACGCCGGAGACTTGATTCTGAAGCCCACTATCAAAGAGACTCGGCGGCGGGCCTTCCCGCCATCATTCAATAGCTGCGAGATCGTAATCGCCAAGCTAGGCGCGACGGCTGGAATGATCGGCGCCGCGCTGATGGCACGAGATCACGTGAATTGAGTCCGAGCGGATTAGAGAAGTTATGAAGCTGAAAGTTGATTCCGAAGCTGATGCCCTGTACCTGCGATTAGACGACTCTCGAATCATCGATTCTGAGGAAGTTGCTCCCGGCGTTGTTCTAGACTACAACGAGCAGAGTCAAGTCGTGGGCGTTGAGATTCTCGGCATTTCCAAAGCGCACCCAAGCTTGAGTCTACGTGAAATGCAGTTCCAGACGGATTAGACATATCAGGTTCGCGACAACGAGCCGACTAATGAAAGCCTTCGACAGTTAACCTTGATAGGATCGCTATGAGTGAGATTCTGAAACTTGTCTACAACGCCTGCGATCCATATGAAGCGGCAACTTCGCAGTATTACCTCGACTGTGGGGAAGCTCGCGGCGAAAGCGCGCTG
The DNA here is from genome assembly GCA_035607285.1 of Blastocatellia bacterium. Taxonomy (GTDB): domain Bacteria; phylum Acidobacteriota; class Blastocatellia; order UBA7656; family UBA7656; genus Onstottus_A. The sequence continues at coordinate 54,442 of DATNBZ010000190.1, read as the reverse complement.
ACTGATAGGTTCCTCGGGCATCTCGCACTAGCTAACGACTATCTATGCTTTCTCTTTTCGGGACACGTGGGTTGCGGAAAATCATCAGAGTTGGCACGTCTGCGAGACAGACTTAAGGAAACCAAACCAAATCATCCGAGTTACTTTCCAATCCTGTTGGACGTGAGTGATTACCTTGACGACTTTGACACGTCCCTGACCGACATTCTTCTCGCCATCGTCACCGAGCTCGCGCAGACGTTGCGCGCGGAACTAAATATCGAGATCAAAGACGCCTACTTCACGAAACGAATCAACGAAGTCAAAGAGTTCTTCCTTAGCGACGTGGAGATCAACGAAGGAGAGCTGTCCCTTCCGCTTGCAAAGCTAAAAATTCAGCGGCTGAAGCGTGATCCCGACGCACGCAAGAGGGTTCGAACAGCACTCGAACCTCGCTTGCTGACGATGCTGGAGGCAATGAATCTTGTCTTCGACGAGGCGCGCGTCGCGATTAAGAAATTTAGCGACCAAATGGGAAGGCAGCCTTACGCAGACCTGGTTCTGATACTGGACAACCTTGAGAAGATACGCGGGTTTGAAGGCCAGCCTGGGGGCTTCAACTCTCAACGAGAGTTCTTCCTCGAACGGTACGCTCAGCTTACCGGACTCAAAGCGCACGTCATCTACACAGTTCCGCTGCGACTGGCACGCTCCGTAGATGGACCCCAGTTGGAGCAGCGCTACGGGCCACTCTTCGTGTTGCCGATGATCAAGGTGATCTCGCGGGATGCTGGTCAACCTTACGAGCCGGGGCTTGAATGCTTGCGGAATATTCTTCAGAAGCGTCTCGGCGGGCACGGCATCCCCGAAGTCTTCGATGCTGATGCACTCGAGTTTCTTCTAAAGTACAGCGGTGGCCACGTTCGCAACTTGATGACATTTGTGCAGAGCGCATGCACCTACACCGATACGACTCCTATCACTTTGATCGCCGCCCAACGCGCAGTACAACAAACGGTAAGGACTTACAGCACCGCAATTCTTGAGAGCCATTGGGGGAAGCTGGCGGAACTCGATCTTTCCGCGGTTAAGAAGATCGACAACGGCGACTCGGACTTTTTGGTGATGCTCGAGAATCTGAGCATTCTCGAGTACGTGAACGGCGGGAGTGAGGGATCGTTCGAAGCGGCGGAACCCTGGTGCGCCGTAAACCCCGTCGTGCGTGAGTTGCAAAAGTTCAAGAGTGGCGTGCGGGACCTCTCAAACGTGAGAGAAGCTGATGAGCGTTGATGAATTAGTTGCAGCAGACCCCTTTGTCTTGACGGCGGCGGACGAAGAGGTCGAGTTGCGCGCACTTTGCCGCGCGCTGACTCTGGCCGATGGATTCTCACTTCTCTTTGCTCGGTGCAACCAAGCCGATCACCGAAGAGAACTCATCGCACGGATAAAGACGCAGCTTCTGAACGTGAACATACAGGTGATCGAGTTTCGCGAGCCCGTCACCCATTTGCTCGATGAGCTGCGAACCCGGATCACCTCGCCTCTCCCGGATGCGATCTTCGTGCTCGGACTTGAGTACTCGCTTCCAAGATCCAGCGACGCTCATTCGTCGGCGTTGATAGCAAACCTAAACGCGGCGCGCAACTCCTTTCCGCAAGCCATGCCGTTTCCGCTCGTGCTGTGGGTCCCCGAATACATTCTGACAGCGATCGCGCGTGCGGCACCGGACTTCTTTTCTATTCGCTCCGGTTTGTACTCGTTTGCCGCGGCCCCCAAAGACTCTATGAGCACGGTGCGATCGGTGATGGCCGGCGACTGGGTGGATGTATCGAACCTCACTCTCGCCGAGAAACAGGAACGCATTCAAGCGATCAGACTTATGCTTAGCGATTATGAGAGCCTTCCCACCGATCTGAGGGACACGCATATTGAGGGTCGATTGCATTATAGGTTGGGCACTCTCTTCTTGCTGATAGGTTCCTACGAGGAGGCTCTTGTCGAGTTTGAGACTGCCGGGAGGAGAGCAGAAAGGCTCGGGAACCGTGTCAGCTTAGCGAGATCGATTTACGAGATCGGGATGGTCTACGCGCATCGCGGTCAGTACGATAAAGCCCTGCAGAATTTCCAGCTCTCCTTGCAGACCAACGAAGAAGTCGGCGACCGCAATGCCGTAGCTACCGTGCTGCACGGGATCGCTAATGTCGACATGCTTAGAGGTGATTACGAAAGAGCGCTTGAGCACTATCACCGTAGCCGGAAGATCGCTGAAGAACTCGGTGACCGAAACGGGGTAGCCGGCTCGCTTCATCAGATCGGAGTAGTTCAGGCGCGTCTTGGCCAATATGCGGCGGCGCAGGAAATGTTCCAACGATCCCTCGAAATCAAAGAGGAATTGGGAGACCGCGCGGGCGTGGCGACTGCGCTACACGGCATTGGCAATATCGCGACTCTTAGGGGTGATTACGAAGATGCGCTGAAGCATTATCAACAGGCGCTGAAGGTCAGCATGGAACTCGGGAACCTTTTGGGCATAGCTGCCTCAAGGCATCAGATCGGCATGATTCTACAGCATCGCGGTGAGTACGAGGGGGCACTGGAAGAGTATAAGCGCTCTCTCGAGATAGCCACACAACTTCGCGACCGAGACTCGATGGCTCTCTCCTTACATCAGATCGGTAACATTTACTATCTTAGAGGTGAATACGATAAGGCGTTAGAGGAGTATCAGGTCTCGCTCGGTATCGCCCAAGAGCTCGGAGACCGTGATGGGATCGCGATGTCACTGGCACAGATGGCTCAAGTATTCATGGCGACAGGTCGGTACGATGAAGCGTTCGAGTCGCTCTTCGACGCACTTGCTGGGTTGGTTGAGTTGCAGTCGCCGCAGATGCAAGCCACTGCAAACGATCTTAGACAGTTACGCGGGAAATGGGGCGAGGAGAACTTTGATCCCGCGTGGCAGCAAGCGCGCGGCGAGCCCGTTCCCGACTGGCTAAAGTAATTTCGCATGTTGCGTCCCCTGCAATTACCCATTCGCAGCTAGCGGGCCTCACCAGCGACTGGGCCACCCTCTCACAACGCTCTGCGAGACGCTATCTTTCTTTTGAAGCACGCAGTTTGCCCACCCCGAGAGCGTTGCTGCTATACTTACCGCTTAGAATTTCAAATCTCAGCTTCACAAAATCCGAGATTGAACTAGAACTAATGGTTGACCGCTTACACATCCGAAACTTCTCGATTATCGCCCATATCGATCACGGCAAGAGCACACTCGCCGATCGATTGCTCGAAGTCACCGGAGCGCTCTCTCATCGCGAGATGTCTGAACAGGTCCTCGACGCGATGGATCTCGAACGCGAGCGCGGCATCACTATCAAGGCCCACGCTGTAAGGCTTGATTACAAAGCCAAGGACGGGCAGCAGTACGTGCTGAACCTGATCGATACTCCGGGGCACGTTGATTTCTCTTACGAAGTGTCGCGGTCGTTGTCGGCCTGTGAAGGCGCGCTGCTCGTCGTCGATGCTTCTCAGGGAGTCGAAGCTCAGACGCTCGCGAATACTTACCTCGCGCTCGATCACAACCTGCACTTGATTCCCGTCATCAACAAAATAGACTTGCCGGGCGCGGAGCCCGAGCGCGTGATGGAAGAGATCGAACAAACGATCGGACTCGACACTCACAACGCGCTGATGATCTCGGCCAAGATGGGAACCGGCATCGACGAAGTGCTTGAAGCAGTCGTTCGAGAAGTGCCGCCGCCGGCAGGCACCAGGTCCGAGCCGCTCAAAGCTTTGATCTTCGATTCGTGGTTTGACAGCTATCGGGGTGTCGTTGTTCTGATGCGCGTGATTGACGGAGTCATCCGCCCAGGCATGCGGGTTCGCTTGATGGACGCGGAAAAGGAATATGAAGTCGATGCTCTCGGAGTGCTCACGCCGAAGCCGCGCGTGATCGACGAGTTGGGCGCGGGTGAAGTCGGGTTCTTCACGGCTCAGATCAAGACCGTCAGCGACGTCGAAATCGGCGATACGGTAACTGAAGCCACTCGTCAGACTCTCACGCCTTTTCCCGGCTTCAAGCGCATCAAGCCGATGGTCTTTGCCGGGCTCTATCCGATCGAGTCCAACAAGTACGAAGAGCTGCGCGATGCGTTGGACAAACTGCGGCTGAATGATTCGTCATTCTTCTACGAGCCCGAAGCATCGGCCGCGCTTGGGTTCGGATACCGATGCGGCTTCCTCGGACTGCTGCACATGGAAATAGTCCAGGAACGACTGGAGCGAGAGTTCGATCTCGAGCTGATCACCACCGCTCCGACGGTGCGTTATCGAGTGACGACGACGTCGGGCGACGTAATGGAGATCGACAGCCCGGCTAAGCTTCCGGAGCCCGGCAAGATCGAGTCGATCGAAGAGCCGATCATCCGCGCGATGATTATGAGCCACGACGACTATGTTGGGCCGCTGTTTGCGCTGCTTGAAGAGAAGCGCGGGACTCAGCTCGGGTTCGAGTACCTGACACCGAAGAGGGTGCTGCTTACTTACGAGCTGCCGCTTGCCGAGATAATGCTCGACTTTTACGATCGCTTGAAATCTCTCTCGCGGGGTTATGCGTCATTCGATTATGAGTTGACGGGTTATCGCAAAGGCGATCTGGTCAAGCTCGACATGCTGGTTGCCGAAGAGCCGGTTGATGCGTTGTCGCTGATCGTTCATCGGGAGTTCGCTTACGCGCGCGGGAGATCTCTGGTTGAAAAGATGCGCAAGCTGATTCCGCGGCAGTTGTTCGAAGTGCCGATACAAGCCGCCATTGGGAGCAAGGTGATCGCTCGCGAAACAGTGAAGGCGCTGGGCAAAAACGTGATTGCCAAGTGCTACGGCGGCGACATCACTCGCAAACGCAAGTTGCTCGAGAAACAGAAAGAGGGCAAGAAGCGAATGAAGCGAGTGGGCCGCGTGGAGATTCCACAGGAGGCTTTCCTGGCCGTGCTCAGAACAGACGACTAAAGTTACCTTTGCGTCTTGGCGGTTCTTTGCGTCTTTGCGTTGAGAATTCTCCGTGCGCTGGTCAGAATTCTCAACGCAAAAGACGCAAAGGACCGCAAAGAACGCAAAGGTAAGTACGGCTGCCGTGTCAACTTTCGTGCAAGCCGGTCAAAGAGGAACCGCCGGCGTTTCTATTCCTGCCCAACCAGACCTTCACGGCCGCCAACGAAAGCGCGCCAGAAAACAACACCATCAGCCCGCCGGCATAAAGCCACTTATCGCCCGCCGTTTGCTCCCAGAGCATCTGATCCGTTTGCTCCGCCTCGAGGTTCAGCTCTGAGCCGTAGTGATAGAGAAGCAACCCGCTCCCAAGCAACAAGAGCGCCGACATCAAAAGCATTCTCACCGTTTTTCTCATCACGTCTCCTTGGTGTTGCCCATTTTCAAGACATCATTATTCCGTAAGCTTAAATACGAAGGTAATGACCCCCGTCACCCGAACCGGCACGCCATTGAGAATCGTAGGTCCGAATCTCCAGCCGCGCGCAGCCTCGAGCGCAGTCGCAACCAGCATCGGATGCCCGCTTATTGCGCGCGCCGATTCAACGCGGCCCTCGGGCGAGATGATTACTTCAACCGCGACATCGCCCTGCAGGTGAATGCGCCGGACGAGTTCCGGATAAACCGGGACGCGGCGCTCGATCGCTTTTCCCTGAAGCACATTTGAAGTGACTCTAACGGGTCTGGTGTCGGGGACGGTTGTGGTTGCCGCGGGCTTCACCGGCAGCGGATCGGGTCGCGGTGGTGGCGCGGCGCTCAAGTCTCCGTCCGGCACTCCGATACCGATACCCGCTTCATCGGTACCCCCAGGAATTGACGAACCTGACCCGCCTGGAAAGCGATCTAAGACGGGAATAACCGGCGGGTGGTTGTCGCGGTGACCCATTATCTGTTCGAGTGTCATTGGATGGTTCGGATCGGGGGCCACGTCAGTGCGTGGCGGCCGGTTCGAGGCCGGGGGTTTGGGTGTCGTACTCCCACTCATTGGCGGCGGACCCGCGAGGGCTATCACATTGAACGTATCAGCGAGTTTCGGATCGGAGACGACTACCGAAACGATGATCGCACAAGCAAGCACAATCGCGTATAGCAGTACCGTGCCCGCAAAGAACTTCGCGGTTGTATGCTTGGGTCTTTGATTAGTAGACACAACCAGCTTTTCAAACATGGGATCTCCTTCGCGGAGTGCTGCTCCGCCAGGCGCTCTAGTTGGTTTTCGGTTTCGGAATTGGCGTTCTGAAGATCAGAACGGAAGGCGCTCTTCGGAAGGGACTTTCGCGATCACCTACGAACTACGGACCAGGGACTACGGACTACTTTCATCCGCTTACATCGACCTTCTCAACGAGAAGGATTATGCGAGTAGGCACTGGACGCCCGGAAACGGTTGCAGGTTGAAAAGTGCGATCGCGTAATGACCACCACAACTGTTCGATCAAGTAAGGGTCTTGAGGCGCGTTGAGCACATCGACCAACCTTCCACGCCCGTCCGGATCAACTTCGACAAGCGCGGACATGCCCTGATTGCCCGGCTTCTGATAGGCGATGTGGCTAAAGCTCACCAGCGCGCTGTTGTCGAGCACGCGCGGAAGTTGATAGTAGCTCTCGCTGTCTTTCGAGCTTGCATCAACCGAGCCCGCCGCGGCGGGCGGAAGATTGTTATAGCTGTGATACTCACGATTCGATCCGCTGATCACCGGGGAGATAGCCGCCTCCTGGCTCTCGACGACGCCGAGTGGGATCGGCTTGAAACTGGAAAACAGCGTCGTGAACGAAAGCAGCGAAACCACCACTCCCGCGGCAACGCTGACCGGGCGCGGATTCAGCTTGAGCAGCCACTCAAGCACTTCCTGGCCCAGTGTCACTTCCCGGCGGGCCCGCCTCGCCGCTTCAGTCATTATGTAGCCCCGAAGCTCGCGCGGCACTTCGGGCAGGTCGGCATTTCTTAAAGCGAGGGACGCAGCCTCGGTCTCCGAAAGGTGCAATCGGCACCTGTCGCACTCAAAGAGGTGCTCGCGATACCGAGTCGCGTCGCCTTCGTCCAGTTGCCGGTCTATGTAGGCCGAAGCCGTCAGTTCAAACTTCTTGCATTCCATAAAAACACCAGTGATGAGTGATTCGTGAAAACGTGACCTTGCGCCGCAACTATTGCGTGTCACGCATTACGTTTCACGTTTCACTCTTCATCTCAAGTCCTTCACGCGACGGCGGAGTTCTTCGCGTCCGCGCGCGATGCGTGACTTAACGGTCCCGATCGAGATGCCGAGCGTCTCGGCAATCTCCTCGTATGAAAGTTCTTCAATCTCACGGAGTATCAAAGCAACGCGATACTCCTGTTTGATCTCATCCAGAGCGCTCATCACCTGGCGCTCACGCTCGCTCGAGATTGCCTGCGCTTCAGGTGATCTGCCTCGACCCGGGAGCGAGTCGCCGATCGTCGTATCCGACTGCCCGCGCGTTATGTCGAGCGATATGGTCTCGTCGCGATGACGACGACGCCACCAGCGCTGCTGATTCATCGCCTGATTGACGGCGATGCGATAAATCCAGGTCTTCAGTCCTGCTTCGCCGCGGAATCCGCCGAGTCCGCGATAGACCTTAAGGAAGGTTTCCTGCGCCGCGTCGCGCGCCTCCTCGGCATCGCCCAGCAGCCGGAAGCACAGCGCGTAAACCGGCCGCTCGAAGTGTCCGACCAGTTCTTCAAACGCATCCAGGTCGCGGGCGCGCAATCTGGAGATCAGGTCAGCTTCAGGCAGACGCTCGATCGCCCTGGCATCGACTTCGAGCCCGGCGAGGGAGCTTTGGTCCAGTGCGGCCATGTCTCGCGCTGACATTGAATGGCACTCCTTCGGTTAACAGCAGACCGGAGTGGGCCACCGCCCGGCCTGATGAAGCCGAGCGCCGTATAGCTCCAAGCGGAACGGGCAGCAGCCCTTCACCTCACTTGTCGCTAGCTTAGACACCCTGTCCGGTCAGAATGTTCCGACCTTTAGACTGTAGCACAATCGAATCCGCCGATCATACTAATGCAGGCCCGCAAACGGGCCTGTTAGTCAGAACGTGCGGGTCCCGCGGTTTTGCCGACAAGCATCGCCCGGGTAGTGTGCTAAAGTTGTGTTCGTATTCGCAGACGCATGTCAACGACCTCGGGCCGAGTGACGAACATATTTGGAGTGCGGCGCGGTCTGTGCGTACGCGCCGCTTTGGCTCCTGGTGGCGATTCAAAGCAGCCAAAGCGGCGCGTACGTACCGACCGCGCCGCACTCCAAAAAACGCCGCGCCGGTTTCCTCGGCGACCAACACAACTTTAGGACACCCACCATCGCCCTGCGTTTCTTGACAGTGCCAGACCGGGGCCGCTATGTTCTTCTTTTCGTTACTCGAGGACGGAGGCGTCCTTGTCCGGCAAACTTCAGTTTGTCGCGGACTTGTTGGCAGATTCATTCGCAACCACGACAACCAAAAGCTTGTCGGACATTTTGATAGGAGGCTCGCTGTTTTGGCTACACGAAGCAAAAGGAAAAAAGTCTCGGTCAAGGAGATGAAGTTCAAGCACGATCCGATGATCCGCTTCTACGAAAGGACGCAGGAGTGGCTACAGGAGAGGGGCCGGCCCATCGTTATGGCAATCGGAATCGTGGTCGGCATTATCGTGCTCTACGCCGCGGTCACCTATTTCTTTGATTCCCGAAAAGCAAATGCTGAAGCCGCGTTCGCCGATGCGGTGGAGAAGTTTAATGCGCCCGTTCAGGACTCGGGAGCGCCGCCCCCAACAACGCCGACCGTCGGCAAAACCTACAGCGACGAACAAACGAAATGGCAGGAGTCAGCCGAAGCCTTCGAGCGGTTGGCCAGCAGCTACTCGGGTTATTACGGGACAATCGGTCGCTACTACGCCGGTGTGTGTTATCTGCACCTCGACCGTGACAAAGGCATAGACTTGCTCAAGCAGGTCGCGGCTAAGAAGGATCCGCCGACGTCGGATCTGGCGCGGCTCGCGCTTGCCGAGAATTACGCGGTCAATGGTGATAATGAGAACGCCATCTCCTTCTACCAGCAACTCCTGGACTCCTCGACGAGCATGAAACCGGCAATTGAAGTCGGACTGGGAAAGGTCTACGAAAAGACTGGGGACATAGAAAAGGCTGTGGAAGCCTACATGGAGGCGGCGAGGCCCGATCGTACCAATGATGCCGGCGCGGAAGCGGAGAAACGGCTCCAGGCAATCGCCCCAGACCGCCTCAGAGAATTGCCCCCCGCGGCTCCGCTCGCCCAACCATGAATCTGAGATGAATCTGAGACGAATCTAAGCCAACCCGCAACGCATCAGTAGCGCGAGGCATCGGCGATCGCACTCACTCAACCACGACCATTTCACCGGAAACGATAGCGGCGATAGTGGGGATGCCCGTAGAAGTAAACAGCACGGGGATGACGATGCCAGCGATGTCGCCTCACTGTGACAACAGTGTAGTAGCGTCGATAGTACGGCCTTCTGTAGACGTACACGACGCGATGGCGGCCCGAAGTCCGATAATATGTCCGATAATAGCCATAGGCACGAGACTCCGTTGGAGTCATCAGAACGGAGACTGTCAGGGTCAACAACAACAACGCGAATGACAGTAATTTTTTCGTGAACATGATCACACCTCTAATTTCGGCCGTGTCTTACTAGTCGGTGCTTGATGGCGCGGCGATGCCTGAATCCCTGGTACCCAATCGAGCCCGCTGGGCCAAACGCCGCCCCAATTCCAATCGGCGCTGCAACAGCCGCAATCTTGCGGGCTCTTCCATGGTGATGACGGTGGTGTCTTCCCACATGATGATTATTATGACGATGCGCTGATCCGATTGCGCGAGGATTGGCCTTCACACCCGGCCCCGCAAATAAAAGCAAGCAGCATAGCAACACGCTAACAAAGCACTTGAAATCCCTTATCCTCATCCCGCTGCTCATACTCGCTTCGAGGCAACAGGGATGCCACAGGCCACCCGCCGCTAATACTCGACGCATCGGTTCCCAAGAATCGACCGCACGGGCACGTTGTTTGCAGAACTGACCAATGGACGATTGTCGAGCAAACGTGACTTCACAATTGAGGTGTGTGTATGACAATCAAGAAAGCCGGTGTAATTCCAGCCGCTCTGCTCATGCTTCTGACGATTGGACCACAACAAACACCAGCGCAGGATGCCACTAAGAATCGAAACGCTACGGTGAAGGGCCAGATGAAGCAAAGCGGTAAGGAGGTTAGCAATGCCGGCGTGGGCTTAGGTACAAATGTGAAACACGGCCGTGTTGTACGCGGCGGCAAACACTTTGGCAAACATATGTATCGCGCCGGCAAACACTTCGGCAAAGGCACCGGAATGGCCGCGAAGAAGACGGGCAAAGCCGTGAAGAATGCTGCCAAACCAGATTGAACCAGATTGAAGCAGATTGATTGCCGGCGATCGCAGATTCGCAGCTGCTAAACCAGATTCGCCGCTGCTAAACAAGATTCGCCGCTGCTAAACGCGGAGGAGCGCGAAGACCAAGGCCCTTGAAAAAGCTATGTGGAAGACCGATGCCTTATCGTACGGTCTGCCACGGATTTGTCTCGATAGGGTACAAAAGCCCGTGCGAGCTCGAACTCTGGAGGGAATGATGAGAATCAAAATGACGACTCTTCTGCTGATCCTTTTTTGCGGATTGCTCGCGATGCCGGCGTCTGCGACTAAGAACGGCAAAGAGGAAAGCCTTTCTGCCCTGGCACAACTTCCAGTGGCCGGGACCACGATGAATGTCCGCATCTATATAAAGAGTTACTCCACGCCACAGGAAGCTCAGCAACTGCATGGCGTCTTGACGGACGGGGGCCCCAGCGCACTGCTAAAGGCGCTTAGCAAGATGAAACCGATCGGCCGGATCGAACAGGAAGGCACCGTCAGTTTTTACGACTTTAAGCTGATCCTCTCAAAGTCTACGGCCGAGGGGCGCCATATCTACGCGGTGACGGATCGGCCGATAGGCTTTCTCGAAGCATACGTCGGCTCGCGCTCGGTGGACTATCCGTTTGGAATACTCGAACTGGATTTGAAGACGGACAAAAAGGGCAAAGAAAAAGGCGAAGGATCTCTTATCTACGCGGCTCAAATTAAGGTCGTCGACGGCGAGAAGGTGGACATAGAAAACCTTACATTCGCGCCGATTCGACTACTCGGCGTCCAACAACTGTAAACTTTATGTCGCGGCCACGCGCGCGCAAGAAAGCGGCGCGCGAGCGGTTTCGGGTAAAATCCCGGAGTGATGCGGATCACTATTTGGAAACGTAGAGACCCGGGAACTGTTTGCGAAGATTTGCGACCTTGGGTAGATCGTTGATCACGATGTACGGCTCATTTGGATGATGAACCGCGTAGTCCTGATGATATGCCTCAGCTTCGTAGAAGGGGTTGCCCAGTGAGACCACGGTTACAATGGGTTGACCGAAGGCCTTTACCTGATTTAGCTGGTCGATGTAGGCCTTCGCAATACGTTGTTGTTCTTCATTCGAGCAAAATATTGCGGAACGATACTGGGTCCCGTGATCGGGGCCTTGCCGGTTCAATTCGGTCGGATTGTGGGCCACGGAAAAGAAGACCTTGAGAAGCTGGCCGTATGAGATATGTGATGGATCGTACTTGATCCGAACCGACTCGGCGTGGCCGGTCCTCCCTGATGAGACGATTTCATAATTAGCGGTATCGGCAGAGCCTCCGGCGTATCCTGCTTTGACGTCGGTGACACCTTTAACATGTTCGAACACGGCTTGAATACCCCAGAAGCAACCTCCGGCGACGACGGCGACTCGTTCACCTTTTGCCGCTGCGGGTGACTCATCCAGCAGCGGATCTGGAATCGCAACCGTAGCGCTCGCCACATTACAGGCGAGGGTTAAAGCTATTATCGGAATGATTGCAACGATGCGTCCAGGAAAGGGGTGCATAACGTTTTACCTTTTGTGAAACCTTGGATTGCCTCTGGTGCCGTTCATTTCATCACTCGATCCAGAGAAGCAGCTCAAGCGCAATCGGGGCTGGTGATCTTCGGACCGGGCTGATTGGTAGCGGCGGGAGGACTTGAACCTCCGACCTTGGGGTTATGAATCCCACGCTCTAACCACCTGAGCTACGCCGCCATATCCATTACTATCAATTTACTCACGCGCTTGGCTCACGCCATCTTTTCGAGCGTTTGTGGCAGCTTTTTGGCAGCTTTTTCTTTGCCACGCCTTACAGCCGCCTACCCGGCGTTTGCCGTTATCCTTCGCATGAACATAACGCAATGCTTGTCCCCATGTCCACATGACCCGGCAGCATTTCGGGTGCTCGTCACGCGCACCCCATAACTGGAGCCCTCTTTACAATTCCCGTTGAAGGCGATAAATTCTCGACCTTTGAAACTACGTTTCAGGCGTCAACGGTTACGGCTCGAACTGTGACGAGGTGAAGGCTATGCCGGAAGATAAGCCACTTTCGACAAAAGATCTCTTCCTGCTCATGATCGGGCTGTGCAAGCTCAAACAGCAGCCCGACAAGTTGTTACCGGCTGAGAAATACTGGCGCGACAATGGTTCACTGAGAGAATCGGATTGGAACCTTGCGTGGTTCGCCAGTCCGGAACAAGCCTGGAATGATGTGCCTCATCGAGATTGGCTGATCGCCAATATCGTAAACAACGTCACCGGCGGCACACAGGACTTCAGCGCGATATCCGAACCCATGCTGGCCTCGATGGATGTGCTTACCAACGAGTTCAAACCGGGCATGGGCAAAGCCACTGATCCCATCAAAGAGCTTCTGGTTTCCAACGGCTATAATCGAAGTTTCCTGACTGCCTTATCTCTGGGCCTCTCCAAACAAAAAAGCGGCAGCAACGAAGCATTCGTGCTGGGCGCGGGCATGAGGCGGCGCACGCGAGTCTGGAAGGAAATGACGAATGAGGACGTTCAGGCGGACGTCGAATTCTTCATGCCCTTTTACGTCCTTCCAGGCGGGGTTGAAGACTCGCGATTCCCCGTTCGCTCGATCTCGGCGGGCATCGCCATAACAAGGACCGACGACCGGGCGATCGGCAAGGACGAGAACGGAAGAGAGCTTGCCGGGGTTCGCTTCAACTTTCGCATTCCGTTCACCGCGCGAATGACCGAGCGATACCACCGTACTGATTCCGAGCTTGAGACAATTTTCAATGAGCCCGTGCTCAAGGTAGAAAAGCGGAAATTAATGGGTCGCGGCGTTGACCCGGCGGACTGGGTTGATTTCGAGGGATGGGAAGAATTCGTCGAGGCGTTCTGCGAGTCGGACTCCGGCGGTGAACTTTTGAATGCGCCCATCGGCCCGATTCTGCTCGAAAAAGTCTCCGGCACCGAGGGCATAAAGGACCTGATTCTCAAGAAGTCGAAGCGAGCGGAGATCAAGCAGGATCTTAAGGACGTAGAAAAAGAGCTTACTGACACGGTTGAGCTTTTGAAGGGGATGGTGAAGGACTGGAAGGTCCCGGACAAGAATGACCCTGAAGACGTAACGCCACATTCCAGCGAACGCAAACTGGGTGGATTGCTTGAATCGCTCGGCCTGCTGAGTGGAAAGGGCGGCAAGTACACCTTCAAGAAACCAAAAGATCTGACGGTCTGGCATGTACTCAACCGGTTGTTCGACGAACTGGACGGCTTCCCGCTCTATATCAAGGGCGTTGATGTCAAAAGCGATAACGGAACCCGCATCGCGGTTACTCTCGCATCGCAGGCACATGAGACCGATACCACAAAACATTTCTTCGGCCTGGCAGGCATGGCCTACAACATCCCGGTCAAGACTGTGTCGGACGAAGAGGCTACTAAGGAAGGCGACGCCAACACGGCCACGGTCGTCCTCGACAAAGGGAGCTTCACCGAAGATGAGAGTATTCTGATCAGCCGCGACGAGGAAGAGGAAGAGGAGGAGGAACAAGAGGAAGAAACGCCGGCACCGATCGAGCCGAAGGCCGAAGAAAAGAAGAAGAAGAGCACACTCGAGATTCGATTGCACCTTGGAAAGTGGTTTGAAGGCGAGACGCTCGAGGACAACTGGTTTCGCCGGCTGCTGCCGCCGGTTCAACTCACCGAAAAGATCGGCTGGAAGCGCCGCGTTCCGCTGCCGGGCATTCGGCTCATGCCGTTCCAGCGCACTACGGATAAGAGCACCGGAGCGGCGAAGTACCAGCTCGCGCTCCGAGGTGATCTGTTGAGCCTGGGTTTTGACTTTACGGGGACCACCAAAGATGGGCTCACGTTTCTGAAGGCCAAGAAAGGCCCGCTCGCCTATTTCGGGCTGGGTGCGGTGGAGACGAGGCTGGCGCTTATGTTTTCCGCCGACCGTGTCGCATTTGGCGTGGGGATCAAACTCAGAGATCTGCGACTCTCCTTCGGCCCGAAAGAAAAAGAGAAAGAGAAGGAAGAGGGCGACGAAATCATCGCCGGGTTGCAAGACCTGCTGGCCGATGATTGGGTGGTTGTCCCCGAGCCTCCGAAGCCCAAAGAACTAACTCCCCGCACCGGGCTCTACGCGAAGAAGAAGGACAAGTTCTCAATCTCGGTGGGCTATCTTTCGCCGTTGTCGGAAGGCAGCCACGGGACGCTCGACATCCAGCTCTACGATGAAAAAGGCAAGCGCGCCGGCATGGTCTGGATTCCAATCGAGCGCCGCTATCGAGCCGTGTATGTGAAGCACATCGGCATCGGATTGAAAGGCGTCGAGAACGTCGAGTTGAGCAAAGGGCTGCCCGACAGCGCGAAGCTGACCATTGCGCTCACCGGCGGTCTGAGGTTCCCGATCTTTGAGCTGGGCTTTATCGGAGCGAAGCTCAGTTTTCCGCTGACAGAGCCGCGCAAAGCCGAGTTCAGTCTTGATGGACTGGATGTTTCGCTCAAGCTTGGCCCGGCGGTAGTCTCCGGCAGTTTCCTCAGAAGCGGCCTCCAGTACGGCGGCAGCCTCACGATTGAGCTGCCGAAGTTTTCAATCAGCGCGATGGGGTTCTACGGCAGCGTGCCGGTCCTGGACATGCCGGCGGACACACAAGTCGTCGCGGCGTTGAAGGCCGGTCTCGTGCATAAAGACCTGCTCGCCAAACTGAAAGAGAAAAAGATTACACCCCGCGCAATTGCTCCGATCACCCGAGGCTTTGGGATCGGTGAGTTTGATCTCCGAACGGACGACGGCAAGCGATACATCCTTGCCGAAGCCGGCGGCGACTTGCACGTCGTCAGCGAAGACAAGAGCTTTTTCATCTACGGCGCGCTCAGCGCGGCCACCGGCGGCGGGGTCAGGATCGGGCCCATCGAATTCACCGCCATCGCAGTCGGGTTTGGCATCAATCGCCGCGTCGTAGTTCCGGGGATTGAAGATGTCGCCGACTTTCCGCTGGTCAAGATGGTGATGGGCGAAGGCGGCTATCAGGAAGAAGACAAGAGCGCCGACATCCGCAACCAGTTGGGCGAAGCCATCAAAGACCCCGTCGATGTACTCGAAGAAATGGTCGACGCGTTCCCCGCCGAAAAAGATCAGTACTTCGTCTGCGCCGGCGTTCGATTTACCATCGCGACAACGGTCGATTGTTTCGGGTTGATCATCGTGCAATGGGGCAACGATTTTGAATTCGCGTTGCTTGGTCTGGCGCGCTTCAAGTACCCGCGCGATATCAGCGCAAAAGCGCTCTGCTACATCGAGATGCAAATCTTGATGTCGATCAAGCCCGGCGAGGGAACGTTCAAGCTGCAAGCGCTGCTCACCAGCAACTCCTGGATCATCAGCGAAGACTGCAAGGTGACGGGCGGCTTTGCGGTTTTCGTCTGGTTTGCCGGAGACCACAAGGACGATTTTGTCGTCACGCTTGGCGGGTATCATCCGCGCTTCCGGAGACCCGATCACTATCCGATAGTGCCGCGGCTCGGGCTGAACTGGCCGGTTAAGCTCGCGGGCGCGCAATCTGCAGATGAGAGCCTGTCGATCAAGGGCAGCAGTTACATGGCGGTCACGCCTTCCTGTTTCATGCTCGGCTCGAAACTGGAAGCGACTTTTCATTCGGGGCGAATCTCAGCGTGGTTTACCGCGCATCTGGACGTAGTCGTGGCCTGGAGCCCGTTCCATTTCGAAGCGGAGATGGGAATCTCGCTGCGCGTCGAAGCGGCATTCGCAATGAGCTCGCTCAAGGTGACGATTTCCACGATGCTCGAGATGTGGGGGCCGCCGGTTGGTGGCCGGGCTAAGGGAAATCTGACGGTGATTTCGTTTGACGTTGGGTTTGGGACGCCTCGCGAACTGGTCAACCTGGACTTGATCAAGACTTGGGAGGAGTTCTGCCGAAGCTTCCTGAAAGCGAGCGCGTCGCTCGTCGATGCCACCGACAAACCGGTAGACGGTCCTGTCTTCATCCAGCTTAATCTGGTATCGGGACGCAACAACCTCAACAAGCCGCCGGTGGCCGCGGACGAGCTCGAAGCTTCGCCGACGGACAAGGAACCCAAGATCTCAGTCTGGAAAGTACGTGGCGATGAGTTGGAGCTCGCGGCTTCGACCGCCGTTCCGGTGACCTCTTTGAGCGTCGGGAAAATCAGCAGTCAGCCCGTTGGCATACTGGAGCCCGTCTGGACGGGCAAGTCTCTAATGGTGCCGAAAGCGGTGGCGCTGGACCCGAATCGTATGCACACCAGGAACTACAGCGGCGCGCTGGGTGTTCACCCGATGGATAAGAAGCTGCAATCCGTCCTCAATGTCACGATTGTGCGGGATGATCTTTCAGACGGAGTTGATCTGAAGGATTGGGTTTTGGATGCAGAGACTGCGTCGCTGCCGGCTGCGCTGTGGGATCCGGCCAAGCTGGAACTGAAGCCCGAACCGAGCGCAAAGTTAATTCCGAATTGCATCACTGGAATCAAGCGGCTCAAGCCAAAGGTCGGCGGACGCGGCCGGCGAGCCGCGCTTTCGCAAATGAAATGGAAACCGCTCGATTCCGTTCGCGTGCCGCTCTCCGGCGCATCGCAGGAGCTTCCCGCAACGACACGCTCGCGCAATGTTGAGGCGGAAGTGGCCCGCAAGCACGCGGAGCACGAGAAGTTGGTTGGTGCGCTCGCAGCGGCCGGCTTCAAATTGGCGTGGCAGCCGGCCAAAAAAGAGGTTCTATTCCGGCAGTTGAGAGAGGAGCCGCTGGCCGGCGCGGTCGCGAGTTTGGGGGGCTAGTAGTCAGTCACGCTTCCGTTGATGGATTGTAAGGGCGGCCCTCCGTGGCCGCCCCTCTTCCCGGAAGCGAAACGCCTTGCCGCAAGGAGGGGCGGCCACGGAGGGCCGCCCTTACAGGTCCATCAACGGAAGTGTGACTGACTACTGGTTTCCAGCTTCTAGTTTTCTCGAGGAAAATCAATGGCTGAGAATCAGGCTGAACCGATGGTTATGTACGATAGCTACGCCACGCCGTTGACGGCCGGGTCGTATCGCTTCGTCGTGCAGCAGACCGTCAGCCTCGAGGGCGACAAGGATCGCCATTACTACCGCGACCAGCCTTTTGAAGTAATGGCGCCGCGATATGTAATCGAAGGCACCGAGATTCAAGCGTACTTTCCACCGCCAGGCGGAGTCGCCGATTATCAAAACGTTCTGCCGCACCTTGTGCTTCGCACGCGCAGTCTGCCGTGGGAGCGAACAGTCTGGCCGAAGTCGCCAGGTGAGCCCTGGCTCGCGCTGCTTGTACTTTCAGAACAAGACTTTTCAGATGGCCGCGCCGTTGTGAAGACCGGCACAGCCGGCGATCTGGCGCCCGCTGATCCCGCCGCTGCGTTGTGGTCACGCACAGAAGCCGGAGCGACGATGCTGCTGCCGAATTTCAAGCGGGACGAAGACCCGAAGACCGCGGTGCGGCTGCTCGATCTGGATTTGAAGGTCTTCCGCAAACTCTGTCCGCGCCGCGACGAGTTGCCGCTGCTTGCGCACGTTCGATGCGTGGATACGACTAACAAGGCCCCGTTGGAGATGGTTGCCGATGGCGAATTCGCGGTGCTGGTCGCCAACCGATTCCCGCCGGCGGGCGCAAACACGATCCACCTTATTTCGCTCGAAGGCTGGGCGGATCTGATTGGCGCGCCTTCCGACCGGCAGTACTCAGCTTCGCGTGTGCGATTAATTACTCTGGCGAGTTGGAGTTTTTTGTGTGACTCAAAGGGGCACGATACCTTCGGCGGACTGATGCTCAGGCTGCAGAAAAACGCGGCGGTGTTTGGCGTCGCGCCTCCGGCGCCCGGTGGCGACGGTTATGTGAATGGGGCGCTTAAAAGGGGCTACGTCCCGGTGGATTATCAACCGCTGAATAGCACGCCGACGCTCGCGTGGTATCGGGGACCGCTGGCGCCGTTGACAGTCAAAGCGCCGGCCGACCGTAAGACCTTTCGACGCGCCGACGCCGCGCTGATCTTCGACGAACGAACCGCGATAATGGATGTGTCATATGCCTCGGCGTGGGAGCTCGGCCGGATGCTGGCGCTCGGTTCTCCGTCGTTCTCGAAAGGACTTCGCCTCTTTGTCGAAAGCAGTGATAACGCCGCGGAGTTCGCCAGCCAAATCGCGTCGTTTCTGGATCTGCATCGGAGCGCGTTCAACACCAAGGGCGACGCTCCGAAATCCGAAGAGGTGGCCATTGCCGACGAGCTTGTGGAATGGATTGCGCGTCTGGTGATGCTCTACCCGGTGCCCTTCCAGTACCTGGTTCCGCATCCCTCCTTGTTGCCGCCCGAGTCGTTGCGCTTCTTTCACCTGGACGACAACTGGGTAAACGCGCTGCTTGATGGAGCGCTCAGCATCGCGGCGCGCACACTCGCAAAGCAGAGCCCTGCGTCTCAGGCGGATTTGCAGTCGGCGTTGTCAAAAATCGTGTATCAGCACCGGCTGCGGCTGCAAGGGAAGAACCCGGAGTGGAATCCATCGGAGCGTTATATGGATGTTCCCAAATCAGGGTTCCTGTTGCGGTCGAGCGTTCTCACCGGATGGCCGGGAGTCGAAGTGACTGCGATTACCAACGCAGAGGACAGCGTTCTTCCCAGGATTCTTCGCCTCGATCAGATTGCAGACGGAGTGTTGTTCTATCTCGCGCGCGGCTCGCTCAAACAAGTCACTTTCCGCGAGCCCCGCGAAGGAATCACTTTCGGCGTGGGCACCGGGGGCGTAGTCAAAACGCGCAACCTGAATGCAGCCGTCAAGGTCAAAGAAGAGTTGATGCGCGCCGGAGCTTGCGAAGGCGTGGCCGATATCGCGGCGATTGCCGGTCAATTGGAGAAGTTGGACAAACTGCCGCAACGCAGCGTTGGATCGGCTGAATTTGGGCTCCAGATGATTCGCATGCCTGAAGAGCAAATCATCGAGTGGGGTTAGGTCAACGCTGTTTCAAGAGGAAATCGCATGGCAAATGAACGCCATCTGCTCGTACCGATCAAGGCGCAAGCGCTGGTCATCGACGATATCGTCATCAACAGAAGCGGCGTCGTCCTGGCCGGCCAAAAGTACGTCGCCAACGCCGGCAGGTGGTCGCCACTCCAGTCAGATTACAATTTGGTGCCTGGTTCTCTGAGCGCGCCCGGCCCAATGCCGTTCTACGGCGCAACGCGCAAGTATCAAGGCAAAGACGCCGGCCAACTTGTGCTCGATGCGAACTCGCGCGCCTTGCCGAAGGACGAAGATCGTGGCGTTTATTTGCACTGGGTGGTTCCCTCCGGGCTCCGGCACGCATACAAACCGAATTCGCTCGACTTTCCGGCGCTTCCCGACCAGTGGTTAATAGTGCGGTTCTGCCGCCGCGGCGCGGCGCTGCAAACAAAGGCCTGGTTTGTAGACAGCGGCCTGGTGACTGATTCAGATGACGAACCCGCCAACTTGCTGTGCGAAGCCGGCAGCGATCACGAGGGTCGGCGCGTTGGCAAAGTAGTTCCGCTCGACGAGTTCGCGCCGGCTGACTTTGAGGGACATCGCACCACGATCACAGCCATCGGGAACGCGGAGACCGGCTCGCCGACCTTCACCGCGTTCCTGGCCGAGAACCGCAACGTTCTCTCCTGGCACGACACGCTGAATGATCTGCGCGAGCCGGCTAATACCGGGCAGGTTCCGAAAGATACGTCGCTCAGCTATTTGGTGCTTGGCTGGTATCGCAACCCTCAGAACGAACCACTCAAAGCGCTACCCGTTGAACTGGTGAAACAGGAGTCACCCAAACCGGACGGCTGGCTCGTTGAACCGCCTGGTTGGTTGATTGAATCGGCTCAAGCGCCCGACGACTTGAAGAGCTACCGCTCTTTTTTCCACGGGATGGTCGCGCATATCAACTACTGGAGCTCGAATACCTACAAAGGTTCGATGCTGGGCTATCCGGGTTCGCCGGCTGTCGCCGGAACGCTCGGTGGCTCACCTCCGGCTTTCAAAGTCGGCGTCGGAAGCAACGCCGAAGATGCGCTGGTATCGCTGGTTTCAAGTGAATACAGCGGCGCCAAAACAGCGCCGAATCTTTGGAAGGCATTGGAAGCGGTTATCTATCGCCAGCCTGAATCATTGGTCGGCAGTTGGAATGTCGCGCCGCGAGATCACGCGGTTCATCAGAGTTGGTTCTCGACGGTCGAGGCAGGTAAGACCTGGTCCATCCGGCCGCGCTCTCAGAATGAGAGCTCGTTTCCCGCCGATCCCAATGTGACCGCCGCCCAAACCGGAACCAGTGCTACGCGTGATCAACTTGCTGACCTGAAGAACCTTAACAAGCTGCAATCCGAAACGGATGCCGCAAGCAGAGAGCTGGCCGCGCTACAGCAGGATTTGTATGCGCGCTGGTGGAAGTTGTGTGAAAGATCCCGCCTGAATGACGCCGCCACTCTAAAGACCGAAGAGGCGGATTGCCGCGCATTGATGACACGCGTGGCAGCTCTGCGGTCACACCGCGACGACGAACTGCTCGCCAAACTGCGGCCGTTGCCCGATGCGCTAAAGAAGACGTTGCCGCCCGAGCTGGAGCTTCGTTCCGACGACGCGCCGCGCTTCTGGGCGCCGGCCGATCCGGTGATCGTTGTAAAGAACTGCGGCTGTCTTGCCAAGCACCAGTTTCCGAATCCGCTTCCTTGCCGCTTGCGTGAACAAATGGTCAGCGCCGGCGAGGTCGAGGTAAAAAAGAGCGGGAAAAAAATCTTCGATACCGCTACCGGCATAACAGAGATCGCATCATCGGTACGGAAGCACTTTGCTGAGCGCTCTGAAACCCTGAGCAGTCTTCTCACGGAAGGCTCGCTGGTTGAACAAGCGATTAGCGATCTTGCGCATCGATCCTACGAATCGTTGCCGCCCGATGACCGGGTCTTTGATGCAGGTGGCTGGCGAAAGTGGACGACGCGGCTGGTAGACGATCTGAACTGGGATGGTCAATCAAACAAACTGCCAACCGATAAGATCAGGTTCGGCAAGCCGGGCGCTTTGAACATCCAACCAAACCGTCTGGCGGAGCTATGGGTGCAACAGCCGTGGTCACCGCTGTTTCTCGATTGGCAGATTACCTGGTTTCCGACCACACAGTCCGGCCAGGACTTCGGTCCCGTCTGGTCACTCGGCAAGGATGGATACGATTATCAACCGTTGAATAGAGAATCGCTGCCAACTACAGGGTTTACTTTTCGGGGGCGCAGTCTCCTGAACCCCATTGACGGACGTCTTTTCGACGAACCGCTCGAGACGCTGCAGCAACTGCTCACGGGCGACGAACAAACGAACAATGGCAAGCCTTCGTTTCCGCCGGCGGTGGTGGAAATCCTGAAGCAGTACAAAGACGTTTGGAGCAATACGCTCGCCGACCTTTCCGGCGCCGGTCTCATGGGGCAAGCGCTGAGCGGGTTGCATCAATCCTTGATTCGCCGCGATGTCACACTCCCCCGCGTCATGCCTGATCCGAAGCGTCCGTGGGTATTCAGGAAACGGCTCAAAGATCTCGAGCTCGAAGTTGGGCGGCTGCTCGACACTTCAGTCGAAGGATCGCTTGCCGTCGAGAGGCTTGCGCCTCCGGCTCTACCAACCACGAGGGACGAACTTCCTTTCAGTATGGTTCGCGCGGGAGCGATTGTGCTCGATGAGTTGTGGCTTGTGGATGACTTCGGTCAATGGGCAGACTTGCTTGGTTTGACGACATCGCAAAGCACATCTTCGGGCCAGGTCTTCAACCCGCGTATGCGGTGGCACGAAGACCCTAAGTTTGTAGCGATGCCGCCGCGCGTCATCCAGCCTGCGCGCCTCAACTTCCGTTTCACCGCGGCGGAAAACTCGCTTGTTGAGAGCGACTGTGATCCTGCGCTGAGTCCGATCTGCGGTTGGATTTGTTACAACCCGCTGGACGAGACGCTGGTGCTTTGCGACCGAGCGGGCCGGCTTGAAGGTGAGCTTGTCATCACAACGCAACAAAACGCCTTCCGCGTTGATTGGGATCGCGGCGCGCGTGGTGTTGCGCTCGCCGATATTCGCGATCTCTCTCTTCGGGCCTTTGCAAAATCGCTGGTCGAAACAAAGCTGACAGAGAAACCCAGGCTGCTTGACTTGCTGGCGCTGATTGACCGCGCGCTCGAACGCATCCGCCCCGCGGCCGCCCGTCGAGAAGGCGCGCTCTTTGGACGCCCGCTCGCCCTTGTGAGCGCGCAGATGGGATTGGAGCTTTTCGGCAAGTCGTGGACTGATCCACGAAAAACGCCGGTGCCCGCGCCTCTGGAGAAAGCGGGCGACGCAACGCTAAACGCGTTGCTGGTTCCTGTGAGACTGGGCTGCGCTCACAACACGGAAGACGGTCTGGTCGGCTATTACAAAGCTGGTGATTACGGTCGCATCGTGCCTACTGAATTGGCGAAAAGGTTCGAACCTACCGGTTACATTGCGGATTCCGAGAGCGCTGCAGTGCGCGTCGGTTTTGGACCACCGGAGCATCTCACGCTGCTGATGGATCCGTGGGGTTCGGTGCAGGCGGCGTCCGGCGTCGTACCCGCGAAGTCGATCACCCTGGCGCAGGTCGATCTGGACAAAACGCTCGCTCAGATGGAAGCCTCGTTCCGGATCGGACCGCTCCTGCTGCAATCAGACAGGCTGGCTCTGCCGACGCCGGCTGGAGACAAGGGGCGCTGGAGTTTCTCCGGGCCTCTGACTAACAATCTGGCGGCCGCGCTCGCCCCATCCGATCCCCGGTATTTTAGCGATCAGCCGGTGGTAGCGGCCGAGGGACGACTCCTGCTGCTCAACAAAGAAAAATAGATTCAAGGAAAACACCATGTCAGAACGACTGAGCATTTCCGTTGATTCCGTTACCGCCTCCCACTTGAAGATAAAAGTCAAAAACACAAGCGCCGCTGCGTTGACCGAGAATCTGGAGATCGAACTCAACCCGCCGAAATATTTGGTCGACAAACGTATAGCCGCTGCTTCTGAAGCTGCGCCGACATCCAAAAAACCCAGGAACAAGAAATCTCTGGGCGACGTCGTCACCGTCGCGCAAGGTTGGTCCGTCTGGGCGATGCTCGAATCAAGCGGCACCGTGGCCGTTGTTCAAGTCTTCAACTACTACGACCAAAAAACCGGCGAACAGGTGAATAAACCAGTCAGGTTTGAAGCGGGAGCCGAGTTCGTTGTGAGCATTCCGCTCAACCCCGAAGCGAGCAAGGCTCGCTTGCAGATTACCTATAGCTACTTGTACGGCGAGGACGACAGGGAGCAGCAGGTGCGCGGTACGCTCGATGTTAAGCCGCCCGGCGCCGACGATTGGAAACCGGAAGTCACGCTGAAGTCTGACCAGCAGAACCCAAACATGATCCCACCCGGAAGGAAGGTGAAAATCTCCTGGGAGATCAAGGACGGAGTTAGCGCCACCCTGCGAGGGCCGTTGCCGGGTGGCAACCCCGAGTTGGAACTGAAGGACTCGGACCCGAATTTCAAGCTCGCAAGCGGCTCGATTGAAATCGTCGCGGTCGGTCCGATGACCTACATCCTGCAGGCGGAAGTACGCCGCGAGGGCAAGACTGAAAATGAACGGGTCGACAGGATGATTTCGCTCGACACTTATGAGAAAGGTAAGTATTCCTACGTCAAGGCGACTCCCAACCGTGTGTTGCGCAACGGACTTGTCGAAGTTTATTGGGCCGCATGGGGCGTCAAAGATGTGACCATCCTTATCAATGGCGGCGCAACCAGAAAGATTCCGTTGACCGAACAGAATGCGTTTCGTACTTATCAGGGCGATGGTGTGATGCGCTTCAATTCAATGGAGGAAAAGCGGGAATACATCGGTCTTCAGATCCGGGTTGGCCAGGCACAACCGTCGACGGACTCAACTGCGGAGGTCGACGTGGTCTCCTGGAAAAAGCTGGAAAAATTCAAACCTGCACACACCGGCAAGCCAATTGGGCTTGCGGCGGCCGGCGGAAAACTGGCGCTGTTGACCGGCGACGGCCTCTTTACGGCCCAGGTCGGTGAATATGATCCGGGCAGTGTGCCGATGACTCCAGTGTTCAGCAAGGCCGCCACCGATACGCCTAAGGCGTGGCTCGCGATCTCACCATTAGAAAATGGGTTTGTAGTCCTGCGCCGAACGAGCAACGACGATCTGCAAGTCGCGCGCTATCTTTCCAGCGGTAAGCCCGACGGGGAACCGATTGATCTTGACGGTTATCTCAAGCCGATGGTGCGCAGGAGCGACACAATCTATGACCTTGTCGGCGTTATAGTGGAGTCCGAGACAGACCCGCTTGTCTCTGTGGTTCTCGCCTTTGTGGTTGTTGAAACCCCGGTTCCGGGCGGGTCGGTTCGCCGCGCATTTTCAGTGCGATTCAAACCGACAGCCCAAAAGCGCGACGAGCCGCTACTCGAGTCTTTGAAGGGCTATCGGTTGGTGAGCTTCGACCGTGCGCTCTATGCACTGAGCCGCGAGTCCGGACGGATGTTTCGATTCGGCCTCGCGAACGATGGAAAGCTCGAGCCGCCGAGCGAAGCCGCCTGTGCAGCGGAGAATCTCAAATCGATGGTCCAGCAAGGTCTCTTCGTTCCGGTTGGCTCCGTCTTTACCGTTTTGGGTCCCACGTCGGTTCCGTCGCTCGCTGCGCTCGCGACGTTCGGTCTGCAGAACGTCTTGAGTTATGAAAGCCTGACCCAGACCGAGCCCGAAGACCCAAACAAGATCCTCCAGGACTTAGTCTACAACCCGCAAACTAACCATTGGGCTCGCAGTGGCCAGGAGCTGGATATTAAAGCCGGCGCCGTTGCCGCGTACCGTAGCGGAGGATCACCCCGCCTCTGGGTCCTCCAGGATGGCGAGATACACACGCTGGCGGTCGGGAGCGAATACCTCTTTGCGACCGACTTCAACGAGACGTTCCCGACAAAAGACTTGCCGCATTATTTCGACGGCAAGCGCGAGGTTACGATCGCCAATCAATCGGGAGTAGACCTTGTCCCGGTGGACGACATCTGCAGGTTTGCCGGCCTCGATGATTTCAGCTCGAGTGGATCTGCCGCGCTGACCCCGATTCGGGTTCCGTTTGAAAACTCCGCAAGAAAAAAATTCGAGATCGCTTTTAACAAAGCGGCCGCCGAACCTGTGAAGCTGCGTTTCATGGGCAAAGAGCCTCCCGCGGCAGGCCCTCGTTATGTGCTTGAAATAACATTCACCGGGCCGGGCCTTTCATCCGTCACCTCGGTTTTCAAGCGGCTCGCGGTTGACACG
Organism: Blastocatellia bacterium; assembly: GCA_035607285.1. Classification (GTDB taxonomy): domain Bacteria; phylum Acidobacteriota; class Blastocatellia; order UBA7656; family UBA7656; genus Onstottus_A. Next base: position 28,653 of record DATNBZ010000190.1, on the reverse strand, counting down.
AAGGGCGCGGTCTCGATCGTCGATGTGTCGAGAACGTCGGCACAGCACCCGGCCGGCGACTCGATCACCATACCGGCGGCAGAAATTCTTACGGGAGGCTCGAAACTCGTCATCGCAAACGGGTCGCCCTTCGATCTCACGCTGACCCCTTCCAAACAGGCGCCGCCGTTTCGCTCGATTGAAGAGGTATTGATAAAACACAACACTCCTTCGCTTTCCCTCTCTTCGCCAACTCTGGGTGAATTACGATTCGACATCGATTGCGCGCTGCCGGACGGCATAGAAACATCATCTGGAGACGCGCCACAGCAACGCATGATTCGCATCAATCCGGATAAAGCGCCCGGAATGGAAATTCGCCAAGCCCGGATGTTGAACCCGGGCGAGGTGATTTGGATTCCATATCAACTGGATAGTACGACTACGGTTTTCTCCGACCGGTCGGGCAAGAAGCCGGCTTACGTTTGTCAGATCGGTTACGGAATGAGGAAAGACTTGCCCGCGGTCTACATCGGCGACGGAGTGAGCAATAAGGATGACCGGTATTTCTATCTCCCGGGGGCGCTCCCGCAAGATCCGTCGAAGGCGCAGATCTTGAGAGTAGACAGCCAGACTTTTGCGCATACGGCCAGCGACTCGTTCCCCGCCGGCCCACTCTTCTCGCTGCCTAACGCAGTGGCCGTCACATCAAACAAAGTGTTCGCGATGTTTGGCAATACCGATCTTTACGAATTTTCCCAGACGCTGCAGTTCTCCAAAAAGACGAGCTTCGCGAGGAGAAGCGCTAGAAACACCTGGCCCCTCCAGCTCAAGGCAACCGCAAGCGGCGGCATCTACGTGCTGGCCAAGATTCAGGACTTTATAGATCGCACCCAATACGTTCTGCTGGCGGAGGGGCTTCCAAAAAACACACAACAACATCAGCCGTTTCCGCCGCGTGAAGATACAGAGACCATAAAAGAAATAGCTGTGAGCGACTTGAGCGATCAACGAAATGCCTTTCCGCAACAACAGGCCGCCGCCGTTTTCGAGAGTCCTATGGCGGTTTCGCCGGATGGTAAGTTGGTTGTGATCGCACAAACCGGTGGGTTCAGGACAGTCACTTTTTCGGCTATCCCCCAGTACAACTGGCTCCAGCGGGAGGTGGCGCAACCGGCAGCCGTCGTCTTCTCCGACAACGGATACTTTTACTTCTTGAACTATCCGTCCAGTCCGGGCGGGCTGAAGCTCACACGCGTCGAGGCTGCGAACATGAGGAACGTGAGAACAATCTCGCTCCCGCCGATTGAAGGCGATTTCAACATAGGCCCGGACCCGAAACAATTTGGCCCGGCTGCAGGCGAACTGAACCATGCACGTGCTTGTAGCCTGGCGGTTGCGCCGGGCGGAGACTACGTATACGCCACGCAAGGAAAATCCATTCTGCAGATTCATGCGAACAGCATGGAAGTACGGCCCTGGCGTGCGACGGTCGACTTACCCTGCCGGCTCATTACGGTGAAGAGGGGACCTGCCTATCGAACGAGTCATGGCGAGGTCCAGACCGACCTGTTGTTTGCGATAGGCGCCAAGGTCGAGAGTGACGGAAAGAAAGTGAAAGAGTATAAGACACAGCTCTACGCGCTGGCGGCCCCGAGATAATTGGAAAGGGAGTGACATGTCATCCATTGGGTTCGCGGCCACGCCGTCGAGCCGAAAGCTGTCGACGTCTTCAAACTAACTCAATTGAAAGCTATTCCTGCGCGTCGAGGTAGCTTCTTAGCTGGAACCTAATTCGATAAATCCGTAGACGAAGCGTGTTGAGGCTTATTCCCAACTGCTCGGCAAGATGTTTTCGGTGATCTATCTTGCTCCTTCCATCTCCCTGGTAATAGCTGAGAACTAATTCTCTGTCTGACTGTTCAAGGAGACTAAGGGCATTGTCGAGGCGTTGAAAGAGTCGTTCTACATCTTCTTCGTAGAAAGGAGCAGGGAGAGGTTTTTGAACCGGCGCCGTGTGGCGATATTCCAGATAGACTTTTTTCGCCACACCATAAAAGTATCTGGCAGGGCTGCCGACATAGTCGGATTTGATTTGCGGCAGTTTTCTAACAACACGATTGATCGTTTCGTCGGCCAACTCATCAGGAAATACACAGGACCTGAATCGGAACAGAGCAATAAGTTTTTGACGGATGAGCTCGTATTGCTGACCAGCAGTTTCCGGGTCAGGGGCGAGCCAGTTTAATAGCTCGTGGAAAGCCGATTGTTCAAGCGTCCAGCCGTCTGATTCTTGATCCGGGAGTACATCAACGGTGTCAAGAGGCTGATTGGCGATGGCCCATCGCTTTATGTGGAATGGGATCATTGAAGATCCCGATAAGTACCTCAGCTCTGACGCCATGTTCATTGGGTGTCTCCTATTCGTTAATCGATTTCTGAAGAGTCCTTTTGTTCTGAGCCTTTTATTGAAATCCTCTGCAGGAGGACAAAGCTCCGCCCGTAATCCTCCAGGGGAGGATCAAAAATCAGATTCGTGATTGCGAGAGTTTATGAACTAGCGTCTGGGATCGTAGACGCCCGCAAATTCGAGCAAGTCCTCCAGATCGAATTTCCCTGGAGTCAAGCCAAGAGTCGGTTTCCAGCCTGGAGTCGACAGGATCGAATAATCGCTGTAGCGCAGAATGCCGATGAGTGTTTCGGCAACGATAGTGCTTCCGACCGGCCCGAGGTGATGTCCCTTGTTGTAGTAAGCCGCCTCGGCCAAAATGTAAAACCAGAGCGGGGTATGCTCATGGAATCCGGCCTTTTCGAATCCTGCTTCTTTCATTTTGGTGTATTGTTGCGCACCCACAGCCGATTCGATTTGCGCCGGAGTGAGCGCGACGATGCTTTGGTCTTTTTCGTTCATTGCCGTGGCGACAGCCTGACCCGTTGGAATTCTCAAAAGATAACCTCGAAGCAGATTCCTGACCGCCAGATTTTGCTTCCAGTCCGGTGGCCTCACGCCGTGCTCCTTTAGATTGAAAAGTGGCTGCGAAAGCCGCGTATCAATTGGGCGCGAGAAGAAATCCGGGTCATCCGATCTGAGGAAGTTTTTCCAATCAATGACCCATTGACCCAGGATATGAGTATTGTGTTCCCCGCTCAGGTCTCCGGTGAGCATTGTAAATTTGAACAGCTCAGGAAGGCCGGCGGACGTAGGTAGGACTGTATTATATCCCACATAAGCTGATCGCACCTTGCTGTGGCCAAACCGGTAAGCAGCCGCGGAGAACTCCAGCGGTGTAAACAAGGATTCACGCGACGGCTTGAAGAACTTCGGCCCTTTGGCCCTGATCTTCTTAATGACCGCCCAATCCGCCACGCGGGGCAGGAAATCCTCCAGTACGATCCACTGATAATGCTGGACGAGCTTCTTCCTTGCCTTCGCGAAGCTATAGCCACGTTCAATCAGTGCATTGTGCGCGTGCAGGAAAGCAACGTGCAATTGAGCGGTTATGATATTCTCGTCGTTCCTTGAGTCGCCGATCAATGCTACGCGGTCGGTTTCGGGGTTGGGAGTTTTGGGTCCTCTGGGGAGGTCATTAATCTCACCTTTGCCGGGTGGAAGCCCTTTAGGTTTAGAGACCCGATCGATCCTGAACTTCTCAGGATTGTATCCGTCACGCGGCGGAATAACGCCGGAAACAGATCCATAAACGCTATCTAATTCCAGGTTCGGTGAGCGGGCATTCCGCAAGGCTTTCGCCTCCTCACAGGATAATGGTTTCAGCTCTGCGTTCGAGAGGACCGTCTTTTCCGTGGTTATTTCATGGGTAATATCATGATCTACGAACTGCCCGAAGAAGGTGTAGGCCGTCGGAATGGGTACGCCACGAATATTTATCGGGTCGTCCACCATTACGTTCTCGTCTCCCAGCGCCTTTAAGTATTCCACTACGGTCCCTTCCTCGAGCACATCTGGCGGCTTCGAATCCGGGCACGCAAGTTTCGGAAATATGTAGCCGAAGGGCCAGGATTGAGGTTCTAGCGGGGCCGCCGAGATTACAAATTCGCCGGCATTATCGGCGAGGACAGCATCGCTGCTTTCAAGGGCCAGAGGCCCGCCGTGCGGCAATCTGGCTTTTGGTTTGTTCTCCCACATAAGATTCTCCCTGTGATTCGGCCAATATCGTCGGCAAACACCTTCGGCACTCATCTACGCGCGTTCTGCGTCCGGCTTTGGCAGGTCAATCCCCTTGCCGTTAGCCTTCTCTAGACAGCAATCGGGTGACAAAAACCTCGGCGCAATTTCTGATGCCTCGAAAGTTGCGACCCTTGCCGGCCTCGGCAATCGATGTCGCGCGCTCGTTACTCGGCGGAAGAGGTTTGGCTAAGCACCCTTATTCAAATGCCGCTAAAGCAATTACTCCCTCACGAATCGATGTCCCGACGCAGATTGCGTCTTACTTTCGCTTTGGTTTCTTCTGAGCCTTGGCCTGGACGGCCAACTGCGCGTCAAACGCCTTTTCCCGTTCATCAATCAAATCACGAAGCCCGATAGCCTCCTCGCTCTCGAGGTTGTCGATGACCTGTTTGAGGTTAGTCTCCTTATCGCCTCGGAGGGCGGCGATGAGGCCAGGCTTATTTTTCCGGGAGACCCTTGCTAATGGACGCTCCATATCGGCGAGAGCCTTATCAAAGTCTGTCTTCGCCTCCAAAATGAACTCGCCTTCCGAGATAAGTACACCGTCGAGACCAAGGTTCACTGTCAAGTTCCCGTTCCGTACGAAGTACATGAAGCCGGGATTGTCTCTCCAATCGGTGGGGCCCTCGTCTAGGGAGACGAAAAACATCAAAGCAGGTTTGTGGGCGACGTAAAACTTCGCCTTGAACTTGCCCAATGATGCCAGCCAGTTTATCGTGCCAGCCATTTCTAAGCCGGTCGTCGGGTGCGTCACGGGCTTTCCCCCTTTCCGAATGCCCTTAAGACAAAACTCGAGAAACTCATTAAGAATGTCTCTGGGCCCGGCCGGAATCTCCGGTCCCTCAGTGCGGAGTTTGATGCAATAAGCTAGTCCTTCTTTTGCCATTTTTCTTTCTCCTGTTTTCTGAGTCAGCAGGTGTGTTGCCGCTATTCGGGCGACATACTATAATCGCCGTGCTGAAAAGCCAAGCAACTCATCTTACTAAATCTGAATCGTGATTCGTTTTCTGACACGCTGATAATAGAGCTATTTCGCTTCTTTGTCTTTAAGATATGAAATAATTACAATGAAAATCCGGTTAAAGTTTTGTTAAACGGACGGCCCCTATGAAGCCCCGATCCGGTCAGGTTTATCAATTCGGTTCCTACCGCCTCGATTGCACCGAGCGCCGGCTGCAGCGTGTCAGAGAGGGGACCACCCTCCGTCCAGAGGAGATCAAGCTCCGCCCAAAAGTATTCGACCTGCTCTGCATATTTGTTGAGCGTCGCGGACAGGTTCTTGATAAGGAAGAACTGGTCAAATTGCTGTGGCCCGATTCAATCGTCGAAGAAAGCAATCTGACGGTCACCATCAACGGTTTGCGCAACGCACTGAATGACGGTAAATACATCGAAACCGTCTCGAGGCGCGGGTACCGGTTTACAGCGGAAGTCCAAATTGTTTATGACGACGCTTTAGGATCTGAGCCTCTCGCGAATTCGCCTCTCGTTCCTCAATCGCCCGGCGGCGCTCTCCTCCTTCAATCTCCATTCTACATATCGCGGCCCACCGACGATGAATTCTTCAACGCCATGTCTCGACAGGACAGCATCGTTCTGGTCAAAGGTCCGCGACAGGTAGGGAAGACGTCGCTTTTGGCGCGAGGGTTGCAGAAGGCGCGCAATCACAACGCAACGGTGATGCTTGTCGATTTCCAGCAATTCGGTGCCTCCACCTTCGCGTCAGCCGATAAGCTGCTGCTTGCCATCGCCGAATCAATCGCCTACGAGCTCGACCTGACGCCCGAACCGCACCTGGCGTGGGATAACAATTTGAGTCCTTGCACCAAGTTCGAACGCTACCTGCGTCGCGAGGTCTTTCCCCAAAAACAAACGGCATTGGTGTTGGGGCTTGATGAGGTCGACCGGCTCTTTGATTTGCCCTGTGCCAGTGAAATCTTCGGGCTATTCCGCTCCTGGCATAATCGGCGAGCGCTTGACCCTCAAGGCCCCTGGCATCGCCTGACGCTGGCCATGGCCTACGCAACTGAAGCGCATCTTTTCATTACCGACGTGAATCAATCGCCCTTCAACGTCGGCACAAGGCTGGCGCTTGAGGATTTCACTCTCGATCAGGTTTCGGAGCTGAACGAACGCTATGGAAGGGCTTTGCAGAATGAAGAGGAAGTCGCAGCGTTTCACGGACTTCTTGGCGGCCATCCGTACCTCACGCAGTGCGGCCTATATGAGATGGTAAAGAACAACGCCAGCCTCGATGCCATCCTGGAGATGGGCAAAAAGGATGATGGAGTATTCGGTGACCATCTGAAGCGAATGCTTGTCACCCTGCAACAAGAGCGAGCTTTGTTTGAAGAGTTGCGATGCTATTTGGTGTCGAAGCAAAAGCTCAGCGAGGATGCGCTCTCACGTCTGCGGAGTTCCGGCATCTTATCAAGCGATTCGACGAAAGAACCGCGCCTGCGATGCGAACTGTACGCCGCGTATCTGGAAAGGCATCTGTCATGACCGCAGTCCTCACCAGTGCTACCACAGAGTTCTATGTAGTGGGCGGGAGCATGCGCCACGACGCGCCCTCCTACGTGGAGCGCCAAGCCGATAAAGAATTGTTCGCCGCGCTCGGGCGTGGTGAGTTCTGCCACGTCCTGACCGCAAGACAAATGGGCAAATCCTCGTTGATGTTGCGCACCGCCGCCAGGCTGCGAGACTGCGGCGTCGGCGTGGCGGTGCTTGATCTCACGGGGATCGGTCAGAATCTCACGCCCGAGCAATGGTACGGCGGGCTGGTGCTTCAACTCGGTGAGCGCCTAAAGCTGGAAGACGAGGTGCTGGATCACTGGCAAGAGAACATGCATCTTGGGCCTATGCAGCGGTGGTTGCAGGCGATACGAAAAGTTGTGCTGCCAATGACTATCGGGCAACTCGTCATCTTCATCGATGAGATTGATGCGGTGCGCAGCCTCAGTTTTTCGACCGACGAATTCTTTGCGGGGGTCAGGGAGTGTCACAACCTCCGAAATACGGATAGCGAGATGCTGCGCTTGACCTTCTGCCTTGTCGGGGTGGCAACCCCATCCGACCTGATACGTGACACACGCACCACGCCCTTTAACATAGGCGTGCGAATCGAATTGAACGACTTCACTCAGGCAGAAGCATTATCGCTCGCGGAAGGACTTCGATTGGAGCGACAGCAGAATCTGGCTATTCTCACCCGAATTCTCTACTGGACATCCGGACACCCGTACCTGACGCAACGCATTTGTCAGGCAGCCGTTCAAAATGATAGGACGCGAGGGACTGCCGATGTGGATAGGCAAATTGAAGAGTTGTTTTTTTCCAAGCGGGCGCATGACTATGACGATAACTTGATCTTTGTGCGGGAACGATTGTTACGCAGCGGAGCGGACCTGACGGCTTTACTGAACTTGTACGCGAGAGTCAGGCGCGGAAGAAAAGTTCGCGATGTTGATTCCGATCCGCTGGTTCCTATTCTCCGGCTGTCCGGAGTCACGCGCGGGGACAATGGTTTGCTCCGCGTGCGAAACCGCATCTATGAGCGCGTATTCGACAAAGCCTGGGTCACCGCGAACCTGCCGGATTTCGAAATCAGACGACAGCGCGAAGCGTACAGGCGCGGCGTTTGGCGTACTACCATTGTTAGCGCGATCGTCTTAGCCGTTGTTGTTTTCCTCGCGGTCCTCGCGCTATGGCAGCGGAATAATGCGATAAATCAGGCGCAGGTTAATCGCCGGCTCTTATATACGACGCGCATGAAAGTGATCAATCAGGAATTGGAGAACGCGAACATAAGCCGCGTTGAAGAACTGCTTCAAGCCACCAGACCGCAACCGGGTGATGAGGATATGCGAGGCTTTGAGTGGGCCTTATTTTATAACGATAGCCACAGGGAAATCTTTCGTCTGGATGGTCTCGGTTCTGTTGCGTGCGTGCAGTTCCTTGGAGATGGCAACACCCTGGCAATTGGGTTGGGATCGATCTCAATCGGGTTCGGCGGCCGAGAAAACAAGATCAACTTATACAACTGGAAAACAGGAACGGAGGTCCTATCATTCAAAGCCCCTACCAAAGCCCGGTTTGACGTCATTGTACTGTCACCGGATCAGAAATACGTCGCTACGGACAGCCCTGAAAACAGAATTGCCGTATGGGATCTGAACTCAGGAAACCTCTTGGCGAACCTGGGAACAGAACAAAAAGACTCTGTCAGGACTGCCGCGTTCGCCGCTGACGCAACCTGTCTGGCTTCCGGAGATGGTGCGGGCGTTTTGAGGATTTGGAATCTTGCTACTCAACAGGCGGAGTGGACAAAGAAGGTTGGCGATATCGTCAACGGCGTTACTTTCTCGCCGGACGGCGGACTCCTCGCAGTAACAACATCAACCGACACAGTGCAGCTTCTCGATATGAGAACCAAAAGAATGATGGATCCGTTTTCAATAAAGGATGCAACATTGAATCACGCCTGTTTTTCGCCGGATGGCAACACGCTGGCAGTTACGGCGCAAGACGGCAATTTATACATTTGGGACATTCCTACCCGGCGGCTTTCTCCGCTTAGGATAAGTCATTCGAAGGAGATCTCAACTCTCGCGTTCTCGCCGGACAAAAAAAACCTTGCTACCGGTTCGGTTGATCGCACCGTCAAGATTTGGGACACGGCCAGCGGCGATATGCTTCGGCTAATCCGAGGTCACGGTTCAAATGTCAATTCTCTCGACTGGTCATCAGATGGAAAATTGTTAGTCACCGGCGGCCGGGATGGTTCGGTAAAGATTTGGGACGCCTTCGCCCAAATGCTGCCGGTCACGCCAAAGCAGGCCGTCAAGAACTATAGCGCTACCGTCTTTTCGCCAGATGAACATTTGATTGCGTTGGGAATCGCGGACGATTCGCATGTGAAAACATGGGACCTCTCCACGGGCCGGCAGCTCTCAGATTTAGGAAAGCAAGACGAGATTTTGATCTCGGCGTTTTCAAAAGATGCTCAGTTTGTCGCGATTAGTTATGGACGCAACCTCGTCGAGATTTATGAGGTCTATACGGGAAAACGGATCAAACGTTTACCGAAAATAGACGTGCCGGTCAAGGGTCTCACCTTCTCGCCGGACGGAAGGATGTTAGTTACCGGCAGCGATCAAACCCAATTGAGATTGTGGGAAGTGCAAGGTGATAAAGATCCCGAAATATTAGACAGCGGTAATAGCTATTACTGTGCTGCCTTTTCGCCGGACGGGAATTACCTTGCCTCCGCGGATGGTGATGGCGCCATTCGCTTGTGGGATATTGCTTCGTTGAGAATCGCAAAGACCTTCAAGGGCCATACCGGAATGATCAGAAGCATCGCCTTTTCGCCGGACGGTCGCATGATGGCAAGCGGATCGGATGATAATACCGTCAGACTATGGGATGTAAGGTCCGGACAGGGCATTGCGAATCCCGCTCAGGCCGATTCCATATTCCGCATTGCCTTTACCTTCGATGGGAGGAGGCTGATTACCGGCGGCAGAGACGGATCCATAGTCTTGTGGAATACGACTGATATGCAGGAGATGCTGATGTTGAAGGGTTTTACAAAGCAGATAACCTCGCTGACTTTTTCCGCGAACGGCCGAATCCTCGCAGCCAGCAGTCAGGAGGGTAGGGTTCAGGTTTGGCAGGCTGCAAGTATGGACAAGCCGTGAGTGATCGGCTAAGCCGATCAGCAGTCATCTCACCGTCAGAACAGGTTCACCCAACACTTCTCTGCGCGGCTCGATGCCCAGCCCGGGCTGCGACGAAGCCGCCAGTCTTCCATTACGCCGCTCCGGCGCACCTGTAGCAATGCTTACCGTTACGTAGCTATTGAAGTCGGTGGCCGAAAACAGATATTCGGGACGCGTACTGTGGGCCAGGTGCGCGATCGCCGCGGTGACAATATCTCCACCCCACGTGTCTTCGATCGTCATTGCAATGCCCAACGAAACACAGAGGTCGCGAATTTGACGCGCTCTGGTAAGACCGCCAACCTTCGAGATTTTCAGATTGATCACATCCATCGCCTGGTCGGCATAGCCGCGCACTACGGTCTTCAAATCGTCGATCACTTCGTCGAGAATGAATGGCCGATCGGTATGGCGTCGCACGACCAGGCACTCCTCGTAACTCAGGCAGGGTTGCTCGATGTAAACATTCACGTCGCGGACGCCGGCGGCGACGCACATCGCCTGATGCTGCGTCCAGCCGCAGTTGGCGTCGGCCACGAGCACGTCGCCCGGCTGCAACTGAGCGGCAACGGCATGAATCCGCGCGATATCGGTTTCAACGTCGCTACCGGATTTGAGTTGAAACCTGGTGTAGCCTTCGGCGCGATACTTGCCCACGTTGGCGGCCATCCGCTCCGGCGTGTCCTGTGAAATCGCGCGATAGAGCGCAAAGTCTTCGCCGTAACTGCCACCCATCAACGTCGCTATCGGCTGACCGCAAGCCTTGCCGAGAATATCCCAACACGCCATGTCGAGCGCAGACTTGACGTAAGGGTGACCGCGCAACGACTGATCCATTGTCTGGTTGACGAGGCCAAGCTGCGTTGGATCAACCCCGATTAGATGGGGCGCCAGCTCAGCGATGCCCGTGCGCGCTCCGGCAGCATAAGCGGGCAAGTAGGCGGGTCCAAGCGGACACACTTCGCCGAAGCCGTTGATTCCGGCGTCGGTCTTCAACTCGACCACCGTCGAGTCGAAGACCTCGACGCTACGTCCGCCCGACCATTTGTAACTACCTTCGTGGAGCGGTAAGTCGACTCGATAAACATCGATTCCGATGATTCGCATTTGATCACTCCGACGTAAGGCGTCCTTCGCGTGCTTTGCGGTCCTTTGCGTCTTTGCGCTGAGTATTAGGTCTGGCTCCTTCAATACCCAATACTCAGCGCAAAGGCGCAAAGGCGCAAAGGACCGCAAAGCACGCGGAGGTTATTAAGCAACGCAGAATCCGAACACTACCGATTCGCTAGCATGTTACAACCTACTCGTCATGCGTCGGCCTCTTGAATTCTCATGCTTCGGCGCTCGACCCACGCCGAGCGCAATAATGATAGCGCCGTGTAAACCACGACAACCACGACCAGCCAACGCACATAATACAAATCAAGCGATCTGACGATATACGCCGCAAGCAACACCGCCGGGATACCACCCAAAGCCAATCCAAGTGCCGCCCGCAGGTTATAACGCTCCTTCACGATGAACCGCGTGCTGCCGGTTGGCAGCATGAAAGCCGCCGATCCCATCATTATCGGAAACGCGGCTATCGGGTTCATCCCCAACAGGCTGATCATGATCAGGCACGGGCCGTACGAACCGATCCCAAGCGCCAGCAACGAGCCCAGAATAAAGCTCCCGATGATGCCGATAACCAGCGACGCGCCCCGCAGTCCGAGCGCTTCACCGCCTCCGGCCTGCTTGTTGTAGATAGTCATCAACGTCAACGCCGCCGCCACCAGCAACGCAACGCCCATCCCGATTTGGATCGCGCGACGTGGCAGTTTGGCGACCACGCCCGCGCCAAGCCACATACCCAGCACCGATGCTCCGATCAAAGAAATCAGCGTGGTCATATCTACCTCGACAATAGCGATGTAGATGAACGCTTGAGCGATCACCGGAACGGTGTGTCCAACATTGAGCGTCCCCGGAATGTCTTCGTCGCGCACGCGCTTCAGGAGCTTGTACATCGAAGTCGTCGTCGCAAACGAACCGATGCCGAGCGTGTCGAAAAAGTTAGTGACGAATCCGATTCCCAGGTCGAGTGGCCGGGGCGCGGTTGGCTCAGTCATTTGCCGCCGGCGAGTCAGCGAGAACCATGTCCAAAGATAGAAAACCGTGACAACCCCAATCGCAACGAAGAGCCATGTTTTGATTGTGAGCATGGGAGGATATCCTCGTCTGTCCGACAAGCTTCAGTGTCCGACATTCTGATCAGCGTTTTCCGAAGCGAGCTTCCATCAACACCCGCGTGTTCGGATCGAGCGCAACCGCAACCGGCTCTTTATCCGCCGCAATGTCAAAACGTTGCTGCTTTCTTGTCATCTCTATCTTTTCGATCTTTGGCGTGCCGTCGAGGGTCAAACCGACTTCGAGAGGCAAACGATAAACTTCACCGGACTGCACTTGAGTGAGTTCAATCACAACGCGTTTGGTTTGCGCGTCGTAAACCCAGGTGCCTTCAACTACCGGCGACCCGGCGCGAGCCAGCCATTGCTCGAAGAACCAGGACAGCTCCAGCCCGGAGTTTTCCTCCATCACCCGGCGAAAGTCTTCGGTCGAAGCGCTCCCGTCTCGATAACGTTTATAGTAATCGCGAATGCCCGCCCGGAACTTTTCCGTGCCCATCAAGCCGCGCAACATGTGCAGCGTCCAGCCGCCTTTTTGATAGATGATCTGGTTCAGCACGTTCTTCATATCCGCCAGATTGTTATGAAGCACCGCAACGCCCGGACTCTTTTTTTCGAGAGTGAAGACCTGCTCGCGGCTCCGCTGCAACCCGGCGACGAAAGCGTCGCGCCCCTGATAGTGCTCGGTAAAGAGCAGCGTAAAGTAGGTCGCGAAGCCTTCGCTCAACCATACGTCGTCCCAGTCTTTTTCGGTGACTGCGTCGCCGAACCATTGATGTGCGATCTCGTGCGCGATCAAGCCTGTGTTCACCGGGCGAGCCACTCCGGTTGCGGGATTAGTGACGATTGAATTCTCACCATAAAAGATGGCGCTTGCGTGTTCAGTGCCGCCGCCGAAGCCCGCTGCTTCTACATTCGCCAGCTTCTCGTATGAGTACGGACCGATCTCTTCGCTGAAGAACTCCAACGCTTGTCGCGCGGTCGTCTCGAACCACGAAGGACCGGCCTCGCGCTCCTGACGATACACCCAGGTTTGCAGCTCGACGCCTTTGACCAACCCCGCGTGGTGCGAAGAGAATTGCGCGACGCCAAGAGCGTTCAGCCACGAAGCGATCGGAACGGATTGTCTCCAGTGCGTGAGCCGCCGCCCGTCGCCAAGATCGGTCTCTTCCTGCAGCAGACCGTTGGCTACGACTTGATACTTGATGGGCGCGGTGACGATGAACTCGCTCGTCGCCTTGTCATAGGGGTGGTCGATCATGAGAAGCCACTGGCGCGCGTTGTTTGGCCAGTTCTCGCTGAAGAAACAGCGCTCGCCAAACTTGTTCTTCAGAATCCTCAGGCCTCTTGCGGGAACGCCGCGATACCTGACGATGACCTGTCTGCGTTCACCGGCCCTGGAAGGCGAATCGAGCGCTACGCGCAGGAGGTCGGCTTCGTGAGTGAAGCGCAGGGCCGCGCCACGCGATTGCACCTCCGAGACGCGCATACCTTTACCGTCATTCACCGAAGCAAGATCGAGAGTGAAATCAGCAATGCCGTCCTTGAGGAATCGCAGATCAACGGTTGCTTCGCCCAGGATTTCATCGGCGTCGTCGCTGAGCGTCAGGCGGAAGACATAATTCAATGCGTCGATGCCGGATTGGCGCGGATAGGTATCCGCAAAGGCTGGCTTTGCGAACAGGCAAGCAAATACGCAAAAGCACAAGCATGACCGCAAGCTTCGCCTGAAGGTAGTTCCGTAGCCAGTGCTGTTAATCATGTTTCGGTAGTTCCTGTATGGGCGTCCTGGGAGCGCAGGCATCCTTGCCTGCTTGGCCTGGTCTCCCTGACACCAACGGCAGGCAGGATGCCTGCGCTCCCAGGACCGCCCATACAGGAGTGCCTAATCGCTATCGAAACCTTTGTTACAAGTCACAAGAGCGGGGCGCCGAACTCACGTCAGTGATTCAGTTTTGCGTTTAGCTCATTGACCGCTGCCGCGGCGGCAGTTGCGTCCGATGGCTTTGAATAGAGCGCGCCGACTATCGAGCTATAGACTGCCTGGAATGCGCGCTCTTCATCATCGAGCGGCGCGAATCGCGCATTGAGTTGAACCCGGCTCATGTCGGCAGGCACACCGAGCGCCTTTCCGATGAGCGGCTCGAAATGGACGTACATAACGCCGCAAAAAGAGGTCGCCCCGGTGCTCTCTATGTCGGGAAGATCCGAGGACGCTGTAGCGCTGCTCGTCGGATTGCCGGGTCGCGTAGGAGCCGTGCCAATGCCTCCCTGCGTTCCAACCAACGTCGCCTTCACCTGATCTCGCGAGTGCGTTTGGCCGCGCGAGTCTTTCACAGTCAAGCGACCCTGGAACTGGAGTCTTCGCCCCACAACCGAACACCTCGCGGGCGCATAGCTGAAGTCATAGTCCATCCCGCCAACACTAAAGCTTCCGTTGAAATGCCGTCCTCGCGCGATGGCCGGAATCGAATGGAGCCGGGCCTCACGAGACGGCAGCTTCCGCAAACTTTCGTCGGTGTCTTGCTTGTCTGATTGTCTGAATAACATATCGATATTTCCGATTGTCGATTTGCGATTGCCGATTGTTTCTTCGCTCTTCTAGTAAGACCGCCAATCAATCGGCAATTGGCAATCGCAAATCGGCAATGTCACAGGATATTTCCGATTGCCGATTTGCGATTGCCGATTGTTTCTTCGCTATTCTAGTGAGACCGCCGATCAATCGGCAATTGGCAATCGCAAATCGGCAATGTCACAGGTTGCCTTTCTTGTACTCGCCGGCCAGATAGTCACACGCGCGCATCGTAAGCGCGAGTATCGTCAGCGTCGGGTTCTGATTTGCGCTCGTCACGAAGGCGGCGCCGTCAATAACGAATAGGTTCTTCACGTCCCAGCTTTGATTGAATTTGTTGAGCACGGATGTCTTCGGATCATTGCCCATCCGCGCGGTGCCAAGCTCGTGGATGATCCGGCCCGGCGCCGTCATCCGGCCACCGGTCGAAACCACTTCAGCTCCCGCCGCTCGCAGGATCTCTTCGCTCGTCGCCGCCGCGTCGCGCGCCATCTCGCGCTCGTTGTCCGAGTATTGAATATGAATCTTCAACACCGGGATGCCCCACGCGTCCACCACGCCGTCGGGATCGAGCTCCGCATAATTCTCAATCCTCGCAAGCATCTCAGCGCGCGTAGTCATGCTCACCGGAGTGCTGTAGTAGTGGCGGATTCGTTTTTTATATTCGGAGCCAAACCCCGGTGTGAGCGCGGCATTCTTGGCAAAGGCCGGATACATGCGCGAGCCCGACCCGCACTCGAACCCGTAGCCCCGTATGAATCGTTGCTGCTTTGTATCTTTGCTGATGTTGCGAAACTTGGGAACCAGCAGCCCCGAAGTCTTCCCATCCTCGTTCACCGGATCACGGCCCGCCAGCACGTTGAAGTAGCCGCTCGCGCCGATGCCGCCGAAGTGATCCATCAGGTAATGCCCCATCACGCCCGACGAATTGCCAAGCCCGGTCGGATGCTGCCGCGACTTGGAGTTCAAAAGTATTCGAGTCGATTCGAGCGTCGACGCGCCGAGTATGACGATCTTCGCCCGGGCTTCGAATTCTTCGCGAGTGACTCGATCGACGAACGCGACGCCGTTCGCCTTGCCGGTGGCTGGATCGACGGTGATGTGCCTCACGATCGAGTTTGGCCGCAGTCTCATCCGGCCTGTCGCTTCGGCAACCGGCAGCGTCGAGCTAAGCGAATTGAACATCGCTCCAACATCGCAGCCATCGCCGCAGTTGCCGCAGTAGTGACACTTGGCGCGTTTCTTCATCCACGGTTTCGGCGGACCCGTCAGCATCGCCAGCCGCATTGAGATTCCGCGCCGTTTAGTTTTCTCCGCGCCCTTTCTCAAAAGCTGCTCGCCGCAGTTGAGTTTCATCCCCGGCATGAAGTTGCCGTCGGGCAAGTGCGCCAGGCCGTCCCGGTTTCCGCTGACGCCGATGAACTCTTCGGCCCTGGTGTAATAGGGTTCCAGATCGGAATAAGAAATGGGCCAGTCGTCGCCGAAGCCGTCGTGTGTTTTTGCCTTGAAGTCGAGATCAGAGAGCCGGTACGACATTCGTCCCCAGTGAAGGGTCTTGCCGCCGACGATCCTCGCTCGCACCCAGAGGAAAGGCTTGCCCGGCTCGGTAGTGTAAGGGTTCTCACTATCTTTGACGTAGAAGTGTTTGCTGAATTCGCCGGCGGTGGCCTGCATCCACTGCTCCTTCTCTTTCCAGCCGGGCGGCCCGAAACCGCGATACATCGACTCGTAGGGCCAGCGATGCGAGCTAAGATCCCGCTCGGGGTTGACCGGTGGGCCGGCCTCGAGCACCAGCACTTCCATGCCGCGCTCGGTCAATTCTTTTGCGGCCATGCCGCCGGATGCTCCCGACCCGATTATGATTGCGTCGTAGACTTTCTCCTTTGCCACCGATTGCCTCCGATCTAACCGCTGATTCTGCCGCTGATTCTGCCGCTGATTCCTAAAGACCAAGCCGGCAGCTTGCGCTACCGTCGACGCGCGAGAAACTATCACAGCAATCAAGCAAAGGGCAAAGAGAAGGATAAGTCGGCAACAGTGTGTGGGGGCCTTGATCCTCTGGCCCTCCCGTCAACTTAGGGAACTCCTGTACGGGGCGGATATGGTGAAACCGCTTTGCGAGCTTTGCGGTACTTTGCGAGCTTTGCGTTCAACGTATCTCTCTTTTCTCGAGCGAATTCCTTGCGCAAAGCTCGCAAAGTACCGCAAAGCTCGCGGAGTCGGGTGGTTTGTAAGGACCGCCCATACACGGAGATCGTGCGCCCTACGTTGCTCTTTGAAGATTCTTCCAATATGATGCCACGCGTCTCGCGAGGACACTCCGAAGGAGATTGAGCGGTGGATCAAATAACCAGAAGAGAATTTGGAATGGGTCTGGCCGGAGGGTTTGCCGGGCTGATGCTTAAATCACCAACCGTGAAGGTGAAGCCGTCGGTCTTCGGCGGCATCCAGGTCGGCGTGCAGAGCTACACCTTTCGCGCTTTCAGCGTCGACAAAATGATCGAAGCGATGGTATCCATCGGCTTGAGTAATATCGAGCTATGGGATGGGCACCTCAACCCGGGAAAGGCTTCTGAAGCCGATTTCAAGGCGATGAGGAAAAAGTTCGACGACGCGGGCATCAAAGTCGGCGCCTATTGCGTGAACTTCCCGGTCGATTCAAAGGACGACTATCTCGATCGTGGATTCAACGGCGCGCTGCTGCTGGGAACGAACGTGATGACCGCTTCGGTCAGGAAGCCAATTCTCCCGCGCCTCGATCAATGGTGCCGGAAGTACAAGATCAAAATCGGGCTTCACAATCACTGGTTCGGCTTTGCGGGATTCAAGGGCGACCGAGGTCAGGAGTTTGAAACGCCTGATGATTTCATGAACGCGCTCAAGGGGGCTTCCGATTACCTGAGCATCAATCTCGACATCGGCCACTTCTACGCGGCGGGATTCGATCCGGTGTCATTCATACGCGAGCATCACCGGCGCATCGTCAGCCTTCACATCAAGGACCGCGACAAAGACGCGGAGCATACTCAGCGAAGATTCGGACAGGGCGCGACGCCGATCGTTGAAACTATGAAGCTGCTGAAGACGCTCAAGTTCAAATATGTGGCTAACATCGAATACGAGCCTGAGACAGCCGATCCGACCGAAGGCACACGGACGGCTTTCGAGTACATGAAGCGCGCACTTTCGTAAGAGCGGAGCTCAACCACAAAGGCACAAAGACACGAAGGAAAGACGGGTGTGATTAGAAATGGGACTTGGGTGGGATCACCCGGAACTCGGGGGGGGGAATCGAGCGTTCCGCTCGGCAACCCCGTAGGGGTGCGATGTTTATAGTTACGGAAGCCGACGTGGACTTCCTGGCTCCGTTAGGTGCGGCATACAAGTTGAGCGCAGGAACATTTCACCCTACGGGGTTGGCAAACATATGGAGCTCGCCACTATAGACATTCTACCCCTACGGGGTTCCAGGGAATTCTCAGGACATTTCTTCCGGCGAAGAGTCGCTGGCGGCTACCGGCTCAAGTCCCGCTTTTAATCACACCCGGAAAAGACTGGGAAGAATCTGTTCTTAGTGACTTGGTGCCTTTGTGGTTTATGATTCTGATGATCGATCGCAGAAGATTTCTAAAACAGGCAACAGGGGCGTCGGCTCTTTTCGCCGCTTCCCCGATCCTCGCAAGGTCGTTCCTTCAATCGAAATCCAATCCGATCAGGCTCTCCGTCTGCATCGACATGATCCTCACCGAGATTCCGTTTCTTCAACGGATGGAAACCGTCAAGCGGCTCGGCTATCCGGCATTCGAGTTCTGGGAGTGGAAGAACAAAGATGTCGACGCGATACTTCGCAAAAAGAATGAACTCGGACTCGAGATAGCCACGATGATGGGCACCGGATGGAAGCACATGAACTCGGAAGACGCGCGCAAGACTTTCGTCTCCGACATCCAGGCTTCGCTGGCTGCGGCAAAGCGATTGGGAGTCAAAACGCTGATCGTAACAACGGGCTTCGAAGACAAAAAGCTCTCGAGAGCCGAGCAACACGCAAACTACGTCGCGGCATTGAAGGCCGCTGCTCCGCTTGCCGAACAAGCTCAGGTGACGCTGGTGCTCGAACCGCTGAATACAAAAGTCGATCACGCGGGCTACTACCTGCAGACTGCAAAGGAAGGCTTCGAGATCCTCGACGAAGTCGGAAGTCCTTCGGTGAAGATGCTGTTCGATATCTATCACCATCAAATCATGGAAGGGAATGTCATTCAGGACATCACGAAAAACATCTCGAAGATTGCGCACTTTCACGTAGCAGACGTGCCGGGCCGTCACGAACCGGGCACCGGTGAGATCAACTACGCGAATGTATTTCGAGCGATCTCGGCGGCGGGGTATCAGGGGTTTGTGGGATTGGAATTCAAACCGTCGAGAACTGCTGAGGAAACATTGAGGGATGTTTTGAAGCTGGCATAGCCTCCGTCTTTCAAATTTGAAATTTGAAATTTGAAATTTGAGATTTGAGATGATTTGGGATCATTCGAAATCAATGGCTAAAGAAGAAATCTACGATGCAATCGTTGTCGGTTCGGGAGCGACCGGCGGTTGGGCCGCGAAGGAACTCTGCGAAAACGGCATGCGAGTCCTCGTGCTCGAGGCCGGCCGCAAGCTCGACCCCGAAAAGGATTTCACCGAGCACCTGTTTCCCTACGAAGTCAGGGGCCGTTACTCCGCCGGCGACCGCGCCCGCCAGAAGGTCCAGTCGAAATGTTATGCGTGTAACAGCTACGGGCGACAGTTTTTTGTCGACGACGTCGATAACCCTTACACCACCGCGGATCGAAAGCCGTTTGATTGGATTCGAGGCCGGCAGGTTGGAGGCCGCACGATCACCTGGGGCCGCCAGAGCTATCGCTTATCGGACTACGAATTCAAAGCCGCGAGCCGCGACGGATACGGCGACGACTGGCCGATTTCTTACGATGAGCTCGCTCCTTACTATGACAAGGTCGAAGAGTTCATCGGCGTGAGCGGCGCTTACGAGAACATACCGAATCTTCCCGACGGAAAATTCCTGCCAGCCATGAAGATGACCTGCGGCGAATGGCTGTTGAAGCGTGCCGTCGAGCGGCGATGGAAAGATAGAAAAGTCACAATAGGCCGCGCCGCAATTCTCACCCAGAAGCACAACGGCCGAGCGGCGTGTCACTACTGCGGGCACTGCGATCGCGGTTGCTCGACCTATTCTTATTTCAGCAGTCCAGGCTCGACGCTTCCGGCCGCTGCTAAGACCGGAAAGCTCACGCTTCGCACAAACGCGGTCGCAAGCCACGTCATCATCGACACCAAAACAGGCAAGGCAAAAGGCGTTGCGTGTATCGATCAGGCGACCAAAAAGGCGTTCGAGGTTTACGGAAAGGTTTTGGTGCTTTGCGCCTCGACTATTGAATCGACCAGGTTGATGTTGAACAGCGCGACTCGCCAGCATCCCGCGGGGCTCGGGAATTCGTCCGGAGTCCTCGGCCAGTACTTGATGGATCATATTTTTCAGGTCGGGGTGAGCGGTCTGGTGCCCGCCGTCGCTCGCTACCCGTATAACTACGACGACGGCCGCGCGAATGGAATCTATATTCCGAAATTCCGCAACGTCAACGAGCGGCATCCGAAATTCATCCGCGGCTACGGCATGCAGGGGAGCTCGCAGCGCGGAATGCTGCCGACGAATCTGAAGCAGATTCCCGGCTTCGGCTCGGAGTTCAAGAAAATGGTTCGCGAGGTCAAGGACGCCGCCCCGTTCTCGATCGGGATGTGGGGAGAGATGCTCGCGCGAAAGGAGAATCGCGTCACGATCGACAAACAAGTCAAGGACGCGTGGGGAATTCCCGCGGCGCACATCGACTGCTCGCACGGCGATAACGAAAAGGCGATGGCGGCCGACGCGCTCGACAGCATCAAGGAGATGGCCGATGCGGCCGGGTTCGAAATTTCAGTCGCGAATCCGTTTCTGGCGTCCCCGGGCCTGTGCATCCACGAAGTAGGAACCGCGCGAATGGGAAACGATCCGAAGGCCTCGGTGTTGAACCGCTTCAATCAGAGCTGGGACGTCAAGAATCTGTTCGTTACCGACGGCGCGTGTTTCGTGTCGATCGGGTGTCAGAACCCTACGCTGACGATGATGGCAATTACAGCGAGGGCCTGCGAGTACATCGCTGATCAATATAAGAAGGGGAATCTCTGAAGAAGGGAAAGAACTGAGGATAGAGGATCGAGAATGGAGAATGGAAAGATGATGATAACGTTCGGGGGAGGGACGGTGAATCGACGGCGCGGCGCCCTTCAGTTCGCGTTGACGGCGCTGATGATTGTTTTGATTTCTGTCGCGGCGCTTGCGGGTCCGAAGAAGAAGAATGAAGGCAAATGGATCGATCTCTTCAACGGCAAAGACATGACCGGCTGGCGCATGGCAGGCAAAGGCAGCTTCACCGTAGAGGACAGAGCGCTCCAGACTCACAGCGGTATGGGAATGTTGTGGTACGAGGGCCGCAAGTTTGCCAACTTCACCTTGCGAGTCGAATGGAAGGTCAGCGATCACTGCAACAACTCGGGCATATTCGTGCGCTTCCCTGAGAAGAGCGACGATCCCTGGTTCGCGGTGAATAACGGATACGAGATTCAAATCGACGACTGCGACAAGAAGGGGTTGATGTTTCAAACCGGCTCGATCTACAGCTTTCACCCGGCAACGAAGGTTGCTTCGAAGCCCGCCGGTGAATGGAACGTCTACGAGATCACCGTCGTGGGCCAGCACTACAGCATCGTGCTTAACGGCGAGAAGGTAAACGAATTCGACGGCAAGCGCGGGATCGAGGGGTACGTTGGACTGCAGAACCACGATCCAATTTCGCGAGTGTCGTTCCGAAGCGTAAAAGTGAAAGAGATCAAATAAGAGTCTTCTTGCCGCCTTTGCGGGCTTTGCGGTTCTTTGCGTCTTTGCGCTGAGAATTCTTTGCGGGCTTGAAGAAATTCTCAACGCAAAGACGCAAAGAACCGCAAAGCACGCAAAGGGGTACTACGACGACACCTGGAGAAGCGAATGGACTCGAAGACCTACTCACGGCTGAGCCTGATGATGTTTCTGCAGTTCTTTGTTTGGGGCGCGTGGTTTGTAACGCTAGGCACACACCTCGGGCACATCCAAGTGCCGAACCGAGAACACCCAGGCTTTACCGGCGCCGAGATCGGCTATACCTATCTGATGAACAACATCGCGGCCATCATCTCGCCTTTCTTTGTCGGGATGGTCGCCGACCGGTATTTTGCCTCACAGAAGGTGATGGGCGTTTTGCATTTGTTGGGCGGAGTGATCCTTTATCTATCGGCTGATGTGACCGCGGTGGGATGGCTTGTCTTCGGCCTGTTGCTTTACAACCTCACGTATATGCCGACGCTCGCGCTGGTGAACGCGGTGTCGTTTCACCAGATGGAAAGCCCCGACAAGCAGTTCCCGAGAGTGCGTGTGTGGGGAACGATTGGCTGGATCGTCGCGGGCCTGTCGATCACGTTTATTCAGTTGAAGTATTTTGCGGACGTCGAGAAGAGCTCGCTGCCGTTGAAGATGGCTGCGATCGCTTCGCTTGTGATGGGAATCTACTCATTCACCCTGCCAAACACGCCGCCTCAAAACGTCGGAAAGGAAGTAACCGTGGGAGAGGTGCTCGGCATAAAGGCGCTCCGGCTGATGAAGGAGCGATCATTTCTTGTTTTCGTTCTGTGTTCGCTATTGATCTCGATCCCGCTCGCGTTCTATTACAACTTCACGAACTTGTTCTTGAACGATTTGGGCATGCAGGGAGTCGCGGGCAAACAATCAATGGGTCAAATGTCGGAAGTGCTCTTCATGATATTGATGCCGTTCTTCTTTGTGCGGCTGGGCGTCAAGAAGATGCTGCTGGTCGGAATGCTGGCGTGGGTTGCTCGTTATGCTTTGTTCGCCAACGGCAATCTCGGCGCGTCGGCCTGGATGCTTTACGCCGGCATTCTGCTTCACGGAGTTTGCTACGATTTCTTTTTTGTCACGGGGCAGATTTACACCGACCGAAAGGCTTCGCGCGACATTCGAGCCAGCGCGCAAGGATTCATAGCATTGATTACCTACGGTGTAGGAATAGGTGTGGGCTCGCTGCTGTCGGGAATCATCGTGGATGCCTTTACGAAGAACGGAGTAAAGGACTGGTCGACGATCTGGTACATACCATGTGGTTTCGCGGCGGTGATTGCGCTGTTCTTTGCGTTGACGTTTAGAGATTCGAGGTCGGCCACCGAAATGCGCCGTGAAGCCAACGCGCCAGTCGACGAGGCCTGATCGAAGACTCAAGGACGCCTGACATCTATTACGAATCAGCCGTACAAAATTGGTTCTTATGTTTTGAGAGCCGCTCTCACACAACTACGTCGAACCTAGCCGGCTGCTGAAAAAGTCGATAATCCATGAGTGTCGCATCCCTTTTTCAGCAGCCTGCTAGGAAATAAACAGCGTGAACGCACCGGTTCTTACGTGTCCATTGTCATCATGGGCCGAAAACACCACTTGTTGAGCGCCCGTTGGGCCGCCGCCCTTAAGCTTGAACGTGAACGATACAAATTCGCCCGTAGTTGATTTCGTATCGCCTCCCTTCAACTTGATTTTTAGCGCGCTTACATCAGGCGCGCTCACCGTGACGTTCCCGGCAAAACCGCCAGGCCGGCTTATGAAAACTGTTATGACGATGCTTGAGCCCCGCCGCGCCTGAATCTGGGTTGGATTGAAGATAAGAGCAAAATCGGGCGCCGGCGCCGGGAGTCCGCCGAGCGCGACACCGAAGATATCAGGGTTCGCCGGTGAATCATCGACCCAGGCTACAATAATATCTCCATTGACATTCGAAGCGCCGTTTGCGAATGCCGCCGCGCCCAGGTTTGCCGAGAGATTGATCGGCGGAGTGAAAGCGATCCCTCCGTCTGTCGAGCGAGCCAGAAACGGATCGCCCTGTTCATCATCTTCCGTGTCTTCCCAGACAAGATTCACCTCGCCGCTCTTGCCAAGTATCACAAATGGAATCGTCGATTCTCCAAAGTTGTTGGACGCGTCGATTTGAGGGCGAAACGTATTCCCATGATCGGTGGACCTTATCAGCACGACCTCTCTGCTGAAGAAAGGGGCGGAGAACGCGCGATTGTAGAAAGTCACGTAGAGGTTGCCGTTGCCATCGACCGCAATGTTCGACGCAAACGCCGCGACGCTCGCATCAGAAATAACCTTTGAAGCCGAGAAGTGCTGCCCGTCGGAAGCTATCGCGAGATTGATAGTAGGCAGAGACACTG
Organism: Blastocatellia bacterium; assembly: GCA_035607285.1. Classification (GTDB taxonomy): domain Bacteria; phylum Acidobacteriota; class Blastocatellia; order UBA7656; family UBA7656; genus Onstottus_A. Next base: position 4,668 of record DATNBZ010000190.1, on the reverse strand, counting down.
CCAGGTTGCTGTAGACCACGTAGGCCGCTCCGGCCGAGTCGAATGCAATCGGTCCGCCGAGCCCGCTCAAAACCTCGCTTGCCTGCGACACCTGCACCGGCGTGGAAAAGCTCGCGCCGCCATTGCTCGATCGCGCGGCAAACAACTTCGGATTGCTTGTTGAAACTTCGATGTACGTTGCAAGAATATTGCCGTTCTTGTCCACCGCGATGTTCGCGAGATCGGCGCGCTGCGAAGTGGACGATATACCCACCGGAGACGAGAATGTATTCCCGCCATCCGTCGACTTGGACAAATAGACTTCGAGCCCCAATTGGCTTGCTAGTTGGCCTTCGTTGAATCCCGTCCATGCAACGTAAACGGAGCCATTCGCGTCAAGCGCAAGCGTCGAATTGAATCCCAGCGCCCCCAATGAAATCTTTTTTCGGGCCGAATACGTCACGCCGCCGTCAGTCGACTTACTGTAATACACATCGCTCTCGGTGACGTTCGCGGTATCATCGTCGAAAGCCACGTGAATTGTCCCGGCCGCATCCTCTTTGAGGCCGGATCTCATGAAGCTGAAGCCGGGGGTCCTTGTGATATTGCGCGGCGCGCCAAAGGAACGGTTCGAGTCGAGCACTTCGATTCTGAACGCCGTCTTGCGCGTGAGTCCCTGGCCCGCTGCGGCGACGGCTATTAAGTAGCTGCCCGGAGCAGTTGCGGCAGTTGTCGAGACCGTCAGCCGCGCAGAAGCACCTGGATTGATCGAGGCATTGGCGAATGTGTACGACAGCCCGCTTATCGCCGGGGAAGCGGTCAAAGTTAAAGGCCCCGACACGCCTAAGGTCGAGGTCGCGAAATCGAAGTCAACCGGCTGCCCCTGAATCACCGAATCGAACAACTTGAGTGAGGAGATATTGAAGTCGGGTAGATTCGCGTCGCGAGCCACCGGCACCTCGGTGAAGTAGGCGTCGGGGTCGCCGTTACGCTCGTCGCTCCACGACAGAAAGAAGTTGTTGCCGTCGGCCGCGATGCCGTCATAATCGCCGTGATAGCCGCTCGCCAATCCGCTCTCAACCGGGCCAAACATCCAGTTCTGATTTGTTATGCGGAAATTCTTTTCAAAGCTCGCGCCGCCATCGCGCGAGATCGACATATAGACGTCGGTGAGGCCGTCGTTAACCGGATCGTTTCGACGATCCCACCACTTGATGCCAAGCGTGCCATCCGCGGCGGCGGCGATCGACGGGAAAATCTGTGTCGTCGAGGCGCCGTCGTCGTTGACTCTTCTGGGCGCGCTGAAGGTGGCGCCGCCGTCCGTAGATCGCGTATAGAATATGTCGGATCGGTCCGATCCGGGTGCAGGAGTGGCGTCGTACGCGATGTGAACCACGCCGTTCTTGTCGACAACGATCCAGGGAAAGCTATTGGTTCTTACATTGCCCCCGCCACTGACTGTGCGTATCTCAATGAACTTTGCCGCGGACTTGGGTTCGCCGAAGGTGGCGCCCCCGTCGGTCGATTTCACAACGCTTATTCCGCCAGCCGTATTGGTGTGCCGATCCGTGTAAGCGACATATAGATCACCGTTGGGCGATACTGCGGGCATCGACCCTTGCACAAGATCAGAACCGTCCTTCGGAGAAATGGTCACCGCTTTCTTAAAGCTCTCTCCGCCGCTTGTCGAGCGAGAACAATTAATAAAGCTCCCGTTCGATTGCGTGAAGTCGGTCCAGGTGGAATAGACATTACCCTTGAAGGGCGAGGCCGGAGAGCGATCGACTCCGACCCAGGGCTTGTCCTGAAAATCGGTATCGTTGTCGGCAGACGTGCTGGCGTCAACAACCGCCGAGAAGGTGGCGCCGTTGTCGGTTGACTTCGCGACTCCCACGAATATTGTGAAGTTCCGATCATCGGCAATCGTGCTGTAATAGAGCTCACCATTTGGGCCATACGCCACAACGCCGTCGCCATATGAATCTCCAAAGCCCTTGTCGGGGGTCGGTATTCGCTGATGCTTGAACGTGTTGCCGCCATCCGTAGAGAACGAATAACCGGCTATGTCGAAAAACGAGGCATCGTTGAAGCTGACGACTATGTTCTGCCCGTTCACCGCAATGCTGGTTTCGCTGTTTGTCGAACCGGCCTCATCCATGCTCGGATCGTTAACGCGAATGTTGTCGCCCAGGGCTGCTTGCGTTACTAAACTTGACTGGCGGCTCTGCGATCCGGGTGCTGGACCGCTTCGCGCGAGACCGTTCAGCGAGAGAGCTGCGCGCTTGCCGCCCGCCGAGAGGTAATCAAACACTTCCGGCTGAAGTAGCCACGCCTTGTTCTGCGCACGCCTGATTGGCTGTTCGGCAAGCGCTATCTGGCTTTCGATTGAACTCCGTCGGCGCTCTTTTTCGATGTTATTGATTGACGACAATCGCGGCTCTCCGCGCGGGTTCCGTTGTAAAGTGAAGGCGCCCACCGTGAGCGTCAACACCATTGCCAATCCGAATATCAGAATTGATCCTAAAGTTTTCCGATTTTGTGCGCGCTTCATAGTGCCTCCTGATGCGAGTTAAGTGAGCCGGACATGCCCTCTCTGGGTATTGATCAAACTGCCATGCCGAAGTTAAGCCGTATGCTAAGAGATAAAGAACAGCGTTTGGATGACAATCGGGGTGAACTTCGGTTATTGTCTCGGCAACTATAGTGTCGTTTGAATCGGGAGGCAAGTCGATGCGACTCGGACTAAACTTTGGCTACTGGGGCTCAGGCCCTTCCAACAACATCGCGATAGCCCAGGAAGCCGAGCGGCTCGGTTATCACTCGCTCTGGACGGCTGAAGCTTATGGGTCGGACTCGGTGACGCCGCTCGTGTGGCTGGCGGCCCACACTGAGAAGATCAACGTCGGCACGGCGATCATGCAGATGCCGGCGCGCACTCCCGCGATGACCGCGATGACCGCGGCTACGATTGACCTGCTGACCGGCGGCCGGTTCATGTTGGGCATTGGCGCAAGCGGCCCTCAAGTCGTCGAGGGCTGGCACGGAGTCGTCTACGGCAAGCTGCTTACGAGAACGCGCGAGTACGTCGAGATCATTCGCACCGTTCTGAAACGCGAACAACCGCTCGAACATCACGGCGATTACTACGACATACCGGTGCAGGGCGGAACGGGGCTGGGCAAACCGCTAAAGCTAATCGTCCATCCGTTGCGTTCGGACATTCCCATCTACGTTGCCGCGATAGGTCCTAAGAACGTCGCGCTTGCTGCGGAGATCGCCGACGGCTGGCTGCCTGTGTTTTTCTCGCCTTATCGAGCAAACGTATTTCGCGCGTCGCTCGAGGAAGGCTTCAATCGCCGAAGCGACGGAAAGACTCTCGCGGATTTCGACATAGCGCCGACCGTCAGCGTCGTGGTAGGCGATGACGTCGATGCCTGCCGGATGCAGATCAAACCGAATCTGGCGTTGTATGTGGGCGGGATGGGCGCGCGGGGTAAGAACTTCTACAACGATCTGGCCTGCCGGTACGGTTATGAAGACGCCGCGAAAAAGATCCAGGACCTGTACCTCCAGGGGAAAAAGAATGAAGCCATCGCCGCGGTGCCCGACGAGCTGGTGGATGAAATCGCCCTGTGCGGCCCACGCGAACGCATCAAAGATCGGCTCGCGGCGTGGAGAGAAGCCGGCGTCACGACGCTGATTTGTGGGGCGAGCAACATTGATTCAATTCGCGCGATGGCGGAGATCGCTAACTGAAACATCACACCCGCAAAGTGCGCACGCCCGCCGGCAAGCCTTCGGTATTGTTCGGTTATTGAGTTGCTGACTTGTAACGTGTCTCATTCCTTCGCGTGCTTTGCGGTCCTTCGCGTGCTTTGCGCTGGGTATTTGGTATTGAAGGAGCAAGACACAATACTCAGCGCAAAGGCGCAAAGGACCGCAAAGCACGCGGAGGTTATTAAGCGAACACCACCAAGCCTTCAACGCTCTGGATTTCATTCTCGCGCACGTTACACTACCAATCGAGGCTGGCCGTTGCAGCCTTCAAATTCGTTGCGAGCGTTCAGAAAGTGCCCTTTGCTTGACACTTTTTTTGACGCTGTGTTAGCTTTCGTCGCTTGAGCTAACGGTAAATTTCTCGGCAATGGAGTACATGCTTTGGTCGCGCTGTTCGTTCCAACAACGCTCGGGTTTGCTGAAGGCGGGGGCAACATCATAAGCCCCGACGCCTCTCTTGTTTTTGTACTAATCCTCTTCGTCCTTTTCGTCTTCGTGCTGAACAGAATCCTGTTCAGGCCGATCAGCCGGATTCTTGACTCGCGGCAAACCCTGATCGAGGGCTCTGCCAACGAAGCTCGCGCGGCCAAACGGCGTTATGACGCGAAACTCGCGGACTATGAAGCGACCATCCGGCAAACTCGTGCTGAAAGTTACAGGCGTCTGGAGCAAGACCGCGCCGCCGCCATGGAAGGCCGGCGCAAAGTGATCGAGGAAGCCAAGCATCAAGCGAACGAGCAGATTGGACACGCCAGGCTCGAGATCGGCAAGCAAGCCGCACTCGCGCGGACGGCGCTTGAATCAGAAGCGCACCAGATCGCTGACCGCATTTCGCGCACCATACTTGGGCGCACGGTGGGAGGTGGAGCCGATTGATAGCTGATTTGATTATCCGACCGGCTCTGTTTGCGG
>DATNBZ010000187.1:0-34732 GCA_035607285.1 Blastocatellia bacterium | reverse complement strand
AACGCAGAGACTGTGTGAAAAGTTCGTAGTCCGGCCTTCAGGCGGAAGTTTGTATCTGTATTTACGCCGGATTACGAACTTCCGCCTGAAGGCCGGACTACGAACATTGCATTTTCACACAGTCTCGCAGTTGGTGGGATTATCGGCAGCCGTTGTGATCGGCCTCATAGATGACTCGACCCTGCTCGGTGATCTCGCGTATGAAGAAGTCGCCCATCGCTAGTCGCTCAGACACCTGCTTCGGAGTGCGGACGATTAAATCCAGCGCCATTGTTGTATCAAGACGATTACGAATCTTTATGGCTTGCCGGGTTGGCCGACCCTTGAACGGCATCACTACCAGCAGATCAACGTCGGAGTCGGGGCCCGGACGCCCATACGCATGCGAGCCGAAGAGGATGATCTTCTCGGGATGAAAGTCGCGAGCGATCTGCTCGCATAGCTGCTTGATCTGCTTCGCCACCCGCACAGGCATCTCTTTTCTCACTCACTCCACCGTGACTGACTTCGCCAGGTTCCGAGGTTGATCGACGTCACACCCGCGGCGCACCCCTATGTGATAAGCCAGCAACTGCAGCGGGACTATCGAGAGGATCGGAGAAATCAGATCGCTGGCTCGTGGAATTTCGAACACAAAATCCGCTACCTCGCGAGCTTCGCTGTCGCCTTCGGTCACCACCGCGATCACCACGCCGTCGCGAGCCTTGACCTCGACGATGTTTGAAAGCGTCTTTTCGTAGCGCAGCTTCGAAGCTTCGCTCTCTTCATCGCGCGTGCAAACTACGACCACCGGCAGGTCTTCATCGATCAACGCATTCGGTCCGTGTTTCATCTCGCCCGCAGGATAGCCCTCCGCGTGAATGTAAGAAATCTCCTTTAGTTTCAGCGCGCCTTCGAGCGCTATCGGATAGTTGATTCCTCTTCCGAGATAAAGAAAATCCTGGGCGCGGTGAAACTCACGCGAAAGTTTCTCGACCTGGTCGTCGCAGCCAAGCAAAGTCTCCATCTTCACCGGCAAGCTGTTCAGTTCGTGTACGTGCTTGAGCGATTCTTCATCGCTCAGCACGCCGCGTTGTTGTCCCATATGAAGCGCCAGCAAATACAACACGGTCATTTGACTGGTGAATGCCTTGGTCGAAGCCACGCCTATCTCGGGCCCGGCATGAGTCAGCACAGTTCCGTGCGATTCCCGTGTGAGCATCGAGCCGTTGACGTTGCAGATAGAAAGAATCTTCGCGCCCTTCTGTTTCGATTCGCGCACGGCCGCAATCGTGTCGGCGGTCTCACCCGACTGCGATATCGCTATTATCAATGTTTTGTCGTCGATGATCGGATCGCGATAGCGAAACTCCGAAGCGTAATCAACCTCGACCGGAATCCGCGCCAGTTCTTCGAGCATGTACTTGCCGGCCATCGCCGCGTGCAAGCTCGTTCCGCAGGCGATCGCCTTTATCGAAGTGAACTCGCGAAACTCGGCTTCGGTGATTTCCATTTCATCCAGATAGACGCGCCCGGTGGTCTGAGAGACACGGCCGATGGTCGTGTCCCGAACCGCGCGCGGCTGCTCGTATATCTCCTTCAACATGTAATGCTTGAAGCCGCCCTTCTCCGCGGCGATCGGGTCCCAGGTTATTCGGTGAATCTCCGGGGAAACCGGATCGCCCTCGAAGTCGGTGACCGTCACGCCCGCTCGCGTGAGCACCGCCATCTCACTATCCCCAAGATAGAACACGTCGCGCGTGTGATAGAGCAGCGGCGGCACATCCGAAGCGACGAAGTATTCGTTATTACCAAGACCGATCACGATCGGCGGGCCTTGCCTGACTGCAACTATCTTCTCGGGCTCATCCGAAGACATGATCGCAAGCGCATAGATGCCTCGAAGCTGCGCGACCGCTCGTCTGACGGCCGCTTCAAGAGTAGGCTCGCCTTCGTTGAGATACTTTTCAATCAGGTGGGCGATTACTTCCGTGTCGGTCTCGGTGACAAAGGTGTGGTCTTCGGCCTGGAGCGCGCGCTTGAGAGGCAGGAAGTTCTCGATGATTCCGTTGTGAACGACTACGACTCGGCCCGAGCAATCACGATGAGGATGAGCATTCTCTTCGGTAGGCCGTCCGTGTGTAGCCCATCGCGTGTGGCCAATACCGTAAGTGCCGTCGAGCGGTTTCAGGCGAATGCTTTCTTCGAGGTTTCTCAGCTTGCCTTCGGCGCGGCGAATTGTGAGGACGCCTTTCTCATCGACGACCGCGATTCCCGCCGAATCATAGCCGCGGTACTCGAGCTTCTTGAGCCCGTCGAGAATTACACCTACAACCTGCTTATCGCCGACGTATCCTACTATTCCACACATTTATTTCTTCCTCTTCCCGCTCCCTTTGCGAGCCTTGCGGTCCTTTGCGAGCTTTGCGCTAAAGTATTTTTCTTTCTCGAGCGGATTCCTTTCACGCCAAGCCCGCAAAGGACCGCAAAGCTCGCAACGCTATCCCAACTTTTTCTTCACTTTCGCGGGCACTCCCACGGCGAGAGAATCCGGCGGCACGTCTTCGGTGACAACGCTTCCGGCGCCGGTCACCGATCCATGCCCGACACGGACCGGCGCGACCAGCATCGTGTCGCTTCCGATTTTCACATCGTCTTCGATAATAGTCTCGTTCTTATTCACCCCATCGTAGTTGCAGGTCACCGTCCCCGCGCCGATGTTGACTCGCTCTCCCAGCGTAGCATCGCCGAGATAAGTCAGGTGCGAAGCCTTTGTGCCTCGACCAATCTTAGATTTCTTCACTTCAACAAAATTGCCAATGGCCGCTTTTTCCCCAATTTCAGCGCCGGCGCGCAGCCGCGAAAACGGTCCCACGGTCGCGCCATCTTTGATCACGCTGTCTTCGATGACGCTCGAGTTGCGGATGGTGACGTTGTCGCCGATCTGCACGTTCTTCATGCGAGTCCACGACTGAATGATGCACGCCGATCCGATGGTGCTGGCTCCTTCGATGATGACTTGAGGATGAATGACCGTGTCCTGGCCGACTTCGACGTCCTGGTTTATGTAAGTCGTGGCGGGATCGACTATCGTGACGCCCGAAAGCATCAGCTCACGAAGCTTGCGTTCGCGAAGCTTGCGTTCGAGATCGGCAAGCTCGATTCGCGTGTTCACTCCCATCACTTCGTCCGCATTCGAATGAAGCAGCAACCCGACCTTCTTTCCGTGTGCCTGCATGATCTTCGGCACATCCGTGAGGTAGTACTCGCCTTGCGCGTTATCCGTAGTCAGATGATCCAGCGCCGCAATCAACGCCGCGATGTTGAAGCAATAGATGCTAACGCAGACTTCTTTAACCGCCAGCTCTTCGGCTGAGCCATCTTTCTGCTCGACGACTCCGACCAACCGTCCTTCTTCATCTCTGATGATCCGGCCGTACCCCGTAGGATCATCCATCAACACGGTCAGCATAGTGACATCGTTCTTCTCAGCTTGATGCGTATCAACTAACTTCTTCAGCGTCTCGCCTTTTATCAGCGGCGCGTCTCCTGCGAGTACGACCAGGTCTCCTTGTCGTTTAGCGAGTTGCTCACGCGCTGCTATCACGGCGTGCCCGGTGCCTCGCTGATCGGCTTGAAGAACGAACAGCAACTCAGGGAGCGCCCCTGGGAGCACACCTGGGAGCGCAGGCATCCCTGCCTGCTCCCCACGCGCCGCCTCATTGCCGGCGTCCTGCTCACGTGCGAGCCGAGACTTCCCTGCCTGCTCCCCACGCGCCGCCTCATTACGCACTGCAGCTTCCACATCAGCCGCCTGATGCCCGACTACCGTGAAAACAGCTTCAGGAGCCAGTTCGAAAGCAGCCCTGAGCACGTGAGCCACGAGCGGCAATCCTGCAAGCTCGTGCAAGACCTTAGCCCGTTTCGACTTCATCCGCGTGCCCAACCCGGCTGCCAAAATCATCACATCGGTCATTAATCTCTTACTCCTCGAATCTCTTCCGCCTCGAATTTACGGCTCCCTTAAGACGGACTTTGATTCTACCCTCACGTCTCGGGTTGGCGCGAGAGATTTGTCTTATTGATTTTGCTTTGATCGATCGGTTCTGTTGATCAGGCTTATCGAATTGGTTTATCGACATCCAGTGCAGTTTTTTGCCATGTCCTTTGCTTTGCCTTGGCATAGCCCTGTCGCCCTACACCGGCTTACACCTTAAGGACGGGGCGCGATGATCTTTATACGGGCATCTGACGCGCGCGTCTGCGGCGCTTCCGCGCAACAGCCTGCGAGGCCCCGGATATCCGGACATGGATCTGTGCGGGTCGCCTGCGCTCTGAGTACGTAAGATGAGAAAGACAGGAGCCTACGGTTACGGTCGGCTAGACGCGTTCAATGCAATTAACCGAATGAACGATTACGCCTTCGTAGGAAACCTCATTTCCCCCTTCTTTGGCAGAGCAGTCGCGGCGAATCCACCCCGGCGATTACACCGCTCGTTTCGGTTTTAGGCCGCCAATTGTACCCTTGAATCGGGAAACCCGGATGAGATGGATGAACTCCGAATGCATGACATTGCGCTCTCTGCTGAGTAGAATTGCACTACGATGAAAACAAATTTCTTTCGTATCAACATACCGGTCGATAAATTTAATATCCAGCGACTCCCCTACTCTGAGGAACAGTTGGATGGTTTGCGGCAAGAGCACAATAAGAATGCCTCCTTCTTTCGAAACGCTGACTTTATCTACATTTCTCCGAGTAAAGGTTCGGGGCTTAAACTGGGCGAATTAATCGAAGTGGAAACATCCGACTCACCTCGTATCGTCCTTTCGCTTATCCGTCACTTGATCTTCAGGAACTTTCGCAACGCGTTTCCTGACCGCGTTCCGCAAAGCTTTTCCCCACTCCGTTTTTTTTCGACCAAGGCTGAGCTCGACCCGCTTACAAAACTCTTGCCTGCTGAACTCTTTGAGCAGATCTCCTATCCGAGGATGGTCGAAGTGGAGGCAAGGCAAATAGAAGAGGCCGGTAAGCCGGTCTTTGGACTTCTGATCCGGAGTCGTCAACGTTGGCAATTCAAAGTCGATCTCCGAAGTCTGCTCGACGAAGGATTTGATATTGTAGGGAAAAGCGTCTTGGAAACTGAGCCGATTCCTGGCCTTGAAGGTGTGTTGGCTCCACACGAGACGCTGCTTGGCGAGGTTGTTTCCATTCAGGGAGATCAAGTCGAGATAACTACGAACGACGGAGTTGTGCGCAGGACTCTAGATTCGTTGCAATTGCAGAGAACCCGCCAGCAGATAGGGGGCTTTTTAGCGTTCAAGCTTGGAGAGCGAGAGGCGACCAGAGTATTTGAGGGTCTACGTGAGAGTCGCCGCGAGCGAGAACAACCAAACTTCTACTTCGCAGAGGCTCGCAGATTTGCCTCTTGGTTTTCTAGGGAGAAAGGGCAACCCCGTACCTATGAAAACGACGATGGCTTCAGCTTCAGCGTAACGATGATCAACACTTTCCCAGGCTCGTCCATGCAGTTGCATCGGACCAGTCTGATTTTCGACTACGGTCCAGGGGCGTCAGAGGCGACACCATTCGCCGGCCTGTCCAAATTTGGTCCGTTCAACGCAGCGCGGTTCGAGCGAAATGACCTTCGAATGCTTGTGATCTTCCATGAACAAAGTAGAGGAGCTGCGACACAGTTTCTTAAACGGCTAATCGACGGCATACCGGACAGTCGCTATTTTCAGCAGGGCCTTAAGGCTCTTTTCAGGTTGACCTCGGTGCAACCAGTCTTGAAAGAGGTTAAGAGCTGGACGCCAAATGCGTATGAGGATGCTGTTGATGAAAGTGTTCGAGACGCGGATAGTCGAGGCTTTGACATCGCCTTGGTTGAATGTCCTGAAGGCTCGAAGCTCATCCCGACAAAAGACAATCCATATTATCGGGCCAGAGCACGTCTGATGAGTTATGGTATCCCGACTCAAGGCGTAAAGGATCAACACCTCAGAGCGGGGCAGGATTTCTTGCAATGGACGCTCGGGCCGATGGCTCTTCAAATCTACGCGAAAGTCGGTGGTACTCCGTGGCGTCTTCCTGCAACTCAAAGTGTGGATCGGGAGATTATTGTCGGTATTGGTAACTCACTGGAAAGACCTAACCTGTGGTCGGGTGCTGAGCAGAGTCGGATTGTCGGTATTACAACGTTTTTTCTTGGGGATGGGAGTTACGTCCTAGGCGAGCGGCTCAGAAGCGTTTCTTACGCGGAGTATTTTGACGAATTGCTTAGGGCGCTGAAGACCTCGATCAATAGCGTCGCGGAAGAATACGCTTGGCGGGACGGAGATTCAGTGAGAATCGTCTTTCACATTTTCAAACCGATCAAGCACGTCGAGGCGGATGTGGTGGCTCAATTGATTGAGGAGTTTCCCCGATTCAAAATATTGTTCGCATTCGTGACCATCTCGACAGAACACCCCTGGATGATGTTTAGAGGGGCGTATGAAAACGGTGATCGCACAACTGTGACTCTGTGTGAGCGAGGTGACAACCTAATCCTTGACTCATACAATTGCCTTCTCCAAATTCGCGGCGACCGAGATCGCCCCAATAGACGTCAACGCCCGCCCTATCCGGTATCAATTCGCGTTCACGAGAAGTCGACTTACAGGGATCTGAAGTACATTGCTCAACAAATACACGATTTCGCATTTCTCTCGTGGCGAAGTTTCTTCCCGAGTGAGACCCCGGTTACTCTGTTCTATTCATCACTCATCGCGACAGAGTCGAGCAAATTGAACAAAGTTCCTGGTTGGAATGCTGGCTTTCTCGATAAACATTTCCGGCGTAAACAATGGTTTCTCTAGAACAACGACAAGCGTTAGCCGTTTCATCGGAAGCAGATCAGCAGCTGAAGAGATTTCAACTTCTCCTGGAAGGAGAAACGCTGGCGGCAGGCGGGTCCGATCCGAGTGGGGTGCGCGAGGAGTTGTTAGTAGCGATTTCCTCAAAAGACCCCATTCGATTCAAGGACGTTGCCGCCAAAATCGGAGAAAGAAGAATCTCGGCCGAGAGTGACTGGTGCCAAGATGACTATTTGGTCTTTCTCTTGGTGCTAGGCAATGAGTTGTTCGGCCATCCACTGAAGTTTCTTACCAGTGTGATTGAAGCTCGAAGAAAGAACCCCAACCCAATCCCCCGAAAAATCAATGATGTGTTTGCTGCCTTGGAGAGACAAGAATTTGGTATAGAAGGAGAATTCTGTTTTCTGAAGATTCCATTTTTGCGTCTTGCGGGCAAACTTCGACTCAGCCCTTCGGAGGCACAGAGGGCCATTTGTGCTATGTCGGAGCCCGAACTCTTTGATCAAATGTCTCCCTTCATGAAACTGCTGATGCAAAAGGCGTACGATCTCGTCTTGACCGAGCGCCAACCTCTCGCAACGGAGACGGCTTCGCAACTGATGGAAGGGATCGAGCAACACGCAAAAGACCTTTCGTTGCACCAGTGGTGGCGCGTTCTTGCGGCTTTGCCGGGCCGTCTGCTTTGGGCTCTTATTGCGATCGTTATTAGCGCTGGATTAATCCCGGTACTCTTTGGAGTCGGCAAGGGGATTGTTCAGTCTTACAAGTCTGAAGAGCTTCGCGTACGACCGCAAGTACTCGGAATATCTGAGATCCGCGAACCGGGCTTCGATTTGCCGACCGAAGCACTCTTGCTAGCCAAGACGCTCTCTGGTCCGAGAGATGTTCCAGAAAGGCGCTCTTTGCTGATCACCGTTGAGAGCGCACCTTTTGCCACAGCGACACCTCCTTTTGCTGTGGAGGTATCGCATCCTGAGAGGCCAATCAGCAATGCGTTTGCATTTACCCAGAGTTCGACTGAGGGCATGCGAGCGTTCACAGTTCTTCCCGTTCAACGTGATGGTGGGAGGTTTCGAGCAGTCCTCCCTGAGGAGCCAGCAGGGCAAAGACTTTACTTCGTCCTCGACTTTGAAGCCGATCCTAGTGAAGATGTTCTGAGCGTCGGTAGAAGCATCATTCTACGACCGCTTCAGTAGATGGCGTACTGGGATTCGCCGTCCCAGCCCAAAAGAATGAACTACCCGGCAGGCGAGATTCTAAAGCACTCGTGATTGAGCAATTGCGGGGTTCGTATGCCACTGAGAGGGTTTGTCATCCGTACGAGCGCCGGGAAGTCTCGACGGACGCGACCGGTCCACGCCGAGCTACGCGCTATTGAATGGCTTTCCCCTCCTAGAACCCCGCGCCAGTGCACAGGGCTATAATCGGTTGCCGCTTCGCTGCTAAACTTATGATTTCACTAACTTATCGGCGCCCGTCGCCCCCAAGGAAAACTAACGTTACGACGAATAAGACCTTCTTTATGACGAAGAAGCCTTTCTTTGCCGCGAATAAAACCGTCGTCGTCACGAAGATAACTTTCCTTGCGACCAATAAACCTTTCTCTGCCACGAATAAAACCGTCTTTGTGACAAAGAAACCTTTCCATGCCGCGAAGAAGGTTTTATTTGCCCTGAAGACGCCTTTCTCCGCCACAAATAGACCTTTGTTTGTGACGAAGAAGACCTTCCTTGCGACAAAGAAACCTTTCTTTGCGATTAATAAAACCTTCCAAGCGACGAAGTTACCTTTCCCGGTGACCGAGAAGGTTTGTTTGACCGGCTAACTTTCCAGGCGCGCGACCTAGCGGCCAGCGAGAAGGGTCAGCGGGCGCGACGGCTTTGCGAGCCCAGCGATGCGGCGGCAATGCACGCAGAACAGGCGGGGATGAACGGCGAACAGGCGGAAATGACCGGCGAACAGGCGGCGATGAACGACCAATAGGCGGCAATGAACGGCGAAGCAACCGCAAGTGACGGAGCGCAGGCCACGAGAGAAATGTAAGCTGGATCATTTTATTTTCTTGTAAAGTGTCCTACAAACATTGTAGAATCCCGCCGTTTCAATGAGAGCCAGCTTACAAATGGTTTCATCCACGACCAAAACAAACGGCTTACAGGTTTTCCCAACCTGTCCAAACAACTTCCATCGGAGGAGAAAACACCATGATTCTAAAAGTGTCTTTGGGTTTCGCTAAGCTGCCAGATATGGAACTGGACAACTTTACTCAGGGCGTTATCGATAGGTTGACCGGCAATGCTGCCTTTCCGACCCCGCCCGTCACGCTCGCTAATCTGCAAACGGCCCGCACCGACTTTACAGCCAAGATCGCGGCCGCTCGTGCGGGAGGCCCCGCGGATACCGCTGCAAAAAACAATGCCCGTCAAGACTTGCTCGGTATGCTCCGGCGGGTGGCCGGTTACGTGCAGATCAATTGCAATAACGATTTGGCTCTGCTGAGAGGCTCAGGGTTTGAGTCGATGAGCACTAACCGGGCGCAAACTGCGCTTGATCATCCGCTGGCGCTCGTAATCAAGAACGGAACGAGCGGACAGCTTGTGGCGAAGGTCTCTCCGGTGAAGAACACGAGCATGTACGAGGGCCGAGCCAAAGCGCCGACTGGTGATTGGTTGCCGAGCGTGTTCACCGGTGATTCTCAGCACATAACGTTTGACGGGCTCACGCCGGGAGTCGTTTACACACTGCAGGTGAGAGCGCTCGGCGGATCGTCGGGCCAATCCGATTGGAGCGATCCGAGTTCGCACATGGCGATGTAAGAAGTATCGGCTATTCACACGAGCGTTATCACATTTCGTTAATAGGCAGGGTCGAAAGCGGGGGATCGAGGTCCCCCGCTTTTAGTTTTCCAAGTCGATGTTGTCTAACTTGTTGCTATTTGCGTCGATCAGAACAAAGAGCGGGGGCCATCCCCCGCTCTTTTGAGGTTATTAAAGGGGGCAAGAGGTTAAAGCGCAAAGATCGCAAAGGACCGCAAAGACGCAAAGGTACCTCTTCCTAAATCCCAGTGGCGTTCCTACAACACCTCTGGCGTTTCCGGATCGCTCTGGCGCACTCAGACGATACGAGCTACTGATTCGAGTTCTTGTTCTTATCTTTCGCTGCTCGTTTCTCCGCTTTAGTAGGATTAGGCTGCGCAGCGTTAGGCTGGGCCTTCGGCGCTTCGGGTTGAGACTCAGCGCGTCGCTGCTGCTTTTGCTGCTGCTTCTGTTGCTGAGCCTGCTGCTGTTGTTGCTGAGCAGCTTGTTGCTGAGCCTGCTTTTGAATTCGCTTCTGCTCCTGCTGCGCTTGCTGGCGAGCCGCCTCTTGTTGCGCCTGTTTCTGCGCGGCCTGCTGAGATTCCTGCTGAGCCTGCTGACGAGCAGCTTGTCTCTGGGCCTTCTGCGCGTTCACTTGCTGAGCCGCTCGTTGTTGCTCGGCCTGTGCGGCAGCTTGTTGAGCTTGCTGACGAGCTGCTTGCTTCTGGGCCTGACGTTGTTGCTCGGCCTGTGCGGCAGCTTGTTGAGCTTGCTGACGGGCAGCTTGCTTCTGAGCCTGACGTTGTTGCTCGGCTTGAGCGGCGGCAGCCTGATCAGCCTGCTGTCGAGCGGCTCGCTTCTGAGCTTTTTGTTGTTCAGCTTGCTGAGCTGCTTGAGCCTGACGCTGCTGCTGGGCTTGTTGTTTATTTTGCGCGGCAGCCTGGTCAGCCTGCTGTCGAGCGGCTCGCTTCTGAGCCTTTTGTTGTTCAGCTTGCTGGGCGGCTTGAGCCTGACGCTGCTGCGCGGTCTGCTGAGCCTGCTGTTGAGCCTGCTGTTGAGCCTGCTGTTGAGCCTGCTGACGAGCGGCTTGCCTCTGAGCCTTCTGCGCGTTCACTTGCTGAGCGGCCTGAGCCTGACGTTGCTGCTCGGCTTGCTGTTTATTTTGCTCGGCAGCCTGTTGAGCCTGCTGACGAGCGGCTCTCTTCTCTGCTTTAGTTTGTTCGGCCTGTTGCTGTTGCTTTGCGACCGCCTGTTGCGCGGCTGCTTTACGTTCAGCCTTGGCAGCTTTGGCGTCCTGCTGTTGTTGCTCCTGCTGCTGGGCTTGTTGTTGGGCCTGTTGTTGGGCTTGGAGCTGGCGCATTTCGCGCTTGGCCGCTTTGTTCCCCTGTGCTGCCTGCGCGGCGAGCGCGTTTATCCGCGCGTCTCTCTCTTGAGTCGTTTGTTGGCTTTCTCTTGCTGCAGGAGAAACAGCAGGAATTCCGTTCGCCTGCGTCGTGGTCACTGCGCCGGCGTTCTTCATTTTTAGCTTTTGTTTGACTGCGGCATCCGGCACGGCTTGCACCTTGAGCGTCTCCGCGACGTTGGTGGTCGACGACGGCGCAACCGGCTGGTGTCTCACCATCACGGGTCGATCGAAGCTTCGCTGGCTTTCGAGCGGGACCGCGACAACGGGTCTCGAGGACTCTAGCGTCCGCGCAATTTGTCTTACAGTCGGCACGGCGTATGGATCCGCAATCGGTCTCGCGTTTTCACGCCAGTCGCGATCGGGTCTCAGCACGGTTGCAGGGGTTATGACTCTCGTAAATTGATTAATCGAGACGACGGTTATTGCAGACTCATCGTGGTAGTTTACGACGTTGGTCACGTTCACGTATCTGTCGATGTCGCTTCTCGACCCGGCATAACGCGGCTGGTAGTTCCGATCGTAATAACGCGGCATGTAAGCATCGCCGGGTCCCAACGGAACCCATCCCACTACGTCGGCCCGCGGCGCTATGAAAGCCACAAGGGCGGGCGCGTAGGTAGCGTGGCGCGTTATCTCTGCCGGCACCCAGAACCACTGCTGATTTACATGAGCCCAACGGCCGTAGTGATAAGGAGCCCATCCCCATCGCTCGTTGGAAACCCATGTGAGCCCTAACGTGTGATCATCGGACCAGTAACCGTCGCGATAGGGAGCCCAATCCGCGGAAGTCGAGCGCGGGCGCCAGCAGTGGCCATAGTTGGGCACGTCCTGCCAGTCGCCGTAATCATCAAGGTCTTCGACGCCGGCTATCTCAGCATCATCGGGGATGTACTGATAGCTGGCAGACCGGCGATAACTCTGTTGGTAGTAGTTGGGATCACTTTCGTAGGCATTGTAATCCGAGTAACGCCCGTCATAATCGTCCTGATAACGATACGAATAGTAATCGTCTACGATTGGCGCGGCGACCTCGGGTGAAAGATCGGAAACGATTGCTTCAGCGGCTTCGGCGGCCGCCAGCGTTATGAGCTGACCTTTGCTGACCTCTCCGGTCCCGTCGAGACCCGCAACCTGACACGCTCCATTCAATACGGAGACAACCGTATCGCCTCCGTCATTGATGCCGACTTGATACAAGCCCGGCTGCGTGAAGTCTACGGCGCCGTTGGGAGTCGCGATCTCGTAGGTTTCACCTGAATCCAGCTCGCCGACGTCAAACACGCAAGCGCCCTCGCGCAACGCCAGTTGAGTGTTTCCCTCGCTGAGAGAAACCACGTCGAGCGAGGTATTCGGATTCAGCCGAATATAGTTGTTGCGGTTTATTGAAATCGCCGCCTTCGAACCGGCGCTCGAGTAGATGCGATCACCGAGCGATATCGGTGCGTTCACCGTTGCCTTTGTCCAGCCCTGATAAGAGTCACCCTGCTGAGTGTCCGTCTGGCGAGCGATTCCTACGTCGCCATCCAGCTTGTCGAGCCGCGCTGCAAATGGGATGACACTCGCCTGAACGGTGTTGTCGCTTTTGTGCATCCCCGGTCGAACGATCAACAGAACTCCCGCGGCTGCAATAGCGAGGATGCCTACGATAAAGACCGCCAATGCGGCCCCTGGTGATATTTTTCCTGACTCATTTTTTAACATTGCGTTACCTCTCTTTGCGTTCTTCCGATGAAATCCTGTGGTTTGAAAGGCAAAGGGTGTTCCTGAATTCTCAGGAGAAATGCACAGGCTGTGAGCCGGATTGAGCCGTTTCAGGCGGTCTTTATGCTAAGTCTGATAGTTAGCACGATGCAGCGTACGGTTCTGGGTTGAGTTGACCGGACTTGATTCACCCGGCAAGTTCGTACTCCTGTCAGTCCTTCGCGTGCTTTGCGGTCCTTTGCGCCTTTGCGCTGAGTATTGAGTATTGGCTGAGTGTTGAGTATTGGCTGAGTATTGAGTATTGAAGGAGCAAGACCCGATACTCAGCGCAAAGACGCAAAGGGCCGCAAAGCACGCGGGGGTTATTAAGCAACGCAGAATCCGAACACTACCGAATTTTGGGATGCAACCGCAGACTGGACAGTCTACGGTACTGCGATTGTCTGCCTCTGATGAATCTCGAGGAGCAGCCGGGCAAGCTTGGCGGTTTCGTGACGAACCAGACCGTCCTCGTGCAGAACGTCGCGACAAATCAGTTGAAAACAGTGAGTGCGATTTGTCTTTTCTATGACAACCTGTTGAAGCTCGTTTCGCAGGCCGTCACCGATGGCCGCACCGAGTTCTACCTGCGCGGCTCCGTCTGCCAGGTATTTCTCGCGGAGTTCGTCGTTGATCGGCGCAGTGTTCACCAAAGCGTAATCAAGCTCCAGATCAGGACTGTAGTCGAACAACACTCGCAGATGATCTTCGGCGTCAAAGCCATCCGTCTCACCGGGTTGCGTCATAATGTTGCAGATGTAGATCTTGACGGCCGGCGAGTCGCGCATAGCTTCGACGATTCCATCAACCAACAGATTTGGAATGATAGAAGTGTATAACGAGCCGGGACCGATCGTTATCATGTCGGCGTTTTTGATAGCATCGAGCGTTTCCGGAAGCGGCTGACAGTTATCGCTCGACAATCGCAATCGTTTTATGCGCGAGCGTGATTCAACTATGTTGGTCTCACCTCGAATCACTCGGCCATCTTCGAGTTCGGCTACAAGAGCGATGTCTTCAACCGTCGAAGGGAAAATCCTGCCCTTAATCGCAAGCACTTCGCTGCTGACTTTGATGGCTTCGAGGAAATCGCCGGTGACATCCGCCAGCGCGGCTAGAAACAGATTTCCGAAACTATGCCCTGACAAATCGCCTTCGGACTCAAACCGGTATTGGAAAAGCTTTGTGAGTAAGTGTTCGTCCTCCGCCAGCGCAACCATGCAGTTGCGTATGTCGCCCGGCGGAAGTATCTGAAATTCTTCGCGGAGCCTTCCCGAGCTGCCGCCGTCATCGGTGACGGTTACAACCGCTGTAAGCGTTTCGATCCAACTATCATAAACACTGGCGTATGAAACGGACTCCTTGCCAACGTAAGCCTTGAGGCCGGACAGGAGAGTCGAGAGACCGGTGCCGCCGCCGACGGACACAATTTTCAACCCTGCAGTCTTTTCAGTCATTGTTTTGTCTTTGTTACCGGAGCTACGACGGACAGCCTTATTCGTGAACCTTATTCATGGACAAGGTCGAAGCCGAACCCTGTTAGTTGCTGGAAGCTTTCATCGCTTCGGAGGCCGGCAAAGTCGAGGTCGCGACGCGCGTGAGAGCGATGCGCCGGGCGAATACCTATCGCGTGACGCAACGCTTCAAGAGCTTTCGCTACATTGTTGAGGCGGGCATAAGCGGCGGCTAAGGAATAGAAGACGTGATCGGCGCGAGGTTCAACCTTAAGCGCCTTCTCGAACGATTCAATTGCTTCAGCAGTGTTGCCCCGGTTGAACTCGAAGACTCCACGGTCATAAAGAGCATCAGAATTGCGCGGCGTTGAGGGTGTTCGCGCCAGACGCTGCTCGCAAATCGCCAGATAAGTGCGAACGCGCGCTACAATGTCAGCCTGATCGCCAAACTTGTCGAGCAGACCGTGGAACGCAGATTTGGCCGCCACGAAGTCTTGTCGATTAAAGACCCGAAGAGCTTGCTCGAAGGCCCGGACCGCTGCGAGCGTTCCGGGTGAAGGCGGCTTCTTTGGCGGCGCCGGCAGCGGCTTGGGAGCAAATGCCCGTCGTCTCGCAAGCAGCGCCCTCCTCGATTTCGCCTTTGCACTGGAGAGGACCGGCTTACTGGAAGCGGCTTTCGCGACTTTTTTCCCGGACGCAGCAACAGATCGCTTGCCCTTCGAGACCGCGGTTTTCGCGGCGGTCTTTTTCGGAGTGAGTTTTTTTGCTACCGGCGCCAACCGGCTAGCGGGCTTCTTAACAGAAACCGCTTGCTTGCTTTTCTTGGCCTGTGGACGTTTCTTCGCGACCACAGCTTTCTTATTCTTTGAGACCTTTTGAGCTTTTGGCGCCGCCGTGATTCTTCCCGGTCGCGCAGGCTTTCTGGAGGCAGCTTTCTTGCCCTTGATCGCGTGGATTTTTTTGGACGCGGATGAGCGGCTCTTGTTCCCTTTAGTGATAAGGCTACTCATCGGTCTCCTTCGGCTGAGAATGACCTAGCTCCCACATTTACCCTTTGCGCTTAAATCCTGCGCATCCGCCAGTTTATGGGGTCTTTTATATCAACAATTTATCGGCAAGTCAAGAAAATACCTGTCCATTCAGAGCCTTCACAGAGGCCAATTTAGAGAGCCTCGCCCGCCTCCAAGGGGCGGACCGCAGGTTTAAATGGCGTAACGCGTGGACTTAGTGCCTGCCCGATGTTAGATCACCCGCATGTTTCGCCCCAGCGACCCGTAAGATCTGCTATTGCTTTAATTAAAGGCTAGCTGCCGGCTTCCCTTGCAAGGATCGAGCGGCTAACCGTAAAATCTGTCAGCGTTTAACGGTTTTGGACCGGAAACCGGCCGTGAGACCCAAAAAATGGGGAAAGAAGAAGACTCAAAGCGACTTCAGCACGGGCTTCCACTGCTCGGGAAAACTGTGGTGGTCACCAGGGCGCGGGCCCAGTCCGCGGAGATCACCCACCGACTCGAAGCTTACGGCGCGACCGTGATTCATTGCGCTACGATAGAAGCGGCGCCGCCGAGTAGTTGGGTTGCGCTGGATGAGGCGATCCAGAGACTGGCCAATTACGACTGGCTCGTGTTCACCAGCGCAAACGGGGTTGAGTTCTTCTTTCGACGACTGCGCGAGAAGCGTACTGGCAGCGACCATCAGCCGGCCGCACAAATCGTCTGCGCGATCGGGCCTGCGACCGCGCAAGCATTGAAGGCGGAGGACGCGCCCGCGAATGTTGTCGCTTCAGAATCAAGCGCAGAGGGCGCGCTTGCGTCGATCATCGATTACGTTGGAGGCCCCGAGCGCGTCCGCGGACTCAACTTCCTGATTCCTCGGGCGCAGGTAGCGAGGGAAGTACTGCCGGACGGCCTTCGCAGGCTTGGGGCCCGAGTGGATGCAGTCGAAGCGTATCAAACGATTAAGCCGGACATTGAAGCGGAGACTATCCGCGGGTTGTTCAAGGAACAATCGATTGACGCAATCACTTTCACCAGTTCGTCCACCGTTTCAAATCTAGCTGCCCTTGTCGGATTGGAAGACCTTTCGGGACTTCTGGCGAACACTGTCGCCGTATGTATTGGACCGGTAACCGCCGAGACCGCGTTGAAGCACGGCGTCGCCAGGATAGTTCATCCGCACGAGTACAACACCGAATCGCTTGTGGACTCGATAGTGCAATCTATCGGACGCCCTTGAAAGTTTCCGCGCGTGTTTTATCTCGTTTGTTCCGCAATCGGTTTCGCTCGACGCGTTCATCAAACAGGTGTTTGTTCAATCATGCTTAGGAGCCAGATGAAACGCGCCCGTCGAATATTCCGCCCATCGCTTGTTTTGTCAGTCTGCTTGAGCCTGACTCTAGCGCAAGGGAGCGGAAGAGCATCTGCTCAAGATCCGCAAAAGCCAAAAGGGGACGAGCCCATTCGACTCAATGCCAGTCTGGTGCAGGTTCCGGCTACGGTGACGGACCGCAGCGGCAAGTTTGTTACAGATCTCTCGCGCGGCGATTTCAGCATTTCCGAAGACGGCAAGCGCCAGGAGATTTCGATCTTTGCCACGGTGAAGCAGCCCTTCAGTGCGGTGCTTGTTCTTGACACATCAAACAGCGCCGAAGACAGGCTAAAGGTGATTCAGAATGCCGCGGTTAGTTTTACTACTCAACTGAGACCCGGCGACCGCGTGATGGTGATCTCTTTCGATAACGACGTGCGGCAGCTTACTGATTTCACGAATGACCGGGCCGAGCTTGAACGTGTCATACGGGGAACAGAATCCGGTTTTGGAAAGCTTTTGTACGAAGCCATGGCGCGAGCTTTGGAGGCGCTTCGAGACGTCGAAGGCCGTCGCGCCGTCATTCTCTTCAGCGACGGCGTCGACATGCGCAGCATCGAGGCGTCAGCGGAAGGAACGACGAAACTGGCCGAGGAGATCGGGGCAGTGATCTACGTTGCGCGCTTCGACACTCGATGGTGGATCGAAGCTGCGGCTCGCCGCCAGGAGATCGAGCACCCAAAGAGCAAGACTCCATTCGAAGTGGATGGCCGCATCCCGCTTCCGCCGGACTACGGCGGCCCTGACCCGACTCCCACCGGGTTTCCAAAACCCAACGCGCCAAAGATAGAGATCGGCGAACGGCCTCGGCCGCCTGTTGTCTATGACCCGGATCGATCGGGGTCGCCCGCTCAACGACTGCCCGACGCCGAGCCGGCAGACCAAATAACGACAACGCTAAACAAACTATATGGCGAGGCTGATTCTTATTTGCAAACGATAACGGCGCGAACTGGAGGCCGGGTCTATCAAACGGACCACTTCGACGATACGCGGGCGGCTTTTGCGGCCATCGCTGATGAACTACGAAACCAGTATCTTATCGGCTACTACTCAACCGGTAATCGAAGCGACGGGAAATATCACAAGATCAAGCTCGAGCTGGCGCGCAAAGGCCTGAAGGTGCGCTCGCGACCCGGTTATCGAGTGGCGCTCGAAGCAACGCGCTGACTGCTCTAGTCGTCAAAATGATTGCCGTTTATCAAACAGCAGTTGCACTAATTCGTGTAAGAATCTTAAGCGACCTGCGGTTTTCGGCTAAGCGCTTCTATTGAACGACGAGCCGATCCTCCCTTAGTTCGAACAGTTCGAACGTTTGACCTCAAATCTTTCTAATTCGCCGATTCAGGCACGTAGGTTGCCGAGGATCTTTTCTCCAGTGGCTTAGACGCACGCTTGAAAAGGAGCAACCCATGAAGCGTTTTCTCCCCAACCTCCTCGCATTCCTGCTGCTGGCTGTTACCCTGAGTGTTCTATCAACCAACGGCTTCAGCCAGAACATCGACTCCGACACAAATCAAGACGACGAAGTAGACGACGCAGCTCCGGTCGCGCGAGTAGCTCGATTGAGTTTCGTCCAGGGCGACGTTTCATTCCTTCGCGCCGGCGTAAGCGAATGGGCGCCGGTGGTTGAGAATCTGCCCTTGCTCGCTGGTGATCAATTGTACGTGGGACCCGGGGGACGCGCCGAAGTCCAACTGGCGCGCGGCAACTACATCAGGCTTTCCGAGAACACCGAGCTGACGTTTGCTGAGTTCTCGGATTCCACAGCGCAATTTGAAATCACCGAAGGAACGGTGATCATTCGCACTGAACGCCTTGCGTCCGTTTTCCCGCGCTTCGAAATAGACACTCCTAATTCGGCGGTAGTGCTGAAGCAGGACGGGCTATATCGAATCGAAATTAGAGGGGAGCATTCCTCGGAGCTGATCGTTCGCAACGGCGAAGCAGAAGCTTCCACCGATGAAGGGACTTTCAGGGTACGCGAAGGACACCGGCTCGCCGTCGACACCTCGGCCGATGGACGTGTGGAGCTTGCCTCAGACACAACTCGCGACGACTGGGACCAGTGGAGCTACAACCGAGACACGACAATAGCTGGCACGAATGTAACTCTCGCTCCCGACTATGTTGCGAACTATGAAACGGATAACAACGACTTTTACGGCGTGAGCGATCTTTCGAGTTACGGCACGTGGACCAGCTACTCTTCGTATGGCCAGTGTTGGATACCGCGAGTGGGCTCGGATTGGGCCCCTTATCGAATGGGACAGTGGTTGTGGATCCCGTCCTGCGGCTGGACGTGGCTATCGAGCGAGCCGTGGGGTTGGGCCCCTTATCACTACGGGCGGTGGGCCTTCCTCCCGGGATTAGGTTGGGCATGGGTGCCCGGCTTCGGCTCACCGTATCGCGGTCATCGAGACTATCGATGGCGACCCGCTCTGGTTTTCTTTTTCAACAGCGCCACTCCTCACGGCAACTACGTCGGCTGGTACCCGCTTACGCCTGGTGAGCGCTGGCACAGACCGGATCGAGATTGGCGGGGTGGAGACCGCAACGGAGATCACGGCAACGGAGACAACCGCCGGCGTCGACCTGGAGGTGGTGATGTTGCGATTCAGCCACCCAGGCACCACGGGGTAACTATTCTTCCGTATGATGGATTCGCCCGACGGGATCGTAATGCTCGACCAGGCGCGCCCGGTCGAGACATATCGGACGCGATAAACAAAGGCGCTCGAGCTGGCTTGCCTGAGATGAAGCCGAGTCCGGTTGCAACCGCGCCTGCGCTTGGCGATCGAGCCTCGCGTCGCGTCGCAATTCCTTCAGGCGAAATAATCAAACGCCCGGTAGTAACTCGTAATCCGAATGTTGGCTCGACTACAAGAGCCGATGTGCCGCGCGAACGGCGACTGATCTCACCGCGGACTCCTGCAGTGGGCGACGGAACGGTTCTAATAGATCGCGGCTCAGACCGTCGCGCTAATCGGGGAACACAGCCGAAGTCCGGTGAGAAGTCCAGTGAGAAGTCCGGTGAGAAGTCCAGTGACTCGCAATCCGGCAGCGACTCAACCCTCGAGCGCAAACCGAGAATTCGCCCGGCGCTTCCACCTCAATCAGAGGGAGTGAACGCCGGGGAATCCGGCCGCGATCGCAAGCGATCTCGTGATGAGAGTGCGAACACCGGCGCGGGGACCCAGAAACCTTCGGACGGAGCTGATAGCACGGAAAGGGAGAAGCGCCAACCCAGACACGAGCAGGTGCAAACTCCAGCGCCGCGGGACGGTAACGCATCCGGAAATAATAACGACGGTCGAGTCCGTGAAAGAAAGCCGGCGGAAGATTCGGGCTCTCGAGGCCGAAATGATCAGCCCGCAAAATCACAGGAGCGCGGCGGCTCAACGCAACAAGCGCAGCCGAGGCAGGAACACCCGAAGTCGGAGAATCAAAGTCAACCGCGCGCTGAGCAGCATCAGGAAAAAGAACAGCGTCAGCAAAAGGAACAACCCCAACAGCAACCGGAACAGCGCAAGAAACCGTGAGGAGTGTGATCCGTGAAACGTGATTCGTGACCCTGAGCTATACCAATTCACGGATCACGAATCACGTTTCACGCATCACTATTTCGGTGGCACGGACTGGGCGGACGAAAAAGCGAAACTCAGTAAGGACACCCCATCTGCTTCATCCTCCTTCGCTCTTCCTCCGCCTGGTCGGTGCCATCGGAAACAGAAGCAACACAGCCTGGACAGTACTGCATTCGATAACGGCGCTCACAGCGTTTGAAGGAGACGACCATGAACCCTCACAGAATAGTTCTACTCTCGTCGTCAATCGTCCTTGTCGTGGCCGCGTTGTTTACGGTTACCGCGCAATCACCGAACACTTCGTCCCACCGGGGAAAGAACGGAAGCCCCGCAGAAACAAAAACGGGTGAGGTAAGGCAGATTACCGGACCGACTCGGCAGCAAACACCCAGGGGCTTGCAAGACCCGAGCGGCAGATCCGAACAGGAACTCCCCGACGCCCGAGAACCAGCCGATAACGTGAGACTGGCGGTGGATCTCGTCGTCCTCGACGCGCAGGTCTTGCAGCAGAAGACCGGACGCATAGTCGGCACTTTGAAAAAGGAAGATTTCACCCTGGCTGAAGACGGCGTTAAACAGCAGGTCACACACTTCAGCCAGGACACACTTCCGCTTTCGGTGATTCTCCTGATCGACCGCGGCGGTTGTCTGGATCCGTTCAGCGACAAGGTTCGCCACGCGACGCTCGAAGCAATGCAACGACTCCGTCCGCAAGACGAAGTCGCTTTGATGGCATTTGCGAACACGACCGAGCTGATTGCCGGCTTCGGACGTGGCAAAGAAAGAATCATCAGAGCGCTTGATCGCGTGCCCCCTCACGATGAGGAAGCCGAACACTGTTTCAGCCGGGCTTTCTACGACGCTGCCGGCTATATGCGCGCTGCGGGAAATCCGGATGGGCGCCGCGTGATAATCGTGATAACGGGAATCACCGCGTCGCTTGATTGCCCGTCGCCATCCGCCCAGGAGGCACGCAACGCTGTTTTTGAGTCTGGAAGCGTTGTGTGCGGCATCATACCGAAGACTCCAGGTCAACGAATCGAGAACGGCGTGATGATAGCCGCGGCGGGCATCGGCGGTCTGTTCAAGGCTAAGACTTCGAGCCTTAAACAACTGGCGGAAGAAACCGGCGGCGAGGTGTTGGGCGACAAGCCGGAGAATTTGGACCGAACATTCAACGAACTGATCGAGCATCTCCGGACCCGCTACACGCTCGGCTTTGTATCGACGAACCGAAAGCGCGACGGCTCCTTCCGCAAGCTGAAGCTGGAGGTGGCACAACCAACCCAGAAGAGCGAGGACCGGCTCGTGGTCAAAACGAAGCGCGGCTACATCGCGTCAAAGGAATCGCAACACTAGCTTGTAGGGGCGGCCCTCCGTGGCCGCCCCTGGGAGCGCAGGCATCCTGCCTGCTCTTAGTCGTGCAGCGCCGTGCAGGCAGGGATGCCTGCGCTCCCAGAGTTGACACCCCTTTCTGCCCACCCTTACAGTCGCTCGACATGAGCGAACCACTCGACGTCGCCCGATACATTTTCATGAATGAAGAAGGCGAGTTGCGCTCGGGGTGGCGCATACTCGCATTTTTCATGTTCTTCATACTGGCAGCGTCCCTGCTGATGGCCCTCTCAAAAGTCTTCACGACACTGTTTCCATCTTTTAACGCCTCGCTCGCCGAGCCGGCCGCGTCGGATTCCCTCAGTACAAGCGGTCTGATGTCTCTTTACTTTGGCAATCTGAGAAACCTGGCGGGGGCGGCAATCGCCTCCGCGATCTCCGCGCGAATGCTCGAGCGTCGGAGTTTAGCCTCGATTGGCTTTAGGCTGCATCGCAACTGGCAGCGAGACTTCGCATTAGGTTGCGCGATGGGCGCGGCTGCGCTGGCGATCGCGGTGGGCATTGCCGCAGCCTTTGAGACCATCACGTTTAGCGTTCAGACGCGAGATCTCGCAAGCATCTCGAAAGGCTTCATGATCGCGTTTCTTTTTTTTCTGATTGCCGGCGCGACAGAGGAGTTGATCTTTCGCGGCTTTCCGTTTCAAGCATTGGTGCATAACCTGGGCGGTTTCGCGGCCGTCGCCATCACCTCGATTCTCTTCGGGCTCGCGCATCTTGCCAATCCAAGCGCATCAGCTTTCTCTACAATTAATACTATTCTTGCAGGCGTCTGGCTGGGATTGGCCTATTTGCTGACACGAAGTTTATGGTTTGCGACCGCTCTTCACTGCTCCTGGAACCTTGCCATGGTGTTTATCTTTGGCTTGCCGGTGAGCGGGTTTACGACTCTCGATCAGCTCGCGTGGCTGCGCGGCAGCATCGGCGCGCCGGCCTGGATATCAGGAGGCAGCTACGGACCCGAGGGAGGAGTGGCGGTAACGGCAGCGTTGGTGCTATCGACAATTGCGATCTGGAAAAGCGGGCTGTTTACTCCGTCTGACGAGATGCTCGCCGCCATCCATCACGGAAGACGCGAGCCGGCTTTCATAAGCATCGTTGCAGCGGAAACGGAATCAACGCCGCCGCGCAGCGAGGAGCACGCGGAAACCGGCTCAGACGTCGAGACCCGCCGGGCCGCCGTCAACGGCGAACCCGACGGGTCTCAAAACTCTAATGGCGACGAACGCTAATGCGTCTCAGGCGTTCTTCTCGGCGATGTCACCGATGATCGGAAGCTTCCACATCTGCCCTTGATTCGCCTTGACCATACCCATGATGTGGACAGCCAAAAACGCAACGAGAACCACAAGCCGCACCATGATCATTAGTAGGCCGCCACCCGCCCGCACCATGTCACCTCCAGGTGTAAACGAGGTGCTGATACCTAATGCGATGCCGAGTATTGTAAATATTATCCAGACGATGACCCACACTCCGGCCAGCAGCATTCCCTGCATCGCGTGAAATCTCAGCAGCCGGTTCTCACGCGGTTCTGTGGCAAAAAACAGAATGCCCGCAATCAGGTTCAGGAGACAGCAGCAGGTAGGGATGTAGCACAATAATGCTGCCGTGTTGTATTCCATGTTCAGTACTTTTGTCTTGTTCGTTGGCGGCGGCGGCGGCGGCGGATATCCCCCGCCCTGACTGCCCGGATAACCGTACGGCGGCTGACTGCTCATTCGTTCATCCCCCTTTGACGGTGATTTCTAGGATTGGCGGTCCATCTCGACGCGGAATATTACTAAAGACAACCGCGAGTCACAAGCACAACCGTCGGGACTTGCACCGGATAACGCCCACGTAGTAACGAATTTATTCGTTGGGACTCTCAGAAACGAATAAATTCGTTACTACGTGGGAAGTCCGGCTTTTAATCACACCCGATCACTTATCGCTCTTTTCCGGATCGCGCACCTCGACATTTACTTTGGCTACCTCAATCATCATCCCGCCGGCTTGCTCGATGTAGTAAACATTGCCTTGGCGTTGCGAACGGCCTTCTGCTCGAATGATTCCGATGTAGTATTTCGTGCCCTTGTCGAAAGCGAGCTTCCCCGCCATCGGGCTTTTCGGCTCCTTCCTTGCAAAGTAGCGATCGAACATCGTGCCTCCGTACTGGAGGTACATAAAGACATTCACCGCAACCAGGCCTCCGACGACCGCGATCAGGGTCCCGAATATGAGATTCCTTACGCGCCGCCCCGAAAACAAGCGTTCGTCATATGAGCCGCGTTCCTGCGGCCTACCCTGGGGCGAGCCGCGATCATCTGTATTAAACATTGCCGATCTTTACTGGAGCTTGAAATGACTGAGCAACAACGTCGCAATACCCAGATAAAAAAAGAAGGTGATGACGTCGGTGAAAGTGACGACGAACATCGAAGAAGCCAGCGCAGGATCGACTCTGAAACGTTTCAGCAGCACCGGCACAAGTGTTCCGAGCGCCCCCGCGACGACCAAACTCAGCACCATCGTAACGCCTAAGATTCCGCCCAGCTTCAGGCCGAACGACATCGATCCGAGTTTGGCGCCAAACCAGACCGCGACAATCACAGAGACGCTGGCGCCGATTATCACGCCATTCATCAAACCCACTAATGCTTCTTTGATAACCACTCTTCGCGTGGTCTCAGGCCCGACTTCTCCAAGTCCTATGCCTCGGACGACGACAGTCATCGTTTGCGTAGCGGCGTTGCTGCCCATCGTCGCAACAACCGGTATCAGGACGGCGAGCCAGATCGAGCTCTCGATAGTCGCGACATAGTATTGAACTATCGCAACCGCGATCAGCGCTGCGCCAAGCGAAAGCAAAAGCCACGGCAGTCTGCGGCGAACGGAATTCCACGACGATCCCAGGGCACGGTCGTCGGCCTCGACGCCCGCAAGCGCGTAGATGTCCTCAGTTGCTTCTTCGCGCATCACGTCGAGCACGTCGTCGACGGTGACGATACCGGCGAGCTTGCTCTCTTCATCCACCACCGGCACAGCCAGCAGGTTGTACGTCGCAACTATCCGCGCGACTTCTTCCTGATCCGTGTCTGTCGTTACCTTGATCACATCCCCGATCATGATCTTGCGCAGCGGCGTCGACGATGAATTCAACAACAACTGCCGCAAGCTGACTACCCCAAGCAAGTGATTGCGCGAATCGACCACGTAAAGGTAAAACGCCATCTCGAACTCTTCCGAGCGCCGCTGCAATTCACTGATCGCCTCCGATACCGTCACGTCCTCGTCGAGCGCAAAGTAGTCGGGCGTCATTATTCGCCCGGCCGTCTCGTCCGCGAATCCGAGCAGCTCATTGACGACAGTCGAGTGCTCGAGCTTCATCGCGTCGAGCAATTCGTCGCGCAACTCCTCGGGCAGCGCGGCGACTAACAGCGTCGCGTCGTCGGAGGGCAGCTCCTGGAGCAGACGCGAAACATCCGGACGGTTGAGCGTCGTCAACAGTGAAACCGAACGGGTTGTTTCCATCTCGGACAGAGCTTCGGCGGCCTTGTCGAGGTCGTGATGCACCAGCGCCTGAAAAACTATTTCGCTGTCGTGGTGAGGGAGCTGCCCGAGAATTTGGGCGATATCAACGGGCCGAAGCTTGGTGAGCAGGTTGGCAGCGTTCGACATGGCGCCACGGCGAGCCAGACGGCTGACAGAGTCCAGCATTAGATTTAGCCGTTGCGCCTGCATCCGATTCGTCTCCGCTGCGTAACATAAAGTTTTTAGGGTAACTGTCCATTACAACTGCCGATCGCCCAATCTTTATAGCACACACCGCGAGTCTCGGTAAAAAGAAAAAAGCCTGCCGCCTGAGCACAAATGGCGCGATGAAGACCGCCCTTTGTAGAATCATTTTCCCGATCGGTTGCTCGGGCGAAACGAATAAGGTATCACTTATCACCAGTCTGAAAATGGCTTATCTCACCTCCGACTTCTTCTCACGCGACACGATTACCGTCGCTCGCGACCTCATCGGAACGATCCTTGTTGTCGGCGCCTGTGAAGGCCGAATCGTCGAGACCGAAGCCTACACCACCGATGCGGCATCGCATTCGGTGATGCGCCCAAAGCAGTCCGAGGTAATGCAAACCACGTTCGGGCATGTCTACGTCTACTTCATCTATGGAATGTATTACTGCCTGAACTTCACGACCGATAGCGCGGGAGCTGGCGCGGTGCTCATACGCGCGGCCGAGCCGACCCGAGGTATCGATGTTATGAAGGAGAGACGAGGTACCGATGATATGAGAAGGCTCGCGAGCGGGCCGGGGCGTTTATGCAACGCCTTTGGAATTGATTTGAGTTTTAACGGCGAGCGAATAGGCCGGCGCATCAAGGTAAAATCAGCAAGGACTCCTCCCGACATCGCCATCAGCAAGCGGATAGGTATTTCGCGGGACACCCATCTCGAGTGGAGATTCTATGAGCCCAATTGCCCGTTCGTAAGTAAGTAGAGTTGTGTTCGGTTATTGGGTTGCTGACTTGTAACGTCCGGTCAGTCCTTGGCGTGCTTTGCGGTCCTTTGCGTCTTTGCGCCGAGTATTGGGTCTTGCGCCATCAATACCCAATACTCAGCGCAAAGACGCAAAGGACCGCAAAGCACGCGGAGGTTATTAAGCAACGCAGAATCGGAACACTGCCGTAAGTAGAGTTGAGCAGCCATCATCCCGTTGATAGAATCGAGGCTCTACGAGAAGGTTATCACCACCCTGACGATCGCCTTCTCGACACAACTAAGATGAAAAACGATCTTCTAATTCGCGCCGCCCGAGGCGAAACGGTGGAGCGCACCCCTGTGTGGATGATGCGACAGGCAGGACGCTACTTGCCCGAATACCGAGCCATTCGCGCCGACACCGACTTTCTGACTTTGTGCAAGACCCCGGAGCTCGCTGTAGAAGTCTCGCTTCAACCTCATCGCATCATCGGCGTCGATGCGGTGATCATGTTCAGCGACATCCTGATTCCGGTGGAAGCGATGGGTCAGGAAGTAAAGCTGACCGAGCAGAAGGGACCCGAGCTTCCGGATCCGATTCGTACGCGCGCCCAGGTCGATAGCCTGATCGTGCCTGATCCGATCGAGAAAACCGGGTTTGTGATGGAAATCATACGCACTCTCCGGCGCGAGTTGGATGGCGCCGTACCGCTGATCGGATTTGCGGGTGCGCCCTGGACTCTGGCGGCTTACATGATCGAGGGGGGCGGCTCCAGAAACTACGCTCAGGTCAAGCGCATGATGTACGCCGAACCCAATACGTTTCACGCGCTTTTGGATAAGATCGCGGACGCGATCATCCTCTATTTGAACGCGCAGATTGAAGCCGGCGCGCAGGTGGTTCAGCTCTTCGATTCCTGGGCGGGCGAGCTCTCGCGTGAAGACTACGAGCAGTTCGCCCTGCCGTACGAGCAAAAAATATTTGCGTCCATTAATCGCAGCGCCGCGCCGGCGATTCTGTTCATAAACGGCTGCGGCAACTTCCTCGAGAAGATGGCGACGAGCGGCGCCGATGTGTTGAGCATCGACTGGCGCGTTGACTTGCAGGAAGCTCGCTCGAGGATCGGTGACAGGTTGACGCTCCAGGGAAACCTCGATCCCTGCGTGCTGCTCTCAACACCGCAGATCATTACGCGGAAAGCGCGCGAGCTTATCGCGGCCGGCGGCGGTCAACGGCATATTTTAAATCTCGGGCATGGGATATTGCCGATGACCCCGGTCGAAAACGCCCGGGCCTTTGTTGACGCAGCGAAGACGGGCGCCTGATCGCTAGTTACTTGTAACATGCATTTTGCTAGTGAAGGCCCGTAGTACCCGTGCAAATCCGTCAAATCCGCGTCATCCGTGGTCTATTCGGCGATAATGAGCAGAATTTTTCGAACAATAGACCGCGGATGACGCGGATTGACGGATTCGCACAGATTCTTGCGCTAGCGCAATGCATGTTACTAGTGAGCTCGTGAGGAATTCACCACCAAACAAAGAACGAATCGGGGTCCTGCTCTTCAATCTCGGTGGGCCCGAAACCCTCGACGAAGTTCGCCCGTTTCTGTTCAATCTCTTCTCCGATCCCGACATCATTCGGTTGCCGTGGCGTGCGCTTCAAAAGCCGCTTGCCTGGCTGATCTCGACTCAGCGCTGCAAGCTATCCCGCGGGTACTACGAGCAGATTGGGGGCGGGTCGCCGCTTCGAAAAATAACGGACGAGCAGGCTCGAGCAGTTGAACAAGCCCTGGCCGCTCGTGACATCAGCGCGCGCGCTTACGTCGGCATGCGTTACTGGCGCCCGTTTCTCGAAGATGCGATCGAAGAGATTCGTCGCGACCGGCTAACTCATCTCGTTGTTTTGCCGCTTTATCCTCAGTTTTCGATTTCGACCACAGGGTCGAGCCTGAATCGGATGAATGAACTCATCGGCGCGAATGGGGCCGCCGCGTCACGCGTGTCTGTCATCAAACAATGGCACGATGACGCGAACTATCTGGACTCTCTTTCGGCGTCGATTGCCGAGGAACTCGCTCAGTTCCCCGATCAGGACCCTTCCCGAATCCACATCGTATTTAGCGCGCACAGTGTGCCGGTGCGTTACATCGAAGAGGGGGACCCTTACCTCGATCAGACCAGGGAGACCGTCAACGACCTGATGCAGCGTCTCGGGAGCAGTCGACCGCACTCGCTTTCGTTTCAGAGCAAGGTCGGTCCGGTAAAATGGCTGGGCCCTTCCACGGATGAGACGATTCGGAGGTTGGCCGACGACGGCGCGTCGCAACTCTTGCTGGTTCCCGTAAGCTTTGTCTCAGAACACATCGAGACCCTCTACGAACTGGACATCCTCTATCGTCATGTCGCTGAGGAAGTCGGCATCAAGCAGTATCGTCGCGTGCCCGCGCTCAATTGCCGCGGTGATTTCATCGGCGCGCTCGCTGGACTCGTCGAGAAAGCGTTGATAGACCACTGATGACACAGATTGGACGGATTTCCGCTGATCGGAATGTAGGGGTGGCCCTCCGTGGCCACCCCAGTTCGGAGTTTCAGTCTGGCGTGGCCACGGAGGGCCACCCCTCCAAGATCCGTGACAATCCACCTGATCCGTCGGATCAGTGATCTATACTCCGATTCACATGCCACAAAACCATAAAGACGTCGTCGTCATTGGAGCGGGCATCTCAGGTTTGGTGTGCGCCTATCGCCTCAAGGCGCTCGGCGTCGATGTAGCCCTGCTAGAAAAGTCGTCTCGCGTGGGCGGCGTCATTCAAACCGAGCGAGTCGGAGGCTTCCTAATCGAACGCGGACCCAACAGCTCGCAAGGGACCGAAGAACTCATAGCTCTAGTGGAAGAGCTGGGAATCACCGCCGATCTTACGGAGGGAGATCCGAAAGCGCCGGCTTACGTTTACTTCAACGGCAAATTGCACCCGGTACCTTCGGGGGCAGGCCCCTTCATCAAGAGCCGGCTGCTGAGCTTCGCCGGCAAGCTGAGAATCTTCAAAGATCCGTTCGTTCCTGTGCGTCGCGCGGATTCTGAAGAGAGTGTCGCGGCGTTTGCGAGACGCAGAATCGGCCGCGAAGCTGCCGACCTGCTGGTCGCACCGTTTGTCTCCGGCATCTACGCCGGCGACGCGGAGCGGTTGAGCGTTCAGGCGGCTTTTCCCAAGCTGGCAAACCTTGAAACCGGCTATGGAGGCCTGATTCGTGGCGCCTTCGCCAAGGCTCGAGAAGCGCGTCGAGCGCGCAAGTCGGCGAGCGCGGTGCTCGACAAGGCGGCCCCCACTCGCCGGCGGCTGTGCTCGTTCAAGAAAGGGATGGCATTCCTGCCGAATACGATAGCGGCAATGCTGGGCGAAGACCTGATTACAGAGTGCGAGGAATTGCGGATCGCGGATTGCGGATTGCGGATTGACGAGAGTTCACCACGTCAGGCCACCGAGAGTCCGCAATCCGCACTCCGCAATCCGCAATCGATTCAGTTCTCAATTGACTATGAACGCAAGGGTGATCACCACCAGTTCACCTGCGACAAATTGATCGTCGCCACTCCCGCAACTGGCGCTTCTTGGCTCCTCGCCTCAGTCTCGAACGAACTGAGCGGTCTGCTAGGAGAGATCGAGTACCCGCCGCTCGCAATCGTCAGTCTTGCGTACGACGAGTCAGCGGTTGCGACCCCGCTCGACGGCTTTGGTTTTCTAGTGCCGCCGAGCGAGCGAATGAACGTCCTTGGGTGCGTCTGGAATTCGAGCCTGTTCGAGGATCGCGCTCCAAAGGGAAAGGCCCTCGTTACGTTGTTCATCGGCGGCGCTCGAAACCCGGCCGGCGCGAGCCTGGCGGATGATGATCTCGTTTCAACAGCGCACCGGGAGCTTCAACAGGTGCTCGGCATTTCCGGCGAACCTCAAGTCGTCGCGATCACACGATACGAACGATCAATCCCACAATACAACCTCGGCCACTTCTCGCGCGTTCAGCGTATTGAGAGCCTGCTTCGCGAATTGCCCGGGCTTCGCATCATAGGCAATTATTTGCACGGAGTCTCGACCGGCGATTGCATAAAGGAAGCCGACCGCGTCGCTCGAGAAGTAAGAGATTCAATCGGTCCGCGTTGAGCTCCATTATGAGCCGGCTCAAGGAAAATGGTGTTACTCGCCCACAATCGCGTTGCTCCTCAGCGTCCTCGGCGTCCTCTGCGGTTTTCTTGATTTGGGGCCGGGAATCAACCGCAGAGGACGCGGAGGGCGCCGAGGCGAGTCGCGATGTGAGCGGGCAACGCACTACTCTCGCGTTTTGCGTTGGCTTCCCGGCGAAGAAGCGTAGAATACTCGCGCGGTTCACCCGAAGGAGCAGCAACCTGATGCGGTCTTCCCCCCTCATCAAAGTCACCTGTGTCATTCTGTTGTCGATCGGCCTCAGCTTTGGTCAGGCCGGCCGCAAGCCCCCGACGGGCGATCCAACTAAAAAGACGACTCAGCGCGACGAGCCGACAGACCAGTCAAAGCCCGATCAAAAGGATGCTGATGCTGTGAAGCTCGGTACCACCCTGGTCACCGTACCCGTGATCGCGAGCGACAGGAATGGAATCTACATTCCGGATTTGCGCAAGGAAGAGTTCAGCGTCGCCGAAGACGGCGTCAATCAGGAACTGGTGTTCTTTGCTACAGTGAAGGAGCCCTTTCACGTTGTCTTGATGCTGGACACCAGCGCAAGCACGCAGGAGAAGCTGGGGCAGATTCAACGCGCTGCCGTTGCCTTTGTCGAGCAAT
Source organism: Blastocatellia bacterium (assembly GCA_035607285.1). Taxonomy (GTDB): domain Bacteria; phylum Acidobacteriota; class Blastocatellia; order UBA7656; family UBA7656; genus Onstottus_A. The sequence goes on along the minus strand of DATNBZ010000187.1, from coordinate 3,870 downwards.
TGCAACCAGCCGATCGAGTGAAGGTGATTTCATTCGACGACGACATTCGTGATTTGAATGACTTCACTTCTGACAGGTCGGTGCTACGGCGGGCAATCCAACAGACTCGCCCCGGCAAGGGAACGCGCCTGTACGACGCCTTTCGACTGGCGCTTCAGAACCTGTCGGACGAAGAAGGTCGAAAAGCAATCGTGCTGTTCACAGACGGAGTGGATTGGCATAGCCTTTCGACAACTTACGAAGATAACTTGCGCGCGCTCGAGGAGTCCGGTGTTATCGTCTACCCGATACGCTTCGATACTCGCGCTGAGACCGAGGCGTTGCTACGCCAGCAGGAGCGGCAAGGCCGCTTGCCTGATCTCGGCGTGATATTCGGTGATCCCAGCCGCACAACGCCGACAGTCCCGGGCAGCGATCCGAGACCCGACGGGCGCACGGAAAGGAAAGATCCTTACGGAATCCCCGTTCCGCCAATCGTCATCCCTCAGCCTCGCCGCACACCTTATCCCGGTGGGCGCTACCCGGACGATCGTTATCCTGATCCTCGCGGGCCTGATCCTCGCGGGCCTGACCCGCGCGGGCCTGATCCTCGCTATCCAGGAAATGATCGTTTCCCGAATGATCGTTTCCCCGACAACCGCAACCCAACTTCGGGGCGGCCGGGTACAAGAGTCGATTCCACGAGCGTGTTGCTGGATGGTCTTTACAGCCTTGCGGATAAGTACCTGAACGATCTGGCGACGGTGTCGGGCGGTAAACTCCATCGCGCCGACACGCTGGTTTCGCTGCCGGATGCCTTTGCGCGAATAGCCGCAGAGCTGCGAACTCAATACGCGCTCGGGTATTACCCTTCGAACTCGCGACGTGATGGAAGCTACCGCAAGATTCACGTGCGCACGACTCGGAAGGATGTGGTGATACGCGCGCGGCCTGGCTATCGGGCAGTCGCGAAAGCGCAGTAGATCACAACGTCGCGGATTCCTCAGGTAGGCATCACCACAGGCCCATATGGCCGTTCTCGCCGATACGCTCAAGCGTCGCACATACCCTTCGAGCTTCCACGAATTCCTCCGGCGAAGGCAGGCGTTCAGTTTGACTCTTTCAATCACTAAAGAAGAATTAACCGCTGATTTTCGCTGACTGCGTTTCGCCGATCTGCGCAGATCAACGTACCGAAGGCGGCGCAAATCAGCGGTCAATTGCGGCGGCGCGACAGACCTAACCATTACCCGCTGAAAATAATTCCACCAAAGATAATTCTTGACACTCCGAACCAGAAAGCTTATTCTGCCCATTCTGAAAATGACTTTCAACTTCAAAGAAATCAATGGCGCCCGGGGAGGCCCGACAAATGTTCATAAGAAGGTCCGCTCTAATCTTCAGTATGCTTTCACTTTTCCTGGCCGCCGGGCTGCTCACATCCATCGCGCACGCGGAGGCGACGGCCGGCTCATTGCGAGGCAAGGTAGTTGATCTCGCGCGCGCGCCAATCGCAGGAGCTCGAATCACCGCGGTGCCGGACGGCTCCTCGTCAGCAACAACCGCAACTTCGGATGAAGCCGGTGAATTCACTCTGACGCTTCAGCCTGGCCGCTATATCGTCACCATCCTGGCCGATGGTTTTGAAGAAAGCGCGCAAACCGTGACGCTCGGCGCGAGCGGCGTGACATCCCTCTCGGTTACGTTAGACGTCGCCGGACAACACAACACCGTAACAGTCGTGGCCACAGATTACCTTGCGGCAACGATCAGCACTGCTACGAAGACTCTGACGCCGATGCGCGACCTGCCTCAAGCCATTTCAGTAGTTACTCAAGAGCAGATAAAGGACCAAATGCTCACGAGCGTCGGCGATGTGGTGCGTTACGTCCCGGGCGTCACCGCTCATCAAGGCGAGAACAATCGCGATCAGATAGTGATTCGGGGCGTCAACTCTTCAGCCGACTTCTTCCTGAATGGGGTTCGCGACGATGTGCAGTATTATCGCGACCTGTACAACCTCGAGCGGATAGAGGTCCTCAGGGGGCCGAACGCGATGATCTTTGGACGTGGCGGCGGCGGCGGCATTGTAAACCGAGTTACCAAGGAAGCGGTGTTCGCGCCGTTTCGTGAAATAACTCTCCAGGGCGGCTCCTTCAACGACAAACGCGTCGCGGTGGATCTCGACCAACCACTGAACGGCAAGGCCGCATTCCGCATAAACGGGGTCTACGAAAACTTCGGCAGCTTCCGCGACTTCGTGGGACTCGAACGCTATGGCATCAATCCTACACTGACTATCGCACCCGACCAACAGACGAAGATCACGCTCGGCTACGAACATTTTCGTGACTACCGGACCGCGGATCGCGGCATTCCGTCGTATCAGGGACTGCCGGCCGATACCGGCATTTCAACCTACTTCGGCAATCCGAAGGACAGTTACGTGAGGGCCGTAGTCAATTTGGGTTCCGCGACGATCGAACGCCAGACCGGCGGATTGAACTTTCGCAATACCACCCATTTTGGTTCTTATGACCGGGGCTATCAAAACTTCGTTCCCGGCGCTGTCTCTGCGGATAAAGCCACCGCCGCATTGTCCGCATATAACAACGCGACGGCACGCTTGAACATCTTCAACCAAAGTGACTTTACCTACGGCGTATCAACCGGGCGAATCCGGTATACCTTGCTTGCCGGCGTCGAAGTTGGACGCCAGGTCACCGATAACTTTCGCAATACCGGTTTCTTCAACAACACGCTGACGTCGATCAATGTGCCGTTCGCGAAACCCACCATCGACACTGCGGCAACCTTTCGCCAGATCGCGACCGACGCAGACAATCACATCACGACAATGATCGGAGCGGCGTACGTTCAAGATCAGATCGACCTGTCCAGATATGTTCAGTTCGTAGCCGGTGTTCGTTATGATCATTTCGATCTGAGATTTCACAACAATCGAAACGATCAGGTTCTGGGTCGGATTGACAACCTGCTTTCGCCAAGGATTGGGATAGTTTTCAAACCTGTGACTCGAATCTCGATCTATGGCAACTATAGCGTTGCTTATCTGCCCAGCTCGGGAGACCAGTTTTCATCGCTCACGACGATCACTCAGCAGGTCAAACCGGAGAAGTTCAACAACTACGAATTCGGTGTCAAATGGGACCTGAGCCGCGCGCTCGCGCTTACGACGGCCGTGTATCGATTGGACCGGTTGAACACCAGAGCGACGGATCCAAACGATCCTACGAGGATCTTGCAGACCGGCAGCCAGCGCTCCAACGGGTACGAAGTGGGACTGAATGGAGCCTTGACGCGCGCCTGGCGACTGACCGGAGGATATGCTTATCAAGACGCGTTCATCACCAGCGCTACGACTGCCGCGCGTGCCGGAGCGCAAGTCGCCCTGGTTCCTCATCACAACTTTTCGCTATGGAACAACTATCAGATAGCCTCGAGGCTGGCTGCGGGCTTGGGAGTCATTCATCGCTCCGATATGTTTGCGGCGATCGATGATACTGTCCGGCTGCCGGGCTACACGCGCGCGGATGCCGCGATTTACTTTTCGCTCACTGAGAGAATCCGGCTTCAAGCGAACGTCGAAAACCTGTTCGACAAGCGGTACTACGTCAACGCGGACGGCAACAACAACATCTCTCCTGGCTCTCCAAGAGCGATCCGCGTTGGATTGACCGCCAGGTTCTGAGATCTTTCCCATTCGATCCGGAACCAATGATAGTGTGTTTGCTCGCTCACATTCGCGTTTCTCCTCTGCGTCCTCGGCGTCCTCTGCGGTTGATTCCGAGCCACTGAGCAGGAAAAACCGCAGAGGACGCCGGGGACGCAGAGGACTGCTTGCTGGCAACACGCTAATACCCCACTACC
>DATNBZ010000183.1:0-31154 GCA_035607285.1 Blastocatellia bacterium | reverse complement strand
CAGTTTGAGTTTGTTGCTGGCTCTGCTGCGGCTGAGCCTGCTTACGCTGCTGTTTGTCGGCCTGCTTCTGCGACTGCTGTTGATCAGTCTGTTGCTGCGCGGCCTTGCGCTGCTGTTTGGCCTCTTGCTTACCCTGCTGCTTCTCGGGCGGTTTGGTTTCCGTTGGTCTGTCCTGCGCGTTGGTCGATATGCTCGATCCCATCAGCAGCATTCCGCTGATCAAGGAGGCTGCGACCATCCTTCCTAATACATTGACTTTCATTTGAACTCCCTTTCCTGACAAATCAGGCGCTCCTGCGGCGAAGAGTCTTCGAGGCCTGGAGCGAAAGCCCTCGATCTTTATCAAACTCATCGCTATGGTTGTGATTTCGCGTCGGCGTGTCGGCCTGGTTCAGGCGTCGCCTTCAAACGAACTATGCCCTGCGTCGAACAAACAGGTGATAGAGGGCCAGTAGGATTAAAGCTGCCACTATCGATACGATCCATCCGGCGGACTGGCCGGGTTTGTACCACCCGAGCGCCCGTCCTATGTAGCTCCCCAGGAACATGCCTGCAATCCCCAGCAAGATGGTAATGATGAATCCACCAGGATCTCTGCCTGGCATCAGGAGCTTGGCGATCACGCCAATAATCAGACCCGACACAATCATCGCAATAATACTCATTTAGTATCCCCTTCTTTCGGTTCAGCCGTTCGTTAGTAAGTGAATGATATGCCTGTTCAGGAAGGATTTCTGTTCACTACAGGACAGTTTCGAGAATAACTGGCGCTCAAAGTCACAACAATGTGAGCCGGGATGAGTTGAGGAGAACTTCAGGACAGTCTGCCCGAAAGAAGCGCTATCGAGGCTGATTGGCGAGAGTATCGGGTTTCGTATCGGCATGTTCTTTTGCCTGCGATTAGGAGACCAGTGTGGAACTCTGGTCACCAACAACTCAGAGCGGTGAATCGAGCGTCCGCCCGGCAACCCCGTAGGGGTGCGATGTTTATAGTTACGGACGCCGACGTGGACTTCCTAGCTCCGTTAGGAGCGGCATAGAGTTGAGACCAGGGACATTTCACCCCTACGGGGTTGGGCAACATTGGGGACTCACCACTATAAACATTCTACCCCTACGGGGTTCCAGGGAATTCTCAGTACACTTCCTTTGGCGAAGAGTCGCGGGCTGTTCCCGGCTCAGGTCCCACTTTTGATCACACCCGGTCCAAAACCATCCGTAAGCTAATACTGGCAGTTCTGTCAGTCAGAAGCTCCCAAGAGCGGCTGAGAAGAAACTATGCAAGTCATCTTCTCAGCCGGCTCATCGGGGCGAACGGCCCGGTGCTCGGGACGTCAAGGTCAAACTAATAACGTGAGGCGCCGTAGCCGCCGCCGCCGTTATTCCGGCTATCGGTCTTCGGCTTAGCCTCATCGACCTTTAGCGCTCGGCCGTGCAGGTCTTGCCCGTCGAATTTCTCCTTGGCGGTAGTGGCCTCGGCCTTTGAATTCATCTCGACGAAACCGAAGCCTTTCGAGCGGCCGGTGTCTCTGTCCGTGATCACCTGGCACGATTCAACCGGGCCAACCTCGCTGAACAGATCCCGTATTTCATCACTGGTCGTTTCAAACGAGAGATTACCTACAAACAATTTAGCTGACATAATGATTTTCCTTTTTGTGAAGTTGGAAGCAGGCCGAGCGGTTCGCGGGAACGGTTGCGGGCGGATACTGTCGGCGCCCCGATTTCTCGGGCGAGGCCTCTAACGAGTGAACGGTTGTTTGCTCCTCGAGCGATTTGATCGTCCGGGTCACATCAGACCCGGACGCATCTCCGTTTTACGCCGGAGAGCAAGGTTGCGATGAGAGGGCGGACGTGCCCGCCCTCTCGACATTATGAGTACCTACCTCAAGCCTTGGCAGCGAGCTTGTGTAGTGTCGAAGTTAGAAGCTCAAAGGTCTCGACCTTGGGCGTTCCTTCGACGAACTTCGACGCAAGCTTCAGCACCTCAGGATATCCTGTGTTGTTGAAAGTCTCGCAGTTCTCTTTGGTCTCCCAGAAGCTGATCGCGATTAATTCTGAGCGCTCCGGGGCGACAAAGGTGATCTCGTCACGGAAGCCTGGCTGCTTGCGAAGCAGGGGGAGAATCTCGTTTTCGATGACGCGGTTGAATTCCGGGGCAACATTCGCTTTCAGTTTCATGGTCAAATGACGTGTATACATTAAGGGCTCCTTTTGAAAGTGGCTGTTGGATTCAGGTGGACTGGATGATTCCAGAGAAGCTGAAGAAGAGAGTAAGCTATGCTCGGTTCGTTACGAACTCTATAGGCATAACTGTGGCTTGTCAAACAATACACCGCTGAATCGCGCGCTGAACGCGGATCGTAACGAAGAGACTCGTTCTCAAAGTGGCTTTCTGGTCACGTTAGGGGTATGAAGTGACCGATAAAATAAAGTGAAAGAAAAATAACTAACTCACTGCGGGGAGCGATTTGAGGTAAGCATTTGGGTCATGCTCCATCGCGCCGGCGGGAAGCCATTCCCAAAGCGAACCAAGATCTCGCCGCGCAAGGTCCATATAGAACTGTGGAAGTTCGGTTGATTCGCTCTCGAAGTAGCTCCGGAATTGCCTGTCTGTGTCGAGCCGCTTACGCACTTCGGTGTGGTATTTGATTCTCCCAAAGCCTTCGGAAGAGATTGCTCGAACGACATTCATCCAACGGGGAATCATCGCTTTGTTCGCTCTGACTCGTTTGCCAATCGCGCGCCATGAATAAGTATATTCGACCAGACCAATCACGTGACTGTAGAACTCGGGCCAGGAATAGTTCCTGGGCTTAACATTCATCGCCTGGTTGTTATTCAGGAACTGAAACGGAAAAGGCAGCACGCGGTTGGCTCGTTGATATTCGAGATTGAGCGGCGCCGCCTGTCCAAAAGCGGAGAGCAGCGAGTAGCCAGGGAACGCGCCCGGCGACAGGTCTACAAATCGCTTCGTCAACTCGAACGGTTCCGCCCCTTCGTCGGAATCGAGACCCAGGACAAAGTTTGTCTGAATGTAAGGCATATAGCGCAGGATCATGTTGACGTGGTCGGAGACCTGCCGGACTTTGTCCATGCCCTTCGTACTACCGGTCTTCGATTTGTCGCCCAGGTCGTACCACGACTCGATTCCGGGTAGCAGCGCCTTGAATCCATTTTGCTTTAGACGCTTGAGGTGCGCTTCCGAAAGCAGCGACAGGCTGCTCTCGGCGATGAAGTCGATGCTGTCGGGAGGCGCCGCCTCCTCGATCGCAGCCATTATGTCGTTGAAGCGGACGCCGAAGTTGGGATCGTGCCACCCCACGAGCGGCCGCTTGAACTTCTGTAAGAGAAACTTCAAATCCTCCTTGATCACATCGGTATTCAGCGGTTGATAGGGGATGACCGAATCGATGCAAAAGCTGCACGTGTACGGGCAACCGAGACTGCCGATCATCGGAACCATCTTTATGAATGGGGCCTTCTTGAGCGTCGGCTCCACGAACTTCCATCGCTCGCGCACGCCGGGCAACACTGAAGGTTGCTGTTTGGCCGCGATCCTCATTCCGATTGGCCGGTGTTGGGAGCAGTCGCCTATGACGTCGCAGATTACGGTACGGTCCGTAAATCCAAGAACGTAGTCGAAGTATTTGACGGCGTCGTGTGGATAACAGCGGGCGTGCGGTCCGCCAAGAACAGTAATGGCGCCTCTAGCTTTGAAGAGATTGCTCAGCGCGTACGCGAGTTGAGCCGCTTCGGTGAACGCGCCAATGAAGACGAGGTCGACGTTGTCGGGTAATTCCTCGACAAGGTTCTCGAACCCGGTATAGCACACGAAGGTTACGTCGTGGCCTTCCTGTTCGCACCATGTCGCAATAACCTGGGGCATGATCGCGGCGAAATTGGCATTCATCACGCGCGCGAACAGTGCGCGCGTCGGACCTTTAGCGACGAGGTCGATGACTCCGATACGAAGTTTCCGCAAAACCTGCCTCCCGTGTGGTGCTTCCTGGACGACGCAGACCGTCAAGATCTGAAAGGATAAGAATAAAGGCTGTGTAGAACTTGAGAAGGTCTTGCTTCGTCGCAAGCCTAAACCAGTATGAGCGGAGTCCTCCGACCCTAACTCGAGCTCAACCTGCGAGTGATTCAGCCAAACACAAACGTGATCGTTAATACAGCAGCTTTCAAGCTGCTCGACACAACGCTGGATGGGCGATGCCGGGACTCTCCTAGCTTCGATGCCGGAAAGTAACTCGACCCTTTGTCAGGTCGTAAGGTGACAACTCAACGGTCACCCGGTCTCCCGCAAGCACCTTTATGTAATGCTTGCGCATCTTGCCGGACAGATGGGCCAACACCTCGTGGCCCTCGGCTATCTTAACCTTGAACGTAGTGTTCCCCATACACTCAACCACGGTTCCATCGACGGGGATCATATCTTCTTTTGGAATGGTGCTTACCTCCTTTTTAAACGCGGCAAAGTTGCCGGCCTTGCCGCGTCGTGTGTGTTCAGGTGCAACGCTTGCAGCTAATCAGCGCGATGCCCGGGTCGCCCTGTAAGAACGCGATGAAGAAGACCGCAAGCGAGCTATTTCGCTCGTGAGCTTTATCTGCTCCTCGGATCTGCCGTCGCTGAAGCCACTCAGCTTCGATCTCTCGAGCCGGATTCCCGCGATTCGCTCAATAGCGGCCAGATTGGCTTCCTCTTCCGGGCTAACGAGCGTTAGCGCAGCGCCGTCGCGGCCCGCTCTGGCTGTTCGACCAACGCGATGAATGTAGTCTTCAGCGGTCGCGGGCACTTCATAATTTACCACAAATGAGATGTCGTCAACATCAATGCCGCGAGCGGCGACGTCTGTGGCGACCAGCACGCGCACCCGGCCTGCCTTAAAGTTCGACAGAGCCGTGTTGCGCTGCGACTGACTGCGATCGGAATGGAGCGTCACTACTTCATGCTTGTTGGCGGTCAGTATCCGCGCGACCCTGTCTGCTCCTCGACGTGTCTGCGTAAAAACCAGAAAAGTCTCATCCGAGTGTTGCCGGAGCAAAGCCAGCAGCATCGGTGTCTTCGCGTGCGATAACACGGCGAACGCTTTCTGTGTCAGCGTCGCGACGGTGTTTGATGCGCGCGTCGCTTCGACTCTCACAGCGTTTGTCGCCAATTCACGCGTCAACTGCTCGACCTCTCTTGAAAGTGTCGCGGTCAACAACATGCTCTGACGTTTCGCCGGAACGTGCCTGATGATCTTTCGGACCTGAGGAAGAAATCCCATATCGACCATTCGATCCGCTTCGTCAAGCACGAGAACCTCTACGCGTCTGAGGTCGACCGAGCCTCGCTCGATCAGGTCGTTCAACCGACCGGGTGTCGCGACCAGGATGTCAACTCCTGCTCGGAGCGCTCTGGTTTGTCTCGGAAGACTCTCGCCGCCGACTACTGCTACGGTGCGAAGTCCGGCGGTCTGGCCGTAGACTTTCGCGGTTGCTTCTATCTGAATTGCCAGCTCTCTTGTCGGAGCAAGCACAAGCGCTCGCGTTACGCCGCGGGCGCCTAGCCGTTGAATGATCGGCAGTAGAAACGCCAGGGTCTTGCCTGAGCCTGTCTCCGCCGAAGCGACGATGTTTCCTCCCGCAAGCGCGAGCGGCACCGTCTTTGTTTGAATCTCTGTTGGTGTGGTGATGCCCAGGTCTTCCAGGGCATCGACAAGCTGTACATTTAGGCCAAGCTTGCTAAAACTATTTGAACTCATGAATCTCACTTTCGGTACGCTGCTTCGTGATTTGTTTTCCTGTAGAAGCGAAGCAGGTGTTTTTGCTGAAATGCTTTCTGCTGAAATTTCTGAAGTTACAGACTGGTTGGGGCTGTGTTGCGTCAGTTTTCTGCAATCGTCTTTGAACTGCGAGGCGCCGAATGACGAACCTCGAGGGCCCGTCATTCGGCGCTCGTCGCTTTCGCTTAGTAGCGGCTTCCGCCGTAACCGCCGCGGCCTCGACCGCCGCCGCCGCCACCCGGGCGTCCTCCGCCGTAGCCACCGCCACCGCGATTGCCCGTACGCTCTTCGCGCGGTCGCGCTTCATTCACGGTCAGCGCTCGGCCGTCGATCTCTGTTCCATTAAGCTGTGTGATCGCCTTATCGGCATCCTCGCCACTCATCTCAACAAAAGCAAAGCCCTTCGAACGCCCGGTGTCCCGGTCCGTGATAACGTTAACTGATTCGACCGGACCGCACTGTTCAAACAGGGTGGTGAGGTCGCCATCCGTCGTTTGATACGACAGATTTCCGACATAAATTCTCTTACTCATTTGTCTCCTAAGACTGGTTAAGAGGAACTTCCGAGGCTTTGCGGGAAAGAGGATGAGGAAACGAGGTCAAACACTCTCCAAACAATCAGCGGGAGGTCCTGAAAAACTTCCCAGCAGCATTCGATCTGCTGAACTATCGAGGGCATAGTAACAGAACGCCGGTGATAAGTCGAGGTTAATCGGGAACCCGTTGGTAGTGTTCGGTTATTGAGTTGCTGACTTGCGGTCAGTCCTTCGCGTGCTTTGCGGTCCTTTGCGGCTTTGCGCTGAGTATTGAGTATTGAAGGCGCAATACCCAATACTCAGCGCAAAGCAGCAAAGGACCGCAAAGCACGCGAAGATCATTAAGCAAACGCAGAATCCGAACACTAGCGAAAGCTCTCTCAGTTGACAACCGCAGTCGGCGGGCAGTAGAAACATCACGCTTCGCATCAGCCGGCCTGAGTCGTTTAGAATAATGCTGATTCAAGACGCAGTAAGGTTATCCCGAATGATTACGAGGATGGTGAACAATGAAATCAACTATCAAACTCTGTTCGGTCGCGATGTGCATTGCCGTCGCTATCGTTGGTTGCACTCGGAAGGAGACGCCGAAGATGTCTGAGACAAAGCCGGCGAGCGAGTCTCCTCTCGCCGCGAAGATCCGCAGGTTCGCTCCAACCGATGTGACCGCCGATCCTTCACAGCTCTCGGAGAACGACCGCAAGGCGCTCGATAAGATCATCGCAGCCGCCAAACTGCTTGATCCGTTGTTCATGCGCCAGGTATGGAGCGGCAACGAAGCCTTGCAGAAAAAACTCGAAGCGGACACAAGTCCGGAAGGCGGCGAGCGCTTGCACTATTTCATGATCAACAAAGGACCGTGGTCTCGATTGGACAAGAATGAACCCTTCATCGAAGGCGTGCCTCCAGTGAAGCCGCCACAGGCCGGTTACTACCCCGACGACATAACCAAGGATGAGTTTACCGCCTGGGTTGCAACGCTGCCCGAGCCCGAGAAGCAACGAGCTGCCGGGTTCTTTACGGTCATAAGGCGCGGACCCGACGGTAAACTCAAGATAGTGCCCTATCACGAGGAATACCGAGAGTTTCTGGAGCCCGCGGCGAAGCTGCTGAAAGAAGCCGCCGACCTGGCCGGCAACCAGAAGCTCAAAAACTTCCTGACGAAGCGCGCTGAAGCCTTGTTGTCCGATGACTACCACGCCAGCGACGTCGCGTGGATGGATCTTGATGCTCCCATTGATGTGACCTTTGGTCCGTACGAAACTTACGAAGACGAGTTATTCGGGTACAAGGCCGCCTTTGAGGCCTTTGTTACCTTGCGCGATGAAGCCGAGTCCGCGAAGCTCGTGAAGTTCAGCGGCTATCTTCAGGAACTCGAGAACAACCTGCCCATCGATCCGAAGTACCGAAACCCAAAGCTCGGCGCTGCTTCTCCGATACGTGTTGTCGATAATGTTTTCTGCTCGGGTGATGGAAACCGCGGGGTTCAGACCGCGGCTTATAACCTCCCCAATGATGAAAAAGTCGTCAGAGAAAAGGGGTCGAAGCGCGTGATGTTGAAGAACGTTCAGGAAGCCAAGTTCAACAAGGTGCTGGTGCCGATCGCCGGCAAGATCATGGATCCGGCGCAGCAGTCTCAGATCTCGTTCGACGCTTTCTTTACGCAGATACTGACGCACGAGCTCATGCACGGCCTCGGACCTCACGAAATCAAAGTCCAGGGCCGCGATACAAACGTCAGAAAAGAGCTGAAGGAACTCTACTCGGCGATCGAAGAAGCAAAGGCTGACATCACCGGTATGTGGGCGCTGCAGTACCTGATCGACCACGGCGGCGTGGACCAGGCGATGGAGCGCGACCTCTACACGACCTATCTCGCCAGCTCGTTTCGGTCGGTGCGCTTTGGAATAACCGAGGCTCACGGCAAGGGACAGGCGCTTCAGTTCAACTATCTGCTCGACGAAGGCGGAATCAAAATGGATGAGGCGACGGGAACCTTCAGCATTGACACATCAAAAATCAAAGATGCTGTGCGCAAGCTCACGGGCGAGATCCTCACCATCGAGGCGGAAGGGTCTTATGAGAAAGCCAAGGCGATGCTCGACAAGTACGCAGTGATCAGACCGGCTATGCAGGGGGCGCTCGATAAGCTGGGCGACGTACCAGTGGACATCGAGCCGAACTTCACGCTCGCGAAAGGTAAGTAGCAATCGGACTCAATCTAACCGCAGAGGGCGGCGAGAACGCAGAGACTCGGCTAACCTCAGCGTCCTCGGCGCGCTCCGCGGCAGATCCGCCATAAGGGCTTGAACAGGGATGGACAGAATTCACAGGATAGGAAATGACGCAAAAAGACCCTCGCTTCTATCCTGTTCATCCTGTCTATCCCCGTTGAGATGGCCTTACTATTTAGGGAGAACAAAAAAATGATCGGACATCGAATAACAGCGCTAGCCCTCATGCTGATGACCGCGGGAGTATCGCCGGTGGCACTGGGGCAGGGACAACAGAATCCGGCAGTTCTCATCGCGGCGCAGCGTGAAGCCATGCTCCCACTCGCACCAATGGACGGTGTGTGGAGAGGTCCCGCGTGGACCATCCTGCCATCCGGCGAGAAGCACAATGTTACCCAGACGGAACGCATCGGCCCGTTCCTCGACGGTTCGGTTAAGGTCATCGAAGGCCGCGGGTACGACGCGGATGGCAAAGTCGCCTTCAACGCGTTCGGCACTATTTCTTACAATCCCGCGACGCGCGCCTACACCCTGCACTCTTACGCGCAGGGCTACGCCGGCGACTTCCCGCTCAAGCCCACTCCCGATGGCTACGTGTGGGAAATCCCCGCGGGGCAGATGACTATCCGATATACGTGTGTCATCAAGGATGGCACATGGAAGGAAGTCGGCGATCGTATCGCTCCCGGCAAAGAACCGGTGCGCTTCTTCGAGATGACCCTCAAGCGAATCGGCGACACGACCTGGCCCGCCGGCGGAGCGATCAGCCCTAAGTAAAGCCACTACGGTTTCTGGACGGCCTCTACAATGCCGGTCGATGCGCTTGACAAGAAGCCGAACTGTTAGCCGATTCGGAGCCCACCTTCTCGCTCAAATGGCGAAGGAAGACTCTGCGTCCTCAACTCACTTGAGCGCTTCTTCAAGCAGGGCCGCCAGACGCCAGCCAGCCTTCTGAATTTCGTTGCTGACAGTTACGCCAGCAAAGTTCTTGTATGACAAACCGGTTGTCTTCTTCTCGGTGGCGCGACCGCTATCAATGTCCTTTTTGCCTTTCGTTGACTTGATCAGGGTGAAGCTAAGCCGGGTATGCGCGGTACGGGCGATCGGGAGGATGTCGTTCGCCAACTGTTCGGCCCAAGTCTCCACTCCTCCGGTCAGCTTCCAATTCGGAGGCTGGCTGCTTGCCAGTTTTTGAGCTACCTGATCGTCCGGCGTACTGCCAAAGGCTGTTGTGACGGACTGACCATCCCAGTAACCGTGCAATCCCTTGGCAGAGGTGGCCTTGCCATTGCTAAGCAGAAAGAGCGTGAGTTTATTCCCTCCCTGATCGGCAAACCCAAGGTTAGTTTCGCTCGGCTCAAATGGTTTTCCTTTGGAAGTGAAGTACTCAGCGCCCACGTGGAGCGGCTGGTGGATGTCTCCCATATAGTGCACAAGGAGGATAACTGCTACGGCCTTTGTTATTGCGCGGTCATTTGTCTCAGGTTCCTCTCCTTTTAGAACGCGAATGCAAAAGGGAATCATATGCACTATATCAAACGGTTCCCGTCCTACTGTCCCGCTGGCGTACGTCTCATCTCCAGCGACAGGAACATCTGTAAAGTGAAAATCATGATGAGATGGCTTGCCGCCGGCGGGGTTGGCCGCCACAAAAGCACGAAGCTGCGTCTCGATCGTTGGATGACCAGTCACGTGGAATCCATCCGGTCTCGTATCCCAGGTCTTTATGCTGTCGGGAAGCGTTGCCGCTTGTTGCAACGTTAGCCCGTCAAGAAGCGTGTCCACCTTGGTTTTGATGGTAGGGTTTGTTGCCAGTCGCTTGTCGGCAATTGCTCCGACCAACCCGTGTCCGCGCGGTCCGTACCCGTAAACACTGATGCCTAATAAGGCCACCATCAATAAAGTTGTTGTGAGTTTTTTCATTTTGTCTTTCCTTGGCAGGTACACAGGGTGCGCGCCAAGTACTCTCCTTTCGCGTAAGATTGAGCTGGGGACCTGCAACCGGAGAGGCCACGATGCGAATGGATTTGTTGCTGGTACCCGAGGCCCTTTGAAATGCGCTGTGATCTTAATGCCAGAAAAACGTCGAGTCAAACGATGCGATCCCGCATTGTCAGCATCTGGCCGGGGTCAGCGTGTTGCCGCCAGCAGTCCTCCGCGTCCCCTGCGTCCTCCGCGGTTTTTCCTGCCCAGTGGCTCGGAATCAACCGCAGAGGACGCCGAGGACGCAGAGGAGAAACGCGAATGTGAGCGAGCAACACACTATCACCCCACTACCCAAAAGCGAGTCCGAATTCGCAACCAGTCTGCGATGAGCTATTCTAAGGGCCGGTATGAATGGTCAGCACCGACAGAACATACGAGCCGGGATCGAGGTGGATGTCATTTTGAAGAAGGATCAAGCCTCAGGCAAACTGAAATGACTATCATCTCTCTCGAAGACATCGCTATGAGTTACGGCCCGAGGCAGTTGTTTGAGGGCGTGACCTTCGGCCTCGAGGATAGCGACAAAGTCGGTCTCATCGGATTGAACGGCTCAGGCAAATCTACGCTGCTGCGAATAATCGCCGGACACGAACAACCCCAGAAAGGCCGCGCCATCATCGCCAACGAACGCGTCGTGGCCTACTTGCCGCAGAACCCGGATTTCGATCCGGATCAGACGGTGCTCGACGCGGTCTTTACCGCCAGCGATGAAGCGATGCAGTTGCTGAGAGATTACGAATTGGCCTGCCACGACCTGTCCATGAATCCCGGAGACGAGCGAACGCTCAATCGGGTTGCGACGCTGGCGCATCAACTCGAAGCGTCGGGCGGCTGGAACCTCGAAATAAATGCGCAAACCGTTCTGAGTCAGCTTGGAATCAACGATACCGGAGCGCGGATGGGCTCGCTTTCGGGCGGTGAACGCAAGCGAGTCGCTCTCGCTCACGCGCTGGTTTCGCACCCTGACCTCTTGATCCTCGATGAGCCGACCAATCACCTGGACGCCGACACGATCGCATGGTTTGAGACATATCTTGCGCGTTACGCGGGCGCGCTTCTCCTGGTCACTCACGACCGATACTTTCTCGATCGGGTCACCAATCGCATACTCGAAATAGATCGTGCCCGGGTGCAAAGCTTCGCCGGAAACTACGTCTACTACCTCGAAAAGAAAGACGAGCAGGAAGCCCGGGACGAGGTCGCGGGTGAGAAGCACGAAGCGTTGCTCAGGCGCGAACTCGCATGGTTGAGGCGCGGCGCCAAGGCTCGCTCGACGAAACAGAAGGCACGCGTCCAACGCGCCGAGGCACTTCAGAAACAGCCTTCCAGGTCAGCCAAAGCGGAACTAGATATCTCGATAGGCTTCAGCCGTATGGGCAAGAAGATCCTCGAACTCGACGGCATTTCAAAGTCCTATGACCACAAGAACCTGATAGAAGAATTCAGCTACTCTCTGAAGCGCAACGATCGCATCGGCGTGATCGGCCCGAGCGGTTCCGGCAAGACAACCCTGCTCGACATAATTGCGGGTCGCATCGAAGCTGACGACGGCCACATCGATAGAGGGCAAACGATCGTGATCGGCTACTACGACCAGAACAACCGCGAGTTGAACGGCTCACAGCGGGTGATCGATTACATACGCGAAGTGGCTGAAAGAATCGAGACGGCCGATGGACAGACGATCACCGCAAGCCAGATGCTGGAGAAGTTCCTCTTCCCTCCGCCGATGCAATACGATGTGATCTCGCGTCTGTCGGGCGGCGAGCAGCGTCGTCTGTACCTGCTCACAGTACTGATGAGTGCACCGAACCTGTTGATGCTGGACGAGCCGACGAATGATCTCGACATCCAGACGCTGGTGCGGCTTGAGGAATATCTGGACTCATTCGCGGGATGCCTGATCGTAGTCAGCCACGACCGATACTTTCTCGACCGTACGATTGAGAGCATCTTTCGCTTCGAAGGAAACGGACGGATCAGGGAGTACCCGGGCAACTACAGCGCGTTTCTCGAGGCTCGCGAGCGAGTAGCGCCTGAGACTCTCGAAGGAAAGACCGTTGCTCAGAAGCCTGCGGCTTCAACTGGAACATCTACCACACCACGAAAGCTCTCATACAAGGAGCGGCGCGAGTTTGAAGAATTGGAAAAGAGAATCGAACTCAACGAAGCTCGAAAAGCCGAACTCGAACGCGTGCTTGCTGCTTCGTCGAGCGACTTCGTGGCGGTTGAAGCGGCTTACGTCGAGCTACAGTCGCTCAATCAAGAGTTGGAGATTGATGTAGATCGATGGGCAGCGCTGGCGGAGCTTGCGTGAGCTCATCAATGACGAGTCCGACAAACTTCAGTTTGTCGAAATAATCGGGTACGACAACAAACTAGGTTTGTCGGACGTGCAGATCAGGACGCGCCCAGGGATTCGTATACCGCGACGATCTTCATGCTTCCGTGGCATTGCTTATCGCCTGCGAATGCGCCTAGTGCTCTTGTTCTTATATAGCCCTGTGACATCCAAAACTTCAGCAGTTGTTCCATCGCCCCAGGAGGAACGCCTATGCCGGATTCAATCAGCTCATCATAAATCTCGCCGGTGTATATGTTCGGATGGAGGTCATCAAGTGTTGGATATTCGCCTGAGGTCCATCTCCTCCAAATTATCTCGCGCATTTTCTGTCCTAGCTCGTTGTACATATGTCCTGCCTCTATGATGACTATAGCACGGCAACAGGGCACTCCCGTCACTATTCTCTTCGGTTGACTCCTCTTTCAAATTCCAACGCTCGCCGTGTAGAATAAGCCTTCATTTATGCCTGTCGCAGTCAAACCCTTCAAAGTCGGAAACGTAGAAGTTGGCGGCGGCGACCTGTTCCTCATCGCAGGACCATGCCTCGTCGAAAGCGAAGCTCACGCTCTGAAGATGGCCCACGCTATTTCCTCGATCACCGAGCGACTGGGCATCCCTTACATTTTCAAGTCGTCTTACGATAAGGCTAATCGCACCTCGATCAATGCTCATCGCGGGCTCGGAATCGAAGAAGCGCTGCGCATTCTCGGACGCGTTCGAAGCGAGACCGGCGTAGCCATACTCACCGACGTTCATGAAATCGCCCAAGTGCCGTCCGCGGCCGAAGTAGCCGATGTGCTCCAGATTCCCGCGTTCCTTTCACGGCAGACGGACTTGATCGTCGAAGCCGCGCGCTCGGGCCGGGCGGTCAATATCAAGAAGGGCCAGTTCCTTGCGCCGAACGATATGAAACACGCGATCGAGAAGGCGACTGCTCAAGGCAACGAGCGAGTGATGATCACCGAGCGCGGCACGAGCTTCGGCTATAACAATCTCGTGGTTGATTTTCGCGGAGTGCCTATCATGCGAGGATTCGGGTACCCGGTCGTTCATGATGTGACGCACAGTCTTCAGCGGCCGGGCGGGCTGGGTTCGGCGAGCGGCGGCGATTCTCAGTTCATCGAGTATCTCGCGCGAGCCGGCGTGGCCTGCGGAGTGGACGGCGTGTTCATGGAAGTGCACGACGACCCGGCGGCTGCGCTTTCGGATGGGCCTAACAGTTTGCCGCTCGACAGGCTCGAGCCTTTGCTGGAAAAGTTGAAAGCGATTCACGAACTTGTGCGCGATACGTTGAAGTGAGCGAGTGAAGAGCCAAACGCACCAACGGCCCAAACGAGCACGATCAGGTTAACGCACCTGAGAAGCTAGAATCTTGTTATAGGAGCGTAACCATGTCGGAACAGGCTGAGAGAATCTTTGAACAGGCTTTGCAGCTTCCATCTCCCGAGCGCGCAGACCTGGCCGAGCGGTTGCTCGAGAGTTTAGCGCCCGAAACTGATCCGCGTATAGACGCGTTGTGGGCGGCTGAAGCTGAGAGCCGGATTGCCGCGTTCAAGCGTGGTGAGCTGAGGGATTATTCCGCGGAAGAAGTTTTTGCCCGGATAAGCGGAGGCTGATTGAAGGTCCGATTTCTTAGAGTGAGTGACCCGATCTCCCAATTTGCAGAAGGCATAAAAACCTTTGACAGGATTCACACGATTTACAGGATGGTTTTTCAATCTCGTTAATCCTGTAAATCCTGTCGATTCTCTTTGAGGGCTACATACTCACATCTATTGCACAGAAGGTTTGATTTGATGCTTAAAAGACTTTTCCCCGCTCTTTTCATCGTCCTCGCTTTTGCCGTAGCCGCCTCGGCACAGGAAGTCGAAGTCGATCGCTACAACATCAACGCCCGCATCGACACCACCGCAAGCGCGGTCGATGTGAAAGCGGCGCTCAGCATCTCGAATCTCGGCCAATCACCGAAAGCAAAGATCTACCTTCGATTGACCAGGCTTGCGAAAGTAAGCGCAGCTACGGTGAACGGGGCATCCGCTCAAGTCGAGACCATCGAAGACAAACGCGTTACGACTCTCAACCAAATCGTCATAACGCCGGCATCACCCGTCGTGGCCGGAGCCAGGGCTACTGTTGAACTGACCTACCGCATCGAAGCCCTCGAATCGACCGCGGCCGTTCATATCTATTCAGGCGAGGTGCTGCTGACGCCCGAATCTGTGTGGGTCCCGATGCCGACGACGATGTACGCTCCCCCATATGGCCCGACGACCGCGCCCTTTACCTTGACCGTGAGCGCCGCATCACCGGCGGGTAACTTCCGCGCGCTTTCGTCCGGTACTCTCAAGGCCGAAGGCCAGAACGCAACATTCGACCAGCCGCTCAACTCGCTGCCGCTTGTTGTTGCCGGTAACTTCGATCAACCGATCACCTCCGACCACGGCGGCGTCAAGATCGAGATATTTGTTCAACCCGGCATCGCTCCGGTCTCGATCGATGGGAAGCCGGCGGACTCGCGAGCGCTCATCTCTCGGCTGGGTGACGAAGCTGGCCGCATAATCGATTTTCTCAACGCGACATTGGGACCCGCCCCGTCAGGCTCGGTGTTTCGCATCGTCTCTTCGGTTCGAGCGGGAAATCTTGCCGGGCCTGGTATTCTCGTCCTGAACGAGCAAGTCTTCCGGCGCGATGCGCTCGGTGCCGGCGCGATCGAAACGCTGGCCGATGCTATCGCGCGAATGTGGATCGACGGCCGTATGAGGCTTCGCGGCCAGGAGCAACGAGCGGCGCAAGAAAATCGCCCCGCGGTGAAAGCTCATAGCGCGGCGTTTCTCCGCGACTCGCTTCCGCGCTACCTTGCGGCGCTTTATTTCGAAGAACGTTTCGGCAAAGACGCCGCGCGAGATCTTTTTACGAGAATGCGGTGGGGATATACGCCGGTTGCGCAATCCGGGCGCGACTCTGAACTTGGAGTCCAGACGTTGTTGTTGCCGAATTACAGCGCGGCGGCGCTCAGCAAAGGCCCGCTTGTATATCGGATTCTTTCGGAAGCGGCAGGTCGCGACAAGCTTATCGCCGCTATCAAGTCGCTCATTGCGGCGGGGCCAACCAAAATACTTACAATTGATGATCTGAAGACGGCGCTAAAGGGTTCGACACCCGAAGTCGATAAAGTCTTCGGGCTCTGGGTCGATTCGATCACCGAACCCGACATCATAATCGGAGCGCCGCTGCCATCTGACAAACCAGCCACGCAGCTCATCAACCTGCGCAACCTTGGAACCGGAGATGTGACCGTGGCGGTGTTAGCGGTGACGGCTTCGGGCAAGCAGGTCAGAACGTCGGTGACCGTACCTTCTGAGAACCTCGCGACCGCTGAGATCGCAACTTCTGAAAAGATCATTTCCGTAGAAGTCGATCCGGAAAAGTTCATCATCCAAACCAACTATGACAACGACGCGCGTGAGGGCGATTTCAAGGCAACGCGACCGTCCGCTCAAACGCTGCTGAACGAGAGCATCGCGGCTTTCAACCGGACACAATACCCGGAAGCCGAAACAAAGCTGAAACGAGCAATAGGGTTTGATCCACACAACGCCGTTTTGCACGCATGGATGGCTCGAACGCTGATGGCGCAAAAGAAAACGGACGAGGCCGCCGCGGCCGCAACTGCAGCGATGAAGATCGAACCCGCGGTAAGCTCGGCTCTGGCGTGGGCGCGCATAACTCTCGGGCAGGTTGCGCTCTCGCGCAATCAGGCTGCGGAAGCCGCGCGGCAGTTTCGAGCGGCGCGAGTTGAAACCGATGAAGCGACAGCGCAGTTCGCGGCACAGGAAGCGTTGATCCAAGCCGAGCGCGCAGCCGGCGCCGCACCTCAGATTGATGAGTCGGTGCGGTCTTACATCAGTCAACTCGATGCGGCCATCAAACTGTCCGGGTCTGACAAGCTGTTCGCGCTCGTGATCAAAAATAATCTGAAGAGATTTGTTCAGGGGTTGACCGTCTCGCGGCCCGCAGCCTGGGTGACGGAGATACTGCACGCCGAGCAGGTTGATGCGAATCGCGTGGTGCTCGATGTATCGCTCAAGGTCAAATCTGAAGGTAAGGACCAGGCGGGCACCGCGGTGTATGTGTTGGCGCGGTCGGGCAGCGGATGGGTGCTCGAGGACGTGCCGCATCAACTGTTTAATGTGAAATGAAACGTAACGCGAGCGCCATACTCCTCCTCGTCTCGTTGTTCCTCATCGTAGTTGCGCTCAATTTCGTCTTCTTCATCGATTCGCGCGCCACCGGAGAAGAAAACGAACTCACCGCGGATCGCTCGTCTTACCGCGCGACTCCCTATGGCACCCTTGCGCTGTACACCCTCCTCGAAGAGAGTCACTACAACGTCACGCGATTTGAAAAGCGCTTCACCGAGTTGAAAGACCGAGAGCCCGGGACGCTTCTGGTCATCGCGCCGCCCGAAACTCACAACCCGGATCAGGAGGAACTCGAAGCGGTAACCAAATGGGTCGAAGCGGGAGGGCTACTCATCGTCGTCGATCGCATAATCGATGTGAGCATCGGCGACGGCGCGATACACACTGAACAATCCGGTTTGAAGTCCGACGTTCACACGATGCAGCCGACGCCTTTGACTCGCGGCGTCGAGCACGTCGCGCTTTCTGAATTCGCTTCGCGTGTAAAAGTTGACAGCCGCTCGGTGACCTATCACATCGGAGACGATCAAGCGGCGGTATTAGCCGACGCGCCGGTCGGAAAAGGCCGCGTAGTATTGCTCACCGACCCGTACGTGGTCGCCAACAACGGAATCTCCCAGGCCGATAACGTCGTTCTGGCGCTCAACCTTTTTGCGGGGAAGCCGGCGGGGGCAATTGCTTTTGACGAATACCATCACGGCTACGGCGCGTCGACCACGGGAGAAGGCTTGATGTCGTACTTTCGAGGCACTCCGGTTCCGTGGTTGATGGCGCAGATAGGGTTGATCGCGGCGCTGGTAGTGTACAGTCGCGGCCGCAGATTCGGGCGCCCGCTTCCGCTCAAGCGTGAACGGCGCACGACCAACCTGGAATTCGTTTCGTCGATGGCAAACATTAGCCGCCTGGCGCACGCGACCGATCTCGCAATGGAAAATATCTACGGTGAGTTCCGCAAACGGTTGTGCCGGTTTGGCGGCGTTCCGGCAAGAGTCGAGAACGAAAAGCTTGCCGCCGCGGTCGCGCGTCGAGCAAAACTCGACGAACGAGAGCTGGCGACTTTGCTCAACCGTTGCGAAGGAGTATCGCAAGGCGAGCACGTGAGCGAGTCTGAGTTGCTGAAGCTGGTCGCTCGCATTCGCGAGATCGAATCGCGACTACAATAAGCGTATAGCACTCAGAGTTCATGAGTAGGAAATTCATCAGGCAACCACCGATGAACACAAGATAAACACGGATCGAAGACGGGGGCGGGGAGAAAAGTTACCAAGCAACTCCATGTCAATTGTATGGTTACCGTTGCGGTCAAGCGCGAGGAAGACATCGTCAGAGTGCGGGCGGGGCAGTAACATATTCTGCAGCGCTGATATCATTATAGAAACTCGCCTATCTCTATGCTCCTATCATTGTTTTGTAAGCCAGTCTCTGGTTGGGAAAGCACTCTTATCTGGGTTTCTGTCCTTAATTAATTTAATAACACGCGCTAGAAACCTGTTGGATATATCAACGGTCTCTAACGCCTCGGGAGTTCGGGTGATCTGCAAGGGAGGGTTTGGGATATCGCGAGCATAGGTGGTTGCTAACTCCCCTCTCACGCCGTCACGGAATCTAATATCTACAAGGATCGCATGATAGTCTGATATGAGAGAAAGGCCGTCAGGGGCAGGTGGAGGCTGTGGTTTCCCCGTGTGAATAGCGTAAGCATAGTACATCCTTGAAGACACATTTCCATTTGCAGACTTGGAAACAGCCATCATTTTCAAAATACCGTCCTCAAATTGGAATTTTAGTATTCTAGACACAAAACCGAATTGCACTTCTCCATTTTCTTGTTCCGTCGCCGTGAACGTGACAAATGTCGCACTTGTTAAATGCCGAAAGCCCCCGTCGGCATAGTAAATGAGCTGATATGCCCCACCGAATTGCCACTGTAGATTCTTTCCTTCAAGCATCTCGTAACTAAGGAGGTTTGCTAATTTACCTAGAGCCGAGTTTATCAACGGATCGCCGCCTGACTCACCTGTAGGCTTCACTATTTCATTAAAGAAATCCTTACCAAACCCCTCAACAAATTGATCTCCTGTTGTAAATTCATCAGGACTCTGGCTTATCCATCGAAAACACGACGCATTGCTGTTTTCCACTATCCATCCAATGAGGAGACAAGTGTCTTCTTCTGTTTTCTCTCGACCACATAAGAACGCTTTCACCTCAGCAACCGAAGGTGCTTTGCCTTCAAAGGCGTTGAACAAATCACTAATAACTTCTGCGGCTATGGCTCTGCTGATTGCCCAACCGACGGCAACGTTGTCCGAAATGATATAGATTTTCTGGGAGAGGTCGGTTATTTGTATCCCATATTTTTTGGGCAGAGCGGCACTCGCATCCTCTGCGGTCGGAATAGGCACGTGATCACCTTCAAAATTAAACAAGCCCATTCTCGTTACTAATACATCCCCCATCAAATAGCGCGTGCCATGTTCTTCCCAAGCAGCAATTTGAGTCATAATATCTCCAAAGTCTTAAATCATATCGTCTTCGTCATGGCGTTTGCCACTGACGCAATACTTCAAGAAGAATTGGAGTAGTCGTAGAACTGATACTTATGAAACCCAGGTGGTCCCGACACACCAGACCCGTTCAATCACTCAGGGAAAAAACAAAACTCCTTACGGCTCACCTTTACCTTCTCCGCCGCTCGGTTGCCGAAATGCGAAGTAAAGGTAATGGGTAAAGACTTCAGAGGGAAGTCCTTTACGCGGCTGGCGTATTGAATACCCACCCGAAAAGTAGTATGAGTGAATCAAGCCCCGGTTAACTGACCCGGCCACATATGAACAAGAAACTCTCGCATTATGAATTGCTGGAGGAAATCGGCCTGGGTGGCATGGGCCGAGTCTGTAAGGCTTATGACACGATGCTCGATCGGACAGTCGTGCTCAAGCTGCTGGCCCCCGACCTCATGTCCGAAGAGGAATCGCGAAAGCGCTTCCTTCGTGAAGCCCGGCTGGCTTCGGCGCTCGATCACCCGAATATTTGCACGATCTACGAAATAGCCGAAGTCGACAATCAGTACTTCATCGCGATGCAGTACATACCGGGTAAGACGCTCAAGAAAGTCATCGGCAGCAAACCCCTCAGCCTCGACACCGTCTTCTCGATAGCGCTTCAGGTTGGCGACGCCCTCGCGGCGGCGCATGCGAAAGGCATCGTCCATCGCGACATCAAATCCAGCAACATCATCATCACCCCCGGCGGCAAGGCCAAGGTCCTCGACTTCGGTCTCGCGAAACTGCTTTCCGACAAAGGCCGCGTCGAAGTAGAAGCTCAAGCCGACGAGTTGACCAGACTCGGGACCCCGATGGGTACGCCTTCTTACATGTCTCCGGAGCTCGCAAACGGCGAGCGTGCGGATCATCGCAGCGATATCTTTTCATTTGGAGTCGTGGTCTACGAAATGGCGACGGGCAAGCTGCCGTTTCGCGGCCAGACAAGCGTCGACGTGATGCACGCGGTGCTTCACGAAGCTCACAAGCCGGCCATCGAAATAAACGACAAGCTCGTGCCGGATATGTCGGCAATCATCGACAACGCGATTGCCAAGAAGCCTGCCGATCGTTATCAGTCGATGGCGCCGATGCTCGAAGACCTGCAGCGATTGAGCGTCGCGCTTCGGTTCGGCGCCCAAGGCGTGCCCGATGGCTTGACCACTCCCTTCGTTGTGCCGAAGCGACAATCCTCCCGGGGAGTCTTTGGGCAGATGATCAGGGGACTGCTCTCTCGCGCGCCCGCTTCCGAAACTCAAACCGCATTGCAGCCGGTTCAATCGCCTCGCGAGGCTACGAGCCGGGATGGCGCTTCTCTCGCCTCGGTGAGCGCAAGGAAAACTCTCGCCGTGCTTCCCTTTCGCAATCTGAGCGGCGATGCCGCCTCCGATTTCTACGCGCTCTCATTAGCGGACGGCTTGACTACCGAACTTGCGGCGATCGGCTCGCTGGCGGTCACGCCGTCGAGCGCGGTAAGCAAGTACCGCGATCAGGCGATCGATCCGGCGCGCGTGCGGTCCGCGCTCGGCGTGGACGTAGTGCTGATGGGGAACTTTTTGAAGTTCGGCGATCGCATTCGAGTGACCGCTCAACTGATTGATACCAACAACGGCGCCATACTGTGGAGCGAGAAGATCGACGCCGACGCCGTCGACGTGCTGGCAATTCAGGATCAAATCTCCCAACGAGTAATTGCAGGTCTGTCGGGCGGGCAAGCGCCTCTCGATCCGACTCACCTGCTCAAAGACGAGAACGAAGCCGTACGATTGGACGCAGTTCGCACGCTGGAGTTCTCACACGATCCCCGCGCGCTCGCCGCCCTCGTCGAAGCCGTGCGCGATCCAAGCCTGAAGGTCAAAGCTGAAGCCGTCGACGGCGTCGTGAAGTTGGGCGCGCAGGCGACCGGCCCCGTGATCCGGTTGCTCAATGATGCGATCGACGAAGCCGACAATCTCACCGCTCGCTACGCGGCCAAAGCGCTGGGCCTGATAGGCGACCGCAGCATCTCCTCGGTGCTGGTCGAACTGCTTAGAAGCGAGGACAAATTCGTAGCCTGCGAAGCGGCTCTTGCGCTCGGCCGTTTGAGCGAAGTAAGGGCCGTTCCCGATTTGATTGGTCTGCTCGACCAGAGCAACGGCAACATTCGATTCGCGGCCGCGGAAGCGCTCGGCCAGATAAGCGATCCGATCGCCCGTCAGGCGCTCGAGCGAAGATTGAATGATGATGACGAAGGCGTGCGCGCAAAAGCGCGATGGGCGCTCAGCAAGCTGAAGAAAGTTGCCAGCCGCACGGCGATGGCCAAATGAATTTTACGGCGAACTTAACCGATGCCCGAATCCGAACAACTCTACATTGGTCTTGATGTCGGGCGCACCATTCGCGGGGCCCTGGTGAGAGCCGACGGCTCGATACTTCGGCATCATCGCGTGGTGTCGGAAGTCAGCAACGCGCGGGTCTTCATCGATCAATTGATCGATGTGATCAAGGCTCTACGGTCGGGCCCGGAAGAAGTAACCGCGGCGGGAATAGGATGGGCCGGCCTCGTAAATCAACGAGCCCAGCGCATCGAAGTGAATCCTAATCTCGTCGATGTTTCCTCCTACGATCTCCACTCGGAGCTTGAACGAGCGACAGGCTTTACCGTCGTAATCGACAACGACGCCAACGCGGCGGCTTACGGTGAGTGGCGTTCCGGCGCGGCGCGGGGCTTTAATGATGTGTTCTACGTTACGCTGGGTACCGGGATCGGGGCCGGTCTGATACTTGGAGGCCGGCTGCAACGGGGCGCTCGGGGGTTCGCGGGTGAGTTCGGTCACTTCAAGATTTCGAGCGAGGGGCTGGAATGCGGTTGCGGCGGCACCGGCTGTCTGGAAACGATGGCCTCAGGCCCTAACATAGTGCGCCGGGTCCGCGAGCAGCTCTTCAGCGATCCTTCTTTCTCGGTTTCGAAACTGGCGCGCGACATGGAAGGCATTCTGACCGCCGAACGAGTCGAGCGCGCGGCAATCGAGAAAGACGGCCTCGCCCTGTCCGTGTTGAAAGAGACCGGCCGAATACTGGGCAACGCGGTGGCCAGCGTCGTCAATCTGTTGAACGTCGAAGTCGTCGTGCTCGGAGGCGGGGTGATGGCTGCCGGAGATCTGATTCTGGAGCCGATCCGAGAAGCGGTTCAAATGGCGGTGCTCTCACCGGCGTTGGAATGCTGTCGAATCGTTCCCGCCCAACTCGGCCGGGACGCGGGCATCATCGGAGCGGCGCTGCTTGCCCGCGACATGACGGCATAAACTTCTTGGACTGCGGCGGCCATCTGTGTGTAGACGCCGCTTTCGCTTAGACTCCTCATCCCTCGTTCCAAAGCGGCGTCTACGCACTGATGGCCGCCGCAGTCCAAACGTGTTATGGAACTCACAATCCCAACCCCTTCCACTTTCAATTTCAAACGCACCGCCATCAGTCACGGCTGGTATGACCTGCCGCCGTTCGAGCTAAATCAGGAAACCTGGACGCTCACCAGAGTCATTGATCTCCCAAGAGCGAATCCAATCACCATTGAAATCGGCGGCGGAAAACAAGAAGTCAAAGTCAGCCTCGCCCGTGATGTCGGAGGACCCTCGGCTCGGAAGATAACTCGCGACGTGCGGCATATGCTTAGGCTCGACGACGACATGACGCGCTTCTACACCGCAGTTGCGCGCGACGCCGACTTCTCGTGGATCGCAACGTCCGGCGCCGGCCGCCTCCTGCGGGCGCCCACGGTCTTCGAAGACCTGGTGAAGATGATTTGCACTACAAACTGTTCGTGGGCGCTCACCGATAAGATGATCAACAGCCTGGTCACCGCGCTCGGCCGAAAGTCGAGCGATGGAAGGCGCAGCTTTCCCACCGCTGAAGCGATGGCCCCTATGTCGGAAGAGTTCTACAGGGAAGAGGTGCGATCCGGGTATCGAGCGCCTTACTTGAAGGAGTTGGCCCGACGCGTCGTGAGTGGCGAGATCGATGTCGAATCGTGGCTCACGAGCGAGCTGCCTACACCGGATCTCAAACGCGAGATGAAGCGCGTGAAAGGCGTCGGAGATTACGCGGCGGAGAATATGTTGAAGCTCGTTGGCCGATACGATGGACTGGCGCTGGACTCGTGGGTCCGGGGCAAGTTCGCTCGCACGCGCAACGGCGCTCGGAAAACTTCGGACAAGAAAATCGAACGATACTATTCGCGATTCGGCGAGTGGCGCGGCCTGGCGCTTTGGTGCGACATGACGAGGGATTGGCTGGAGGATGAGCAGGCGCCGTTGAAGTGGTAAGCCAATTTTCTGGGGCGAGTGTTCAGGGCGAGCGTTCAGCCGCGGGCGTTCAGCCGCGGGCGTTCAGAGTACCGACTTTAGTCGGGCAGTAAAAATCAAAGTCGATGCAGTTGAGACCGTCACAATGTGGCCCGCAGTTCTTCAGCGTCCCTCCAATTGGTCTTGAACCAAGGTACTGCCCGACTAAAGTCGGTACTCTGAACGCTCGGTTACTCTGAACGCTCGGTTACTCTGAACGCCCGGTTACTCTGAACGCCCGGTTACTCTGAACGCTCGGTTACTTTGAATGCTCGGTCACCAAGTCACTTCGGTTCCTTTCCAGTCTTCAGTCTCGACGACGGACAATACTTCTCAACGACGCACATCTCACAAAGCGGATTGCGCGCCTTGCAAATCTTTCGTCCGTGATAAATCAGCAGGTGAGGCAAGTCGATCCAGTCTTTCCTGGGAACAAGCTCAATAAGGTCGCGCTCGATCTTCTCGGCCGTTTTGTTCTTCGTCAATCCGAGCCGTTGTGACAGCCGCGACACGTGAGTGTCCACCACGACGCCGGCGGCGATTCCGAAAGCATTGCCGAGCACGACGTTTGCCGTCTTGCGAGCGACGCCCGGGAGTTTCAACAACTCTTCCATGGTCTCAGGCACGCGATCGCCCTGCTCGTTCAGGATCTTGCACATTCCCTGAATCGACTTGGTCTTGTTGCGAAAGAACCCCGTCGTGCGTACGTCGTTTTGAAGCTCGCTTGTGGGGACCTTCAGATAGTCGGCACACGAGCGATACTTCCTGAAGAGATCGGCGGTTACGATATTCACGCGCTGGTCGGTGCATTGAGCGGAGAGGATCGTTGCGATCAACAGCTCGAGTGGACTGCTGTGATTAAGGCTGCACTTCGCATCGGGATAAGCCTTCTTGAGCCGGGCAATGATCTTGCGGGTTCGGCCCCTGTCGTCTTCTTGTTTCGCCAAACTTGACCTCGCGCTCTTTCGGATTCGCGTCTGAACTGCGGCGTATTCTGAAGCGACAGTTTAAGCGATCGACGCGATTCTTTCTAACGGTCCTATGACGGGAGAAAGGAACCGCTGATACGCGCTGACTGCGTTTCGCGGGCGCTGATCAGCGAACCGAAGGCAGCGCAAATCAGCGGTTCCTCTTCCTCACGAAGACGAATCGATCACAACAGCTCACATCCGGTCGGCAGGGACAACGAGCACGTGCCGATCCGCGATTGATAAGATTTGAAGCATCACGTCGTTGAGCTTGAAACGCGATCGCGAGCGCGGCCCGTGAGCGCCGATGACAATCAGATCGTGGTCGCCTTCCTGTATTTCGCTCATTATTCCGGAGACAGGAGTCTCCGCGCTTCTGATCCGCATCTCTGCCTCGACATCGATCGACCTCAGCGTGGCTGTTGCCAGATCAAGATGACTGCGTGTGAGCGCGCTTACATCCGATCCTCTTGAAACGTACAGCAAGGTAACCGTGGCGCCCAGCCGCCGCGCCAATCTTCCGCCCTCCCGAACATCGTTCTTGCCGGGCTCACCCGCCGCGGTACAGATCAACACTCGCCGGACCTCCGACCGCTCTCCTCTGGCTATGAGCACCGGCACATCCGCGTGTTCGAGCACGGTCATTAGCGTGTCCCCGAGGTGCCGGGCCATCGCTCTCGATTCAAGCACCAGCCGCCGCGCCGCCTTGTGACGCGGGCGCGGCGTCATGATCAACATCTCATAGAGCGATTGCGCCTGCTCGGTGGCAATTTGTTCCGCCGGCTTGCCGAAGCGGACGCGCAAGACGGCGGCCGAAAGTTCCGCGGCTTCCACGCGTTCCGCTAGTTTGGCCCGCAACGGCTCAGCCTGATCCGGGTCCTCGGCAACCGCCAGCACCGTGGTCCTGGCTTGCAGGCGTTCGGCAAGCAACCGCGTAAGCGCGAGCTGCGCCGTCCGTCCCTCACCGGGATCACATACCAGCAGGTGCGGATCAGGCTTGTCCAGGATCGTCCAGGAGCGAAAGCCCACCCACATCTCCTGACCGTCGATGGCGGTTTCGGACGGGAACGCCGCATCTACGAGCAAGCCCTGTTCGCCAAAGGGCGGCGGCGGGGAGATCTGTCGAGTCCCCGTGAGTCTCGGTAATCTCAATCGCACACGCCGAAGAGGTCCGGTAAAGCTCTGCTCGATGATCACGCCCTTTCCAACCAAAGGAAGATCGGGCGGCGGGCGATCCGGGGAAAGCGCGACATGCTCGGGACGAACCAGCAACTGCACACGCGAGCCTTCGTCGTGAGGGCTGTCGTCCGGGATTGGCAAACTGAGCGGGCCGAATTGCGCTTGTCCGCCGGCGGCCCGGCCGACCAATACCGTGCCCGCTCCGAGAAACGTAGCGGCAAACAGCGAATGTGGCCGAGCATACAACGCTTCGCTGGCGCCGACCTCGAGCAGCCTGCCGCGCTCGAGGACCCCAATTCGATCGGCAAGCTCGAAGGCCTCTTCCTGATCGTGAGTGACGAGGATCGTAGTCACGCCAAGCCGATGCTGAATCTCTTTCAGGGTGCGCCGGAGCTGCGAGCGAATCTTCACATCCAACGCGCCGAACGGTTCGTCAAGCAGCAGCACATCGGGCTCATAAGCAAGCGCGCGGGCGAGAGCGACCCGTTGTTGCTGTCCGCCCGAAAGCTGATGCGCGTAGCGGCCGCCCAGCCCCGCAAGCCCGACCAGATCGAGCAATTGTTCGCGCCGTCTGGTGCGCTCGTCCCGCGGCGACTTTCTAATTCGCAGCCCGAACTCGATGTTCTCGCCGACGGTCATATGCCGGAAGATCGAGTAATTCTGGAAAACGAATCCGGTGCCGCGTTGTTGGGGCGAGAGATGAGTAACGTCGGTTCCATGCAGCAGGACCTTCCCTCCGGTTGGTTCGGTCAGTCCCGCGATCATTCGCAGGATTGTGCTCTTGCCGCTGCCGCTCGATCCAAGCAGCACGAACAATTCCTTGTCGGCTATTTCGAGAGTAACGTTGTCGACCACCCACTGCCCGCCGAAACGTTTCGAGATGTTTTCAAGAGTTATTGACATTTGGGAACTCGGGAATGATGCGTGAACGTGATTCGTGAAACGTGATGCGTGAAACGTGATGCGTGAAACGTGATTCGTGAAACCTCGCAGCGATTACGCTCGCTTATCACGAATGACGTATCACGTTTCACGTTTCACGTTTCACGTTTCACGCATCATTCTTCAGAACGCTATCTGGATTCGGCTCAGCACGACGAAGAAATTCCTGTCTCCGGGTTTGGGAGATCGAATTGGATCTTTGTATCTCTCGACTCCAACATCCAGAAGATATTTAACGAATCGATTCAAGTACCAGTTGGGTCCAAAGTAAAACGTCTCGGCGCGATTCGATTTGGTTGTCCCGTCTGTGAACTGAAGGTTCGAGTATCGGAACTTCAACTCCCAGGCTCCGAATCCGCTCTTGCCATTTCCATCACCAAACAGATTTCGCTTCGGGGTAACGGCGCCCGCATCCGGTTTCTCCTCGCCGGTCAGCAGGTAAGTGAATTGCGCCATGTATCCCTTGGCGACGACACCCGGCAGGTTCCGGCCGCCAACGCCCAGGTTATCGCGGTGCTGATTGGTTTGATCGTATTCCGCGCGAACAGTCGCCGGCCCGAGTAACCAGGTCATCTCGCCGTTGGCGCGAGTGTATTCGCCGTTGATGGTGTCAGGCGCGAAGTAGGTGAAGCTCCTGCTTTCGGTCAGGCCGCGAAAGCTGGTACCGCCAAGGCTGCGCCCGTCGGCGAAGGCGCCTCCAAAGAATAGCCCTTTCCCCAGGAAAGAGTTTGTGTTCTTCCAGGGAGCGAGCCGAACGCGCACCGCGCCTTCCGGACTGTTGGTGTTGTTGTTCGTGAGCAGGCCTTTGCCGTTGAAGGCGCCGACCTGGTATTCGAACACTCCCTTGTCGATCACCCCCGAAGCCATGAACCCGGGGCTGCGGCTCGGCGCGAGGTTGTTGACCAGTGAGCGCTCGACGAAATCTTGATAGATGTCTGCGCGCAGCTCTTCCTGACTGAAGGGTTGCTTGAACTGCCCGAACCGCAGTTGAAACTCATCCATTCGATGAACGTTGATGTAGAAATCGCGAAGCAGCGTGCTGGTCGTATCAGCGAAGTCGCCTTCGATTTTGAAATCGAAATAGCGTTCGAGCTTTCCTTCCAGCGACAGGCGGGCGCGCCGAACCAGAAAGGTATCCGGAGGGTGATTGCCGGCTTGATAGCCGCGGTAGTCGAATTGCCCGTACCCGGTGAGGAATGTTTCAAAAGACCCGTCGGCGCTGCGCAGGAAAGCATGATTCTTGTCCCAGCCCGCAACCGGCTTCGGCTTGTCCTGAGCGGCCGGCTGACTCGCAGGCGCGGTCTTTGCAGGCGCGCTAACCTCGAGCGAGGCCGCGTGCAGGTCCGGCGACACCGCTACGGCGCCATCCGGTTTGGATGATGTCACCGGGACCGAAGCGCGCGAGATGGAATCCAATTCGCCCAGACGCTTCAGCACTTCAGCCAATGCGCGCTGCTGTTGTTCGACGACCGATTGAAGCTGCTCGACCTTCTTCTTCAACTGCTCGACGTCTGAATCGCTCTGATCGGACCCGCGCGCAGGTGCGTCGCCCTGCTTTGCGGGCTGTTGAGCGAGGAGAGGAGCAGCTCCGGGTGCGACCGTCTGCGCGCGAGCAGAAGACACCGGTAAGAACAGCGCTACGAGAGCGACCTGCAAAGTGAAGTAAGGGGTTTTGCCATTCAAGCTCATGAGTACTCCTTGTTCGACGGATTTTGTTCTCGGTTAAACAGTTTGCGTTTGTTCAGTCCGCTTTTTTAGCAGCTCGATTACCAGAAGTATCACGAACGAAATGGCCGCGAGCAAAACTGCCATCGCGTTCGCGCCAACGTAGTTTCGATCGTCAAGCGATCGAAAGATGAATAGAGTGGAGGTTTCGGTGAGGCGGCTTACACCCCCACTGACAACCAGCACCGCGCCGATCTCTCCAACCGCGCGCGCAAAGGTCAGCGAGACGCCATAGAGCAATCCCCACCGTATCGCAGGCAAAGTCACGTGCCAAAACGTCAGCAGCCGGCTCGCGCCAATCGTGAACGCTGCGTCTTCCTGTTCGATGCTTACGTGACTCAACACCGGCGCGACTTCGCGGATAACGAATGGAAGAGAAATGAAGACGGTAGCGAGCAGTATTCCGGGCAGCGCGAAAACTACTTTGATTCCAAGCGCGTCAGTCAGCGGGGTAAACCATCCCGTCCTGCCGAACAAGAGAATGAGCATGAAGCCTGCAATGACCGGAGACACCGCAAAAGGCATGTCGACAAGCCCGTTCAAAATCCGGCGGCCCCAGAAGTTGTCGCGCACCAGTACCCACGCGATGCAAACGCCAAACAGGGTGTTGATAGCTGTCGCGGCAACTGCCATCTCCATCGTGAGCTTCAGCGAGCTGATCGCGTCGGGCGAGGTCATCTCTCGAGCAAACGCGCTTAGTCCTTCCGCGAGCGAGCCCCAAACTATCGCGATCAGCGGCGCAAGGAGTAATCCCGCCGCGTACAGAACAACAATCGCGATCAGCGCCCACTCCCCAAGCCTTGATGGCGAACGCCGCTTCTGCGCGCGGCGGTTCTCAACCTGAGGCATAGTTGCTCCTGTTGCGGCCTTGCAGCCACTCCACTGTAACAATCAGGGTGAACGATAGCGCCAGCAGAAGGATCGACATCGCGCTCGCGCCCCGCTGATTCTGCGATTCGATCTGACCATAGATATAAACCGGAGCTGTCAGCGTCATACCCGGAATGTTTCCGGCCACAACAACGATCGAACCAAATTCTCCCAGCGCACGCGCAAAGCTCAATAGAGAACCGGTGACGATGGCTGGTGTGATTGTGGGTAAGACCACATGCCGGAAAGTCGTCCACCCGGACGCGCCCAGCGTGTACGCCGCTTCTTCCTGACCTCTCTCTGCTTCCATCAGCACCGGCTGGACTGTGCGGATGACGAACGGATACGTGATCACCAGCAGCGCGAGTACTATTCCGGGTGTTGCAAAGATTACTTGAACTCCATGAGAGTTCAGCCAGGCCCCAAGTGTGCGCTGCGGTCCGTAGAGCGCGACCAGCATGACTCCGGTAACCAGCGTCGGAATCGCAAACGGCATGTCGATGACCGTGTTGAGCAGTCCCTTTCCGGGAAACCGAAACCGCACCAATACATAAGCCGTCAAGGTGCCCATCACCGCGTTGACGGCGGTGACGATGACCGCCGTGATGATGGTCAGCCTGAGCGCGGCAAACGCCGTAGGATTCACGATGTCAGACCGGAACGCCGCCAGCCCATCAGAAAACCCGTTTTGGAGAATAGCGCTTAGCGGCAGCGCTACCATGAAGCCGAGATAGAGAAACGCAGTTCCCCTCAATCCCCATTTGCCCCATGGCAGCGAAGCACGCGCGGACGCAATCGGCTTCATCGCGTTGAGATTTGGGTGCGCGCTCATCTCGACTTTCGAAGCTCCTCGCTGACTTTCGAGTAGACGCCTTGTGGCCCGTAAATCTCTTCGGTGACCTTCTTCCAGCCGCCGAGATAATCTATCTTCCAGAGGTCCTGCACTGATGGGAATTGTGCGAGCTGTTCCGCGCCAACCGCGGCCGGAACCACGGGTCTGAGACCGTATTTCGCGTAAGCGCGCTGAGCATCCTGCGTCCACAGAAACGCGACGAAGGCTTCGGCGACCTCGCGGGCTCCGTGCTTGTCGACATACTTGTCGACGAGAGCAACCGGGTTCTCGATCAAGATGGTTGAGTGCGGAGTTACATAGTCATAATTCTGTCCCGATTGACGGGCAACCAGCACCTCGTTCTCGTAGGTAATCGCCGCGTCTCCGACGCCCTTCTCGAAGTTGGTTATCGATTCGCGCGCTCCTTTGTCCATGATCGAGACGTTTTTGAGGACGCTCTTTAGAACATCCTGCGCGGCAGCTTTGTCTTCTTTGGCGACGCCCGCGAAACCTCTCAATGCCGCTCCGTAGAGCGCGTTGATATTCCATTGCGCGCCGCCTGAAGTTTTCGGATCCGGTGTGAGCACGTTCAATCCCGGTTGAGTCAGATCCGCCCAGTCCTTTATTCCTTTTGGATTGCCCGCGCGAACCGCGATGACCACGATCGAAGTGCTGACCATTCCGCGATTGGGCGTCGATT
>DATNBZ010000169.1:0-8986 GCA_035607285.1 Blastocatellia bacterium | reverse complement strand
TGTGAGCACGTTCAACCCCGGTTGAGTCAGGTCCGCCCAGTCCTTTATTCCTTTTGGATTCCCCGCGCGAACCGCGATGACCACAATCGAAGTGCTGACCATTCCGCGATTGGGCTTCGACTTCCAATCATGAGTGATAAGCCCGGCGTCGGCTATTTTGTCGATATCGCCTTCGAGCGAGAGCGCGGCGATGTCGGCTTCGAACCCGCCGATGATAGCTCGGGACTGCGCGCCGCTCCCCTGATAAGACTCCTGGAACTCGACGTCCTGGCCGGTCTTTTCCTTCCAGAATTTTTGAAACGCGGGGATAACACCTTTGCCGTAGGCTTCACGAGGAGTCGTGTAGCCTCCAAGAATCAAGGTGACTTTGTTGCCGCTCTTGCCAGCGCCTCCACAGCCTTGAAGCGCGATTGTAATTATACTCACGACCATTAAAGTAGCGATGACGACAAATACACCGGGCCGCCTTCTCGTATTCATGTGCATAGAGACTTATCTCCTCTCGACGCAAACAGACGAAGCGATCCACGCAAACACGGGCTATTCAGTTTTTCAGGGAATTAGCCGCGACAGGCGGAAACGAAAAGATCAACAGACCTCATCGCGGCGTAATGCCCTTCCTTTAAGCCTACGAGGTTAGCTGACGGGCTCGGGCGGGAAGTGCCCTGCGAGAATTCTCGATTCGCCCCTGCTCTTGCTCTCAAGAGCTGTTGGTTCCCCCGCGTTGCTCGTCATAAGGGTAGCAACGGCTGCGAGCAACTTCGGCAGACATATTGTCAACGCAGACATGGTAACCAGAAGAAATTCACATTGTCAAAACTGGAGTAGTGTTCGGTTATTGGGTTACTGGCTTTTAACGTCCCGGGTCAGCCCTTCGCGTGCTTCGCGGTCTTTGCGTGCTTTGCGGTCCTTTGCGTCTTTGCGTTGAGTATTGGGTTTTACTCATTCAATACCCAGCGCAAAGACGCAAAGGACCGCAAAGCACGCGAAGGTTATTTCCCCGGCGATCAGGCGAGCTTGAGCTTGATTCCCAGCTTATCGCAGATTGCTCTAATGTGTTTGATTCGTTTCCGTGAAGGATGCTTGAGGCTTAGTCCATGCTCGGTGGCAGACTTGATTGCGCCCGCGGGTGCATCGCCCATCCAAAACACTTCTTCTCCCCTGGGCAATTTGCTAAGCACGGATGTCAGGCCGGAGGTATCGCGTCGCACCGACGCGCTCGCGGTTATCTGTTCGAACGTCTTCGAGTCGTTCGAGCGAGGCAACAGCGAATAGTACCAGTGACCTTTGATCTTCCAACTGTACAGCTCATAACCGCCGGTCGTTGACGTCTGAGCGTGTGCGGCTGCCGCAACAAGGAACAAAACAACGGCGGCGAGAATGGGGCGTCGAAACATGTGGCTTCTCCGGCTGCGGCCTTCAGTAGGGGATCCGCGCTTCCAATATCATCCGCTCGATCTCCTCGATCGACTTAGGGACGCGTGATGAGAGCACCTCGTTACCCTGGTCAGTCACCAGGACGTCGTCTTCGACGCGGATGCCGATGCCTCGATATCGCGCGTCAATCCCTTCCGCATCTTCCGCGATGTAGAGACCGGGCTCAACCGTCAACACCATTCCCGGCGCAAGCCGCCGCGATTCGTCCGCTACTTTGTATGGACCCGCGTCGTGAACGTCCATACCAAGCCAGTGACCCGTCCGGTGCATGTAGAACTTCTTATAACCACTTGGCGCGTCCGGCTGATTCTGGAACTTGTTCCCGTCTTCAATCAGCTTCTCGACGTCGCCTTCAAGCAATCCGAGACGAACCATGCCTTCGGTCAAAACGCGCACGGCGATATCGTGAGGCTCAATGAATGGCGCGCCCGGTTTTATTGCTTCAATCGCTTGAAGCTGCGCATCGAGCACCAGTTGATAGAGCGCGGCCTGTTCTTCTGTGAAGCGTCCGGAAGCGGGCAGCGTTCGCGTTACGTCGCCGGTGTAATAACCGAACTCCGCGCCCGCATCAATCAAGACGAGATCGCCATCGTCGACCCGACAATTGTTAGCGGTGTAGTGAAGCACAGTTGCGTTGGCGCCCGAGCCTACAATCGATGCATAACCGCATCGAGGGCTTCCGTTCTTGCGAAAGGCGTAGACGATCGCCGCCTCGAGCTCGTACTCATAGGAACCAGGGGTGAGCGCTCGCATTGCGGCGAGGTGTCCTTCGCAGGTGATGTCAATTGCACGGCGAAGCAGCTCGAGATCGTGCGGCGTCTTGATGAGCCTCATTTCGTGAAGCAGTTCCGCCGGATCAATAACCGAAGTCGGGCCGGTGCCTTCGCGCTGCCGCTGGCGTTGAAACCGTCTCAACATTCCGATGAGCCGCTCATCGAAGCCGGGATCGCTCCCGAAACGGTAGTAGATTCGGTCGGCCTTTTCCGCGAGCTTCGGCAGTTCTTCGTCGAGTTTGTCCAGGGTGAAGGCCGCGTCGGCGCCGTAATCTCGCTTAGCCCCGTCGGCGCCCGCGCGCCAGCCCGTCCACACTTCACGCTCGCGATCCTTTGGCTGCACAAACAGGACGAACTTGTGCTCTGGATGATCAGGCGCGAGCACGGCAACGGCGTTCGGTTCTTCGAAGCCCGTCAGATAGTAGAAATCGGTGTCCTGACGATACTCGTGTTCGACGTCGGAGTTGCGAATGGCAGTCGGCGCGGCGGGAAAGATCGCAATGCCGCCGCTTATCCGAGCCATAAACTCCTCACGGCGTCTCCTGGTCTGATCCGTGTTCGAGGTGCGTTGTCTTTGGGCAGCCATGTTATCTCAGTTTTGCGCGCTGTCTTAATTTGGAAAGTAGCACAGGCTTCAGCCTGTTCCAAATAATAGCGCGATTTGAGAATCTTACAGACTGAAGCCTGTGCTACTTTCCAAATTAAGACTCCGCCCAGTTTTGCGGGTGCTTGATTGTGCCTCGGCTTGATGTAAGAATCTCAACTATATCGAGCACCTGTGACTTTCTCAAGCAAGCGACCAACACAACACGGCGGCCCTTTGCATTGGATCGAACGCACAATAAGTGAACCGATGAATTGATATGAGCAGGACACCGTTCACAGTCGTCAGGACACAACCAGCCCTGGAACAGGCTCTGGAAGCCATCTCCAGGCATGCGATCATCGGCATAGACACCGAGACTACGGCGCTTGACCCGCGTGATGGACGGGTGCGTTTGCTCCAGCTAGCCACTCCCGCAAACAACTTCGTAATCGATCTGTTCGATCTCGAGGCATTCCGAACTGCCGGGCTGCGCGCGCTGCTTTCTTCGCCGGAGCACATCAAGATATTTCACAATGCGAAGTTCGATGTGAAGATGCTTCTGCATCATTTCGAGCTCGAGGTGCGCGGGCTGTTTGACACGCTGCTCGCAAGCCAGTTGATCGGCGCGGGCAGACGGGAAGGCGGCCACGGCCTGGCGGCTGTCAGCGATCGTCATCTTGGCGAGCTTGTGGACAAGTCGCTGCAAATCAGCAATTGGTCGGGGCCGCTCACCGACTCGCAGTATGAGTATGCAGCGAAGGATGCGGCGTTGATGTTGCCGCTGTATGAAAAGCTTTCCGCTACGCTTCACGAGCTTGGCCTTGATGAAGTCGCGAAGCTCGAGTTTGAATGCGTTCTGCCGCTGGCGGCGATGGAGCTAGCCGGCATGGCGCTGGATGTCAATTGCTGGCGGCGGCTCGTAGTTGATCTCGAACACGCCCACCAGGTGCTGTCCGACGAGCTGAAGCGCGAGCTGGCCGCCGGCATTCCGCAGCTCACGCTTTTCGGCGAGCCTCCAAACATAAATCTCGACAGCCCAACGCAGGTCATGGACGCGCTCGGGAATATGGGAATAAAGATCGAAGGCACGAGGAACTGGCAGCTACAGTCTCTTGCCAGGGAGCATTCGGCGGTTGAAAAGCTGCTCGAGTATCGAAGCGTACAGAAACTGCTTTCAAGCTACGGGCTCGCACTGCTCGAACACATCAGTCCGGTCACCGGCCGGCTTCACGCGGATTTCAGGCAAATGGGAGCGACCGGCGGAAGGATGAGCTGCTCGGATCCCAATCTCCAGCAGGTCCCTAACACTCCCGAGTATCGCGCGTGCTTTCGCGCGCCCGCCGGCCGCAAGCTGGTGATCGCGGATTACTCGCAGATCGAGCTGCGAATACTCGCCGATTGGTCGCAGGACACGGCGCTGGTCAAGGCCCTGCTGTCGGGTGAGGACTTGCATTGCGTGACCGCTAGCCAGATGTTCGGCATTGCGCTGGAGGCGGTCTCGAAGGACCAACGCTCAGCCGCAAAGCAATTGAATTACGGAATCATGTACGGGCTCGGCGCGCAGGGGCTGGGCGCCCGGATAGGTTGCTCTCTGGAAGAAGCCGAAGTGCTGCTGAGGAAATACTTCGACGCCTACAGTGGAGTCGCGGCGTTTCTTCGCGACGCGGCAGACCGCGCCACCACCGATCGCGAGAGCCGCACACGTTCCGGCAGGTTGATTTATTTCAGCTTCGACGCGAATGATCGGG
This sequence comes from Blastocatellia bacterium, assembly GCA_035607285.1. Lineage (GTDB taxonomy): Bacteria > Acidobacteriota > Blastocatellia > UBA7656 > UBA7656 > Onstottus_A. The sequence goes on along the minus strand of DATNBZ010000169.1, from coordinate 4,442 downwards.
CACAGGTGGGCGCTACCCAGCGATTAGGCAAGAACGCGCCCATTCAAGGCTCCTCGGCCGACATCATCAAGCGCGCGCTTGCGTTGTTGTATGAAGCGCTCAAGGCGATCGATGCCAGGATCGTCAATTGCGTGCACGACGAAATTGTGATCGAAGTCGCAGAAGATCAGGCTGAGGAATGCGCGGCCATACTGGACAGGGAAATGGTGGCCGCGGCTCGCGAGTTCATACGCAGCGTGCCGGTCACCGTAGATATTGCGATCGGCGACGCGTGGTTGAAGTAGATTCGTCGGCTAGCGATTGCTTCCGCCGGTTAGTGAATTTAAGCGCCTCTGAGCCTCAGACTTCCAGTTATCATCGGACGACTTATTGATAAACTGTTCCCAGTCTTGCTTTGCCTGGTCCTTATGGCCCGCGCTTTCTTCGACGAGGGCCCTGTTAAAGAGCGCCTCACAGTAGGTAGGGGATTTCGTTAGAGCCCTGGTGAAATAAGAGATCGCGACTTCGTAGTTTCCCAACTCGAACTGCGCAACGCCGGTGTCGTTCAGTGCTTCAGGCGATTCGACGCCGCGAGTCGCAACCTGCTCGAGTATCATCCGCGCGTGCTTGACGTCTTCGCGCGTTCCGCGGGCAAGATAGACCCTTGCGAGGACCAGTCTGTCATTGACCGGGGCGGTGTCCTGCTCGGCAGACCTCAACTCGCTAAGAGCGAGGCTGAATTGAATGTCGTCGTCGTGAGCCTGCGCTCCTCGATTATCTATGTATTGGGAGTATGCGAGCCCGCCCGAGATCCGAGCTTCAGTGTTGCGCCCGTCTTTTACGGCAAGCGCGAGAGCGTTCATCGCTGCCTCCTGCGGCCCTGGTCCTCTGTTTAACGAAACAACCGCGATAATCGCAATCGCGCAGATCGTGAGCGCGGCCGTCGCGGCCTTCAGATATGAAACATCCAAAGCCGGGAACATTCGGGGCCTGCGCTTCGGTTTGTTGCGATTGAGTTCATCGGCGTAAATCAGGCTGAGCACGTTGCTGGTCTGCTCCCGCACGGTTTCATCAGCGAGAGGCGCCGGTGTCTCTACAAATGTCTCGGCAAACCGGCGTCGAGTAAAGACCAGCAATTCACGGCAATCGTCACAATTGGCAAAATGCCGTTCGAGGCGCGCGCGATTCAGTGCCGATACCCTACTCTCAAGGTATCCGAGAACCTGACCTTCGTCGGGACATGTGCCCTGTCCCCGACCTGTGATGCTACGAATTGTCTCGCTCAAACTCATTATCTTATTGCGTCTCCCTTTTAGTACCGCAAGTTCGCCGGAAGAAACGGACCACAACCGAATTCTCCGGATATCGACGACGAGCGAAAAAGCCTTAAGCCTGGCCGTTGGGGACCGCTCTCGCCGAACTGCGGGTCAATGAAGGGTTTCCTTTTGTGCTCTTCCCTTCACTTTGTATTGACGTAAAAAAAGAGCGAAACGATTCGTTTGGTTCTGCAAAAAGTTAAGTTTTCCTTTTGTCGCCGTCTAAACCCTTCTGACTCTTTCAGCGCAGGTCCTGGAACAATAGTCGCGGCCGCCGATCAGCAGCGCGCTGCTTTGAGTGATGAACATCCCACAACTATCGCACCTGATCATCTGCGCCGGACCGGGTCCGCTGGAACGGTTGCGAGACGAACGCGGCGAATGCGGGGAAAGAAGCCGGCGGACAAATCGAAAGGCGACGTAGGCGAGTATGCAATAGAATATGAATCTGAAGAACATTGCTCTGATCCGTAACGGAAAAAGTGAAACGTGAAACGTGATGCGTGAAACGCTCTACAACTCTGTAGTCACGAATCACGTTTCACGCATCACGTTTCACGTTTCACTCCCTACTCCTTAGGTATGCTCACTGGTTTGCCCGCCTTCAGGTCCGCGACGAGTGATTCGAGGGTCGACATTCTCTGGTTGGTCGGATCGGTTTCCTTGAGGCGGTTCAATGTTTCTTCAGCCGAGCGGGCGTCCTTCTTCAACGCGTAAGCCTCGATTAGATGGCCGAGCGCGTGGCCGCTCTTAGCGTCGAGCTTGAGCGCCTGCTGAAGCTGGGCAACCGCCTGATCTGGTTGCGGCGGCTCACGCTGAACGTATGTCTCAGCCAATGCAACGTAGAAGTCGGGCTCGTTGGGCTCGGCCTTAATGGCGCGGTTGAACCAGGTCTCCGACTCGGCATAATCCTTCTTATCGAAGTAGTACTGACCAAGGAAACCGGCCGCCCCGAGCTCGTTAAATTTGTTTGCGTCAACGGCATAAGCCTTCTTTAAATACTCGACGGTCTCAGCCTCTCGGCCCACCTTATGAAATGTCGTCGCGGCATCGACTTGAGCCTGGAAGTCGTTGGGATTGCTCTTTGCCTTGTCGATTACCTGCTGCACCTGGCCCATCATCGCCTGCTGGCCGCCGGCGCCACCCGCGGCGCCAGGCATTGCTGAAGACGCTGCGGCCGACGCGGGCGCGGCGTTGTTTTTATTGAAGCTCTGGGTCCAGAAGAAGCTAACGATAAAACCGGCCGCCAATCCGATTCCCGCTATCACATATTTGTTCGTGTTCACTGTTCGTCTCCAAACTGGAGGTTGTCTAACCTGCGGTCGCAATAAAAGTCATTCCGCGAGGGTTAAACAATCTGCGGCAGCTCAATGATTCTGGAGTGAGTTTGTAAGCCGAATTCTGTCCCGCTCCCGGTCGATTCGAGCAGCATAGCCGCCGAACGAGGCCGGGAATCAGTGACGGTCATTCATCTAGGCGGCGGATTGCTCCGCTCGCTCGAGCGACCTACCCGGAGGTCGTAGCGCGCGACCGAAGCCGCGCGTATTCGGACGGGCAGTCCTGATGACGCCTCCCTATTTGGTCTTGCACCACGAAGAGTTTGCCTAGCCACGGAATGTTACCACCCGTGCTGGTGGGCTCTTACCCCGCCGTTTCACCCATCACCTGTGATCTGCAATACGGCTTTCGCCGTTTCGCGGACCCATCGGCTGGTCTATTCTCTGTTGCACTTGTCGTCGGGTCACCCCGCCTGGCCGTTAGCCAGTTCGTTGCCCTGCGGTGTTCGGACTTTCCTCTCGCGCTCCGGATTATCTCAAATCTGAAATTTGAAATTCTTCGGCGCGCCAGCAACCGTCCAACTCACTCCAAAGAACCGGTGAGATTATAGCATACGCAGTTGCGGGCAGGAGGTTGGCAGAGGTCAGAGGTCAGAGATCAGAGGTCAGAGGTCAGAGGTCAGAGGTCAGAGATCAGAGATCAGAGGTCAGAAGTACAGAATGCATTTTCCATTTTCCAGTTGCCATTTCTCATTTGTCATTGATTTGTGAATTGGTCGGGCCGGTCAAAAAATGGCAAGTAACAAATGACAACAGGAAAATGCAAAATGCATTCTGTACTTCTGACCTCTGACCTCTGATCTCTGACCTCTGACCTCTGATCTCTGACCTCTGATCTCTGACTCTGATCTCTGACCTCTGATCTCTGACCTCTGATCTCTGACCTCTGACCTCTGACCTCTGATCTCTGCCTTCCGCCTTTGCCGTCGGCTCTCCACGCTTTTATACTCTGATCGATGCGCATTCTAGTCATCGAAGACGAAGCGAAAATGGCAGGGTTCATAAAGCGCGGGCTGGAGGAAGAAGGTTCGGCCGTCGACGTTTCGCCGGACGGGCAGGACGGCTTGTACCGCGCGATGACCGGAAGCTACGATCTCATAGTATTGGATATTACTCTGCCGTTGATGGATGGGCTCGATGTTTGCCGGCGGCTTCGTGACGAGCAGGTCTCGACTCCAATACTGCTTTTGACCGCGCGAGACACGGTTGAGATGAAGGTCCAGGGACTGGACAGCGGCGCCGATGACTATCTGACCAAGCCGTTCGGCGTCCGCGAGCTGGTCGCACGCGCGCGAGCGCTCCTGCGGCGTCCGCGCGCGTCACAGCTGGTCGAAGATCAGACGCCCACGCCCGACGTCGTCACCGCGGGCCTCGTGCGCCTCGATCGTCCGCGGCGCCAGGCGCATCTCGACAGCCGGGCGATCGAGCTCACGCCACACGAATTCGACGTGCTCTACCTGCTCGCGGCGCACCCGGGCATCGTCTTCACGCGGGAGATGCTGCTCGAGCGCGTGTGGAAGAACGACACGCACGTGACCGAGCGGAGTGTGGACACGCTCATCAAGCGGCTGCGGCAGAAGATCGAAGTGGACACCGGGGATCCGCAATTGATCCTGACGGTGTGGGGCACGGGCTACAAGTTCAACGATGCCTGATCCGGTCTGGTATCGGAGTCTCTACTGGCGGTTCGCGATCGGGTTCGTCGCGCTGCTGGCGACGTTGCTCGCCGTGCAGGGCGTCGTGTTGCTCTGGATGACCGGTCAGATGCCGGAAGTGTTCCGCACGCGATCGGCGGCACAGTTCGCGAACA
>DATNBZ010000151.1:0-63657 GCA_035607285.1 Blastocatellia bacterium | reverse complement strand
AACTGCGAGACTGTGTGAAAATGCAATGTTCGTAGTCCGGCCTTCAGGCGGAAGTTCGTAATCCGGCGTAAATACAGATACAAACTTCCGCCTGAAGGCCGGACTACGAACTTTTCACACAGTCTCTGCGTTGGTGGGATTGGGAGCGGCGCGGAGACGTAATGCTTTTGTAGGCTGAGTATGAACAATCCACCAACTGCATTGGTGGGATTGGGAGCGGCGCGATGGGACGTTCTGCTTTGTAGGCCGAGTATGAACAATCCACCAACTGCGTTGCATCTTGTCCAATCCAACCTTCCACTATAATCTCTTCTCGTAGCCATATCGCGAGTGAGTTAAGCGATGCCACCAGGACGCTCCTTCAAGCTGCCGCCTCTGAAGCTTCATACCAGGACCACGCTTGTCACGTCTGCCGTCATCGTCGGGGTCTTTGCGGTGACCGCCGCTCTATCCGACCTCGCGATAACCAAGCTCAGCGATCGTCAGGAGCGAGACCAGGCTCAACTGCTTGCGACACGTGTAGCCGATACCGTCGAGCACCACATCAAACGCCAACAGACTCGAATCGAGCGCCGCAGAAAGCGCGGTGAAATCCAGGAAGAAACCGAAGCCACTACCACGATTCCCGATTGGTCCGATGTTCAGGAGGAGATCGAAGACACAATCGTAAAGACCAATCCTCAGCTTACCGAAGTAAGGGTGTTTCAAAGAGTCGCGCCCGGACACTGGGCAGAGAAACTGAGAATGCCTGTAGATGCCGGCCCGCTTCCGGTGGAAGAGGAGAAGGCGGCTTCCCAACAGATCGAAACGGCTAAAGTGGTTTCGGTGCGTCAACAGGGCCCAAGCAAGTTGATCGCTGCAACGGCGGGCGTGAACGTCGTCGACGCGGGAGGCCCAACCCACTTCGGGACCGTCGATGTGCTGCTCACTTTCGATGAGACTCATAGTTCTGTTGCGGAGCTGCGCCGCCTGATGTGGCCGCTGATGGTGCTTGCGATCATCTCGATCACCTTGATGACTTATTTTCTTTTCAGGCACATGGTCTACAAGCCGATCGACAGTCTGTTGCTCGCGATGTCGAAAGCGGAAGAAGGCGATCTTGCAGCCGAGGTTGAGCCCGCCGCGCCCTACGAAATTGGTCTTCTGACTTCACGCTTCAATCGAATGCTCGGCCGCATTCGACAGATGACTCAGCAACTGAATCTCGAACAGCGCAGGCTTGAAGACCGCGTTCACGAAGCGACCGCTGAAATCGCCGATCGCACCGGACAGCTCGAGGAGGCGAACCTGAGTTTGTTCGAGATGCAGAGGCAATTGACTCAACTCGAGCGGCTGGCTGCGGCCGGGCAGCTCGCCGCGCAGTTCGCTCACGAAGTCGGCACGCCGCTCAATCTGATTTCAGGACACGTTCAGTTGCTTCGCGCGCGGGCGAGAGATGAGCGAATGCTCCAGCGGCTTGATATCATCGCCGGCCAGATCGACAGAATCACGGAAATAGTTCGGTCGATGCTCGACTCCACTCGAAGACCCATTCCAAGACTCGAGTCCGTCGACATCAACTCGCTGCTCGTTCACATACTCGATGCAACACAGCCCACCTTGATGTCGCGAAACGTCGGGCTTGAAACGGAGATGAGCGCGGGGCTTCCGCCGATCGAGGCCGATGCCGACCAGTTGCAACAAGTCTTCATAAACCTCATCAACAACAGTCTGGATGCGATGCCGCTTGGAGGAGAACTGAGAGTTTCGACGGCGCTCGATCGAGATTCGGTTGTAATCGAGCTAACCGATAGCGGCGAGGGGATCGCGAGGGATCAACTCGATTTGATCTTCGATCCGTTGTTTTCGACAAAGCACGGCCGCGGGACCGGGCTCGGACTGACGATCGTGAAGCAGATAGTCTCTGAACACAACGGAGAGGTCGAGGTCGAAAGCGAACCCGGCAAACATACGACGTTCCGCATAAGACTGCCCATGCAACCGGCCGCGACCGGGGTTGCGATGAACGGCGCCGGAGCATCAAAGACCGTATCGAACTTCGAAGTTGCCGACGAAGCCGGGCTCGAGTTCGAAGATCCGGCACTGGTGGATGAATGAAACGAATTCTTGTCATAGATGATGATCTCGAGACGTGTAACTTCCTCACGGAGATCTTCGCGGAAGAAGGTTGGGAGGTTGCTTCGAGCCAGAGCGCGGAAGCCGCTCGCGAGGCGGTTGAGACGACCCATCGTGATTTGATCGTCAGCGACATCAATCTTGGCGGGCGGACGAGCGGCGTTGCGCTGCTCAAGGAATTCAAATCCATCTCTCCCGACTCCGAGGTTATTCTGATCAGCGGATTCGGCACACTGGAAACGGCGGTCGAGGCCGTCCGCGAAGGTGCGTTTGATTACATCAGCAAGCCTTTCAATGTGAATGAAGTCATTGCTACGGCTCGCCGGGCGCTAAAGGGGAGAGATGCGGGCGCGCCCGCCGCGGTCTTGCTGAAGGAGTACAGCGAAGCGTCCGGGTTGGTCGGGCACAGTCACAAGATGATCGACCTCTACAAGGAGATCGCGCTTGTAGCCGCTTCTCGCTCGACCGTTCTGATAACCGGCGAATCAGGAACAGGGAAGGAACTGGTCGCGCGCGCGTTGCATCGCAACAGCCCCAGGGCGTCCGGGGCTTTCGTTGCGGTCAACTGCGGCGCTATTACCGAGACGCTGCTGGAGTCTGAGTTGTTCGGGCATGTCAAAGGTAGCTTCACCGGAGCGACCGGCGACAAGCGCGGGCTTTTCGAAGAGGCAAATCAGGGAACCATTTTCCTGGATGAGATCGGCGAGACGAGCCTCGGGCTGCAAGTTAAGTTACTGAGAGTCCTGCAGGAGGGCGAGATCCGCAGAGTCGGAAGCGCCCGCTCCGTTCGCGTCGACGTCAGAGTGCTCGCGGCGACGAATCGAGATTTGGAGCGCGAAGTCAAGGAAGGCCGATTCAGGGAAGACCTCTTCTATCGTTTGAGCGTTGTGACGTTGCGAGTTCCTCCGTTGAGAGAGCGGGCCGACGATCTGGCGCTTCTGGCGGCGCACGCATTGAGGCAGGCTCGAGAAGCGGGCGCGCGCGCGGCTACGATTTCTGAAGAGGCGCTTGCGACGTTGAGCCAGTACGGTTGGCCGGGCAATGTCCGGGAGCTCGAGAATACGATCGCGCACGCCGCGCTTTATGCTCGCGGAAAAGTTATTACGCCCGAGGACCTTCCGATCAAGGTTCGAAATCACGCTCGCGCGGGGGAGCCCGAGAATAAGACCCAATCGATGTTCAAGGACCTTCCTTCGCTCGACGAACTGGAGCGACGCTACTTGATCCACGTGCTGCAAGCCGTTGGCGGCAGTCGAACGCGCGCGGCTGAAGTTCTGAAGATTGATCGCCGCACGCTTTATCGAATGGCTGAAAGGTTCGGAATCAATCTCAAAGAGAGTGGTGAATAGCACGGACACTAGCGACTTGTAACAAGGGCACTCCTGTATGGGCGGTCCTCCGTGGCCGCCCCTTATTGAGGAGCCGCTTAATCGAACGAGGGGCGGCCACGGAGGACCGCCCATACAGGACTACGATTCCTCTGATACTTGTGGCTGTTTTGTTGGCTCAGACAAAACGGCCACACGCGATCTCTCCGTTGCAATGATTTGACAGCGCGACAAATCAACTAAACTCGCCTGATCTTCGACTTAATGAATCAGGGATCGGTCACACGAATGGGCACGCGCCTTGCAATCCTTGATGTTACTTGCCCCGACGAGATTTAGCGCCACGCTTTAGTATCTAGTCCGCGGCAAGAAAACTTCTACGGAGGACAATGATGAAAAGGATCCTTATCAGTGCTGTTTTAGCTCTAGCTCTCGCCGGGACAAGTGCATTCGCGGCGCAGAACAAGAATGCGCCGAAGAAGCCGGCCGCGAAGCCTGCCGCCTCTGCTCCGGCAGACACCGGAACGATGAAGCCCAAGCCGAAGCATAAGCGCAAGAGGAAGGCAAAGGCGAAGACCGCTGCAGCCAACACCAACACCGGTGGCACGATGAAGGCCAAGGCAAAGACCAAGAACAAGAATATGTAGTCTGGATTAGCACCACTCATTTCACGAGCGGGTCGGCCCCGGGGCTGGTGCTGACCCGCTCTACTTTTTGACTTACCCATTAACCCGTCTTGCTTAAATGCAAACTTCAAAACGCTCTCTGGTCTCTAAGCTATATGGACGCGCGAATCAGGATTGAGAGACGGCCCGGCGCCGGACGAAAAAAGGCGGTGCAGTCGTGAGCAAGTTAGTACGAATTCTTGGCGTTATCCTCATAGCGTTCTTTCTGTCGAGTTTTCTTTTGTACCGGTTGAGGCTCGGCAGTTCGTTGCGCCCATCCCGACAGAACCAATCGAGGCTCACCGAGGAAACCAAAGTGGTCGAGGGGCAGATTCAGACCGTAGATGCCGGCGCCCACACCTTTGTCTTGTTAAACGACGGCGAGGAAGTGATGCTCGCCTTTGATGAGAGAACATCGATACTCGAGTCCGGCAAACCGGTTCAGCCGGCTTCAATGACGTCAGGGACTCCTGCGAAGGTCAAGTACACCCAAAGGGGCGGCAGGAAGTGGGCCCGCAAGATCGAGCTGGTTCCCGCCGAGCCTCCCGACGCTTCCGATTCGTATTAACTCTTTAATTATTCGATTCTACACATGTAGGGGCGGTCCTCCGTGGCCGCCCCTCTTGTATGGCGAATTGTCTGCCTTATGTGTCTGCCTTATGAAAGAGGGGCGGCCACGGAGGACCGCCCCTACATGGTTAGTTGTATGGCTCATGACGCTGCTGATATATTGATTGAGTCCGATCGAGATACAATTCCAACCGGCTCATGAACAAAGTAATCAAGCTCTCGCGTGAATCCGCTGCCCTCGCAGTCATCGATATGCAGGAGGCCTTTCGCCCCGTGATGCCAGACTTCGGCGAAGTGGCTTCTCGCATCGCAACCGCGGTCGAAGGAGCAAGGTTGCTTGAAGTTCCCGTCATCGTAACCGAGCAATACCCAAAGGGACTAAAGCATACCGCCGAGGAAATCACCGCGCGGCTTCCGGCAGAGTTGAAGGCGATCGAAAAATCGTGTTTCAGCTCTTGCGGCTCGGACGATTTCCTTTCGCGGCTGATCAGCGGTAACAAGAAACAAGTGCTTGTATGCGGCATCGAAGCGCATATCTGTGTCCTTCAGACTTCTCTCGATTTGCTCGAGCGCGGCTTCGAAGTATTCCCGCTTGTCGATTGCGTCACGTCTCGCAAAGCTGAGAACAAACAGGTTGCGTTGGCGCGCCTGGCGCAGGCGGGAGCCATCCTTTCGACGCTCGAGATGTCGCTGTTCGAGATGATGGGAAGCGCCGATTCACCTCAGTTCAAAGCGATACAGAAGCTTATTAAATAGTTGGGGCTGGGGGTTGGACCCAAACACCTAACCCCTATTCTCCGACCCCAATGATGAATCTCAATCCGAAGCAACAGGAAGCGGTGGAAACAATCGAAGGGCCTTTGCTGGTCCTCGCCGGCGCAGGTTCGGGAAAGACGCGCGTCATTACTCAGCGCATCGTCCACCTGATCGAACACGCGGGAGTTCCTCCCTGGAAGATACTTGCGGTCACGTTCACCAACAAAGCCGCCGGAGAAATGAAATCGCGCGTTGAAGCCACTCTCGATTCGGAGATGCGCGCTTCGTCGCCGTTGATCTCGACCTTTCATTCGCTTTGCGTCCGCATACTGCGCCGGAATGTGGAAGCGCTCAACGCCGGTTACACGCGGAGCTTCACGATCTACGATCAGGACGACCAGGTGCGCCTGGTTCGTCAGATAATGAAAGAACTGGAGATCGACGACAAGTCTCTCACTGCTCGGCAGGCGCTCAGCGGAGTAAGCTGGGCAAAGAACCATGGGACCTCACCGGCCGCCTCCGCGAAGCAAGGCGAACACGTTACAGAGCGCGCCGAGAAGATCGCACGGATCTATAAGCTCTACGAAGACCGGCTTAAGAAAGCGAACGCCTTCGATTTCGATGATCTGTTGATTAGAACAGTCGAGCTTCTGCGCCGCGTTCCTGAAGTTCGCCAGTACTATCACGACCGCTTCCGCCACCTGATGATCGATGAGTTCCAGGATACGAACGGCATTCAGTATGATCTCGCACATTTGATCGCCGTCGGCTCGGCGCGAAAAGACGGCGCCATCAATCCGGCGGGTCTGTGGCAGGAACGCAGCCTCTGCGTGGTAGGCGATATCGATCAGAGCATTTATTCATTCAGAGGCTCGGACTTCAATATAATCCTCGGATTTCAACACGACTTTGCCGGCACGAAGATCATCAAGCTCGAGCAGAACTATCGGTCGACTCAAACGATCCTCGACGCCGCCAATAAGATTATCGAGTGCAATAATCGCCGGATGCCCAAGACGCTTTACGCGACTGAGGAGCTGGGGCAGGGCGAGAAGATCGGTTACTACCAGGCATACGATGCGGAATCAGAAGCCAGGTTTGTGACGGATAAGATCGTCGATCATCAACGCCAGACGCACGATTTGCGCTCTGTCGTGTTGTATCGCACAAACGCTCAGTCGCGGTTGTTCGAAGAAGCGCTCAGGCGCCGAGGCATCGCCTACAACATTGTCGGTGGTTTCTCATTTTATGACCGCGCTGAAGTGAAGGACATCATCGCCTACTTGAAGCTTGCGATGAACCCGAAGGATGACATCGCAATGGCGCGAGTGATCAATTCGCCGCCGCGCGGGATTGGCAAGACGACGATTGATGTGCTTCAAAGCAAGCAGCGCGAACTTGGTATGTCGATGTGGGAAACGGTCGAGCTCGCGGTCGCGAACCGGGCAGTCGGTCCGCGCGCGACCTCTGCACTGGAAGGATTCACGCACATGATCAAAGGTCTTGGCGACCGCGTCGCGGAAGCTCAGCCACTTGCCGAGATCGTCAGGGCGGCGACGCTCGACACGGGCTACATCAGCTCGCTTGAAGAAGAGAAGACTGTTGAAGCCGAGGGAAGACTGCTGAACATCGAGGAGCTTGTGACCGCGGCGGTCGAAGCGGAAGAGCAGGAAGAGTCTTTGCAGGATTTCATCGATCACGCGGCGCTGGTATCCGATACGGATCAATACAAGGCTGACGCCCGGGTAACGTTGATGACCATGCACTCGGCCAAGGGGCTCGAGTTCCCGATCGTTTTCATCGTCGGCATGGAAGAGGGACTGTTTCCTCATTCGCGCGCGCTTGCCAGCGAAGAAGAGCTGGAAGAGGAGCGGCGGCTTTGCTACGTCGCGATAACCCGCGCGCAGCAGAAACTCTATATCGCGCACGCTATGCAGCGTCGGATCTTTGGAGAAGAGGACGTCACCGAGCCGTCCAGGTTTTTGAATGAGCTTCCGCTCGAGCTGATGCAGAATCTTTCAACCGGGCCGTCGTGGCTGGGGTTCGCCGAAAGCCCCGCGACTCGTCAGAATCGGGAGGCTGTGGCCGCGATGCGCGGTGAATCACCGCGCCCGGTGAAGAAGACTTCCAACTATGCCGGAAAGACCTATAACTCGGTCGAAGGCGTGCGTGAGTTCTTCAAGCGCCGGGCAGCAACCGGGGACGGGCAACAGAGAAGAGGCGCGGAGGTGCAGAGGAGCAGAGGATCAGAGGATCATAGGGGAGAGAGAAGCTCGTCCGTGCGCGGCGGCGGCTCCGGTTCCTCGGGTGACATTCGCGTCGGCGCTCGCGTGAAGCACGAGAAGTACGGCACCGGTGTTGTGCTTCGCTCCGAAGGCGCGGGCGATGATGCCAAGCTCACCATCAGTTTTCCCGGCTACGGTCAAAAGAAGTTCGTAGCAAAATTCGTTTCGCTCGAGAAGCCGTAGTGAGGCAATTCTGAGTTGCTGAACAATGCCACTAAGACCCGAAGGCACAAAGAATCGCTAAGGGTCCCGAGCAACACACATGGAGAATTGAGGATGTTCGTAGTTCGGCCTTCAGGCGGAAGTTCGTACGGTGGACAGACCAAACTTAGGTGTTTACGAACTTCCGCCTGAAGGCCGAACTACGAACGTCCCTCCGGAATTAATTGCATCACTGCTCGAGAAGGCATAAAGAGTTTTCGAGAGCTTAGAGATCCGCTGTCATGGTCAAAGTCGCCGCCGTCCAGGCCGGTCCGGTTTACCTCGATCTGGAACAATCTCTCGCAAAGGCAAAAGCCCTGATTGCCGACGCAGCAGCCCTCGGGGCAAAACTAATAGTCTTTCCTGAAACGTGGCTGCCCGGTTATCCGGCGTGGCTTGATTGCTGCCGCGATGTCGCGCTGTGGGATTACGAACCGGCTAAGAAAGTCTTCGCGCGCCTGATGGAAAACTCGGTAGTCGTACCGGGGCCGGTCACTGAAACACTCGGCACAGTCGCGCGTGAGCATGGCGTAGTGCTCAACGTCGGCGTCAATGAAAGAGTCGTCGCGGGCCCGGGACGGGGCACGCTCTACAATACGATGCTGACCTTCGGAGCAAACGGCGCGTTACTGAATCATCACCGCAAAATTATGCCGACTTACACCGAGCGGATGATCTGGGGGCAAGGCGACGGCTCGAGCTTGCGCGCTGTCGCGACCGGAGTTGGGAGAGTCGGGGGATTGATCTGCTGGGAGCACTGGATGCCGCTTGCTCGTCAGGCGCTGCACCAATCGGGCGAAGACATTCACGCAGCCGCCTGGCCCCAGGTAAAAGAGATGAACCTGATCGCGAGCCGCCACTATGCCTTCGAAGGCCGATGCTTCGTGATTGCCTGCGGAGCAATAATGAAGGCGAGTGAACTGCCGCCCGAACTTGAATCGATCGTTTCACTGAAGCAACAGCCCGAATCATTCGTGCTGAACGGAGGAAGCGCAATCATCGCTCCCGACGGTTCGCTGCTTGCGGGTCCGGTTTTCAATGAGGAAGTAATCCTGACTGCGGATATAGATCTATCGCGAATCGCGGAAGAGAGTCTGGCGCTTGACGTGACGGGTCATTATTCGCGTCCGGACATCTTCGAGTTGAAACTTAGATCTTGACATATGGTGAACGAGAGACAGACGTTCTTCCTTCAAGAGTGGAGGCGGTTTCATGGCTAAAGTGAAGATGGGCAGGTGGGAATACACCGAACGAGAAATCGAAGAAATGTTCGATGAAGCGACGGTGCGCGGCAGACTGGCCTCCAAGGTCGAGCCGCAGGCAAAGTCGGCGCACTATGACCGCGCAACCAATCGAGTGGTAGTCGACTTGAGGAACGGCGCCACCTTTATCTTTCCGTGCAAGCTAACTCAGGGACTCAGCAGTGCAGCAGTCGATGATCTTGCATTGGTGGAGCTGGGCCCTCGTGGCGCGTCGTTGCATTGGGAAAAACTCGATGTCGATTTCTCGATTGTCGGATTGATGTCAGGCGCCTTTGGAAACAAGTCTTGGATGGCGAAATTGGAACGGAAGGGAGGAGGCGGAAAGAGAAAGCCGCTAGCTTCTGGAGCGAGACGAGCCCAGTCCGTTCAAGATCTGAAACAGGCCCCAAACCGCAAACGTGCTAAGCATCTGCATCAGGACAAGGCGCAAGAACGAACGTGAGAACCAGGTTGAGGTTCCTATTGCGTGAACTCGACCGCCAGTGCGTCGCCCGCGAACTTCGACTGGCCGGTCATCGGTTTGAAGTAAATAAATGCGATCTTGTTGACGCTGCCACAGTTTATCGTGCCCGCCTCGAATGACGGATCCTGGCTGTAAAACTCGAGCTTTTCCTTGTCGCTTACGGTAAATCGCAGCAGATCACTCGCAGTGTTGACGACGAGCGTCCACTTTCCGTTCTTACACTCGATCGAGGCCAGCACGCCGCGAATTGTTTGCGCTCCTTCGACCTTGAGCGACGGGCGGCGAACGAGCCGCGGAGGTGTAGGCAAACTCTCAGAGCTCGTCGTCGAGCTGCTGCTATTTCTTGAATCGGTTTGAGCCCGAGACGGCTCGGCCGGCGCGGGACGCGTATAGTACTCGATCATCTTCATTGTCGACTCGGCGGCCGATTTCAAGCCCGGCTCAGCATCGGAAGCAAGAAGCGGTTCAAGCGTCTTTTTTGCCGCCTCGTAATCCTGCATTCGAGCTTGAATCTGCGCGAGCGTCAGGACGAAGTGTGAAGTCTGCGGTTCGAGTCGCAATGCGGTCTTAACCAGCTCCGCCCCTTCTTTCAAGCGCTCGCCCGTTGCGAGCGACAAGAACCCCAAAGCGTAATAAGCGTGAGCGAAACCAGGCATCAGTTTGATCGAAGTCTTTAACTCGTCGGCAATCTGCTGAGCCAGTGCCAGCGTCAACGGTCCAACTGTGTGGCGATGAAGCGCCTCAGCGTAGTAGTAGTGAGCCAGGTAATTCTTCGATCCGCGAGTGGCCGCCTGCTTGAACTGCTCCATCGCTTCATCGAATTTGTTGCGCCGAGTAGCAATAAACCCAAGTCCTTCATATGAGCGCGGCATCTCCGGATCAAGTGCGATCGCCTGTTTGAAGAGGGCCTCACCTTCGTCGAGTCGATTCGTTCGCGCAAGCAGGTTCCCAAGATAGGACAGTGCCTCGGCGTCGGATACCGGCTTTACGGCCATCTCCTTTTCGCCTTCGGTGCTCGCAAGCGTGTATACGTTTATTGTGTATTGACTATTACCGACGTAATTTCGCAGTTGTTTCTCGACTGTGGCCATGTCTGATTTGAATGCCTGGGTAAATGCGCGATTGATGTCGACGCCCTGATTGAACTGATTTATGAAGTCGATCAACTGCGGGCGACGAGCCATCTTGTCACCGAACGCGAAATAGTGGCAAAGCGCCCACGACTCGGCGTAGAAGATGCTTTGCTTGTCGCGTTCATTGTAGATGGAGGATTCGTGATGGACGTTGAACAAGGTCTGAAGCGGGATGAACTTATTCTCGCGTAGCAGAAAGACGTGATTGTCGATCGGAGCGCCAAGAGTGACTTTGTTGTCCTTAACGTCAAAACTCGAATAGAGCTCGGCCAATCCTTCCTTGAGCCACAGCGGCCACTGGCGCGGCGTTGTGCTGGTCAGCAGGTGTGTGTACTCGTGATAGATGACCGACATGGGCCGCTGATCGTTCGCGCTTATGTCCAGCGCGATGACGTTCTCGTCCTGCCCGGGCTGGAAGTAACCCGCTACGTTGGTTGGCTTGCCGTTATAGAGCGGCTTGTACGGTTTGAATGAACCGTCGCTCTTGAAGACCATCACCGTCGTCGGGATGGAGCGCACGGGTGGAAGGTTGAAAAGCTTTGAGAACACGTAATGAAACTGTTCAAGCTTGAGAGCCACCTTTCGCGTCTCGCCCTCGTCGGCGTTGCTGATGATGTTGAAGTTTTTGGTTGTGAGGTTAATCCATTTATCTTTAGCCTGAGCGGTAGTCACCGACACGACGACGGCCAGGCAGGCGAACACGAGCATTGCTATGGCACGAATCTGTTTCATCAAAGTACTCCGGGACCGATGACTGAGGGTTGAGCCGGCAGCGGTTTCATTTGCTCTACCAGCCTCGAGAATTCTTGCCGATGCACGCCGCTTAAGTCAATGCGCAGTAGCGGGTCATAGTGTGTTGCTCGCCCAACATCGCTTTGTCCCCCTGCGTCCTCGGCGTCCTCTGCGGTTTTCTTAATCAGTGCTGGGAATCAACCGCGGAGGACGCCGAGGACGCAGAGGACTGCTTTGCCCACCAATACCCTAACACGCCCACCTGGTCATCTTTTCTTCCTTTCGGTTGTGAGCCGCTCCTGTATGGGCGGCCACGGAGGACCGCCCATACAGGACTATCGATTTCTCCGATACACACCCTGGTACGGTCACGACAGAATGGCACAATACAAACCCGCTATGTATGATGTTCGGGATGTTGATGTCCTGCTTTCCGTTCAAGAGATTCATCGCGGCCTTGCTACCGATAAGTTTCATCTGGATTTTCGTGGCGTGTGTGTCTCGATTTGTGAACGCGAAAGCGCGGAGCACGTGGACAGCCAATCTTCAGTTGTGGAAGTACGAGTAAGCGTCGGAATGCAAAGGCTGCCCGATCACCTCATTTCCAAAAGCGAGAATCCCTGAACGCACAGCCCACGGCCTTGATCTGCAGCGGCCGATAGCGCTCCCGTCCTTGTTGATTCCCATCTCTGTTCGCAGCAGTGGTGTCGTCGAAGTCTCACGGCAACGCCCACGGTCAGCAACAGACCTGCCGCTCGAACGCCTGCCCGCGCTTCGCATCTAACGGCCAACCTCCACTCTTCCCATTCTGAGTACCTGACACAGTCGCTGTGATGGCTCACGCCGGCTCGTGTCGATCTGTTGGCTTCAGCTTCGAGAGGTTAATTACGTAATGAGATACGGTTTGCTTTTGCTCGCATTCTTGCTGGCCGGCCAGCCGGCATTCGCACAAACAACTTTCAGAACGACGATAAAAAATGAGGAAGCAAGCAGCCAGTCGCCGGGGCAATCGTGTCCGTGAAAGGCACAGACATCTCCGGTACAACGGACGCTAACGGCAGACTCGAACTAGCCAACATTCCTGATGGCGAGCATGTCATCGAAGTTTTCTCGCCCGGCTACGAAACCAAAGACGTAAAGCTCATTTTCCCGTTCGCCGCCAACACCGAACAGTTGATTCTTCTCGAGGTTCATAATGAGCTTGGCGAAGTCACCATTGCGTCAACCACACGGATCAGCCGCGAGATTGACGACGTGCCGACTCGCATCGAAGCGATCAATGAAGAAGAGGTGGACGAGAAGATCAATATGCGCCCGGCAAACGTTTCGATGGTGCTCAACGAAAGCACCGGCATCAAGGTGCAGCAGACTTCGGCTACTTCAAACACTCAGAGCGTGCGGATCCAGGGGCTCGATGGCAGGTACACCCAGATTCTCAAGGACGGCTTTCCCGCGTTTGGCGGCTTCTCAGGCAGCTTGAGCCTGCTCGATATTCCGCCGCTCGATTTGAAGCAAGTCGAGATCATCAAGGGACCCTCGGCGACTTTTTACGGCGGGGGCGCGATCGCGGGGGTCGTCAATTTCATCAGCAAGGAGCCGCAGCCGAAACGCACTACCTCGATGATCTTGAATCAAACAACCGCTCTTGGAACCGACTTCGCGTTGTTCGATTCACTGAAGGGCAACCGATTCGGCTACACTTTTCTCGGTTCGGTAAACTATCAACGCGAGTATGACGTTGACGGCGATGATTTCACCGAGCTGCCGAATACGCGATCGTTCGATTTGAACACGCGTCTCTTCTTTTATGCTGACGACAAATCCCGCCTGGTCGTCGGAAACTCGACCTCTTACCAGAACCGCAAAGGCGGCGACGTGTTCGTGATTCGCGGGCAGGGCGATGGACTGCATCGCTATTTCGAGAACAACCATTCGGTGCGCAATATTACGACCGCCGAGTTTGATCGCGAGTTCTCCGGCGGCAGGAAGATCATTGCTAAACAGAGCCTCGCGTTTTTCACGCGACAGATCGAAGTGCCGGATTACCTTTTCCAGGGCCGGCAGCTCGACGCTTATTCTGACGTTTCATATTTTCAATCGGTGCGGGGTCACGCGCTCGTGTTTGGCGTCAATGTTGTTTACGACCGGTTCAAAGAGGGTGCGGGGAGTAGCGCGATCAAACGCGATGAAAGCAGAACGACCTTTGGCGGATACGTCCAGGACAACTTTGACATAACCAATCGGTTGTCGGATGAGGCGGGCATGAGGCTGGATTACCTTAGCAAACACGGAGTCTTTCCGTTGCCTCGCATATCTGTGCTCTACAGACTCAGTGACAACTTGAGCGCGCGCCTGGGCGTGGGACTTGGATATAAGGCGCCGAGCATCTTCACCGAGGAAGCTGAAATGCTGCTCTGTAGAAATGTCCTCCCGATTGGCGACACGCTCAAAGCAGAACGAAGCCGCGGCGGTACGTTCGACTTCAACTATAAGAACAAGATTGGCGAAAAGTTTTCCTGGTCGCTAAATCAGATGTTCTTCTATACGCGGATCGGAAGCCCGCTTCTGTTGACGGCCGACGCCGGCGGCGTTTTCAGTTTTTCAAATGCGGACCAGCCAATCCGTAGCCTGGGCTTTGAAACCAACGCGAGGGCTGTTTATGACTTTGTAAAACTATTCGCGGGCTATACGTTTACACACGCAAAGGCTGATTACCTGGCGGGCAATCAAACGCTTCCGTTGGTTCCGAGAAGCAGGATCAACTCGGCTTTGCTGTTTGAGAAAGAGGGAAACTTCAAAGCCGGGATCGAGGCCTATTACACCAGCCGTCAGTTCCTGAGCGATGGACGCGAGACGAAACCGTTTTCAGAATTCGGTGTGTTTGGGGAAAAGACGTTCGGCAGGATCACCTTGTTTATCAACGCGGAAAACATCACTGATACAAGACAGAGCCGGTTCGGGTCTGTCGTTCTTCCACCTCATCAAACTCCTACGTTCGGAGAGATCTACACTCTCACCGAAGGCCGAGTCTTCAACGGCGGGATCAAGGTCAAGTTCTAAGCGAAACCGATCCTTTGGCGCTGTCTTAATTCTGGATTGCGGCGGCAAGGTACTCCGCAACGCCGCTTTGGCTTGAGATTGAATCGATTGGAAAGGAAAGCGGCGTCGCGGAGCACCTTGCCGCCGCACTCCACATTAAGACACCGGTGATCCTTCAATGACTATCGCTCCGTCTCCGTTTTTGCTATACAGAACTACAGATTGAGAACCAGGGCTTACAGAGTGTGGGTGACATTGGGTTTCCTGCTTTGTTGCTGTGGAGCGGCGAGCGCGCAGACGCAATCGGCTCCGGCGGCAACCGAGGCGCCGTTCATAGTCCCGGCTCGGCCGACCGTCTCGAACCCCGCTGAGTTCCAAAAGCCGGGAGTGCTTCAACTCGAATCGGGTTACAACGCCAACTTCCACGCCTCGGGAGTCAGCAGCGAACAAGACACGCCCATCGCCATTCGGTTCGCCGCCAGTTCGAGCGTGCTGCTGGAAGCCGACGTCGACGCGGTTATTTCGCAAACCGCGACTGGTCAGCAGAGAGCTACGGGGTTCGGCGATTGCCAGTTCGGTATTCAGACCGTGCTGTTGCACGAACGCCAGACTTCGCCGGGAGTGGCGCTGGCTTACTACATCAAAGGTCCGACGGCGAGCAGCGCGAACGGTCTAGGAACCGGCAGAGTAGATCACAACTTCATCGCGCTTGTGAGCAAGACCGTTGACAAGACCACACTCGACCTAAACGCCATTTGCCTGGTAGCCGGCCGCACGTCGCGGAACGGACACGCATCGAGCGGGCAAGGCGCTTTTGCCGTCTCTGAAGCGCTCACAAAACGATTTGGCGTTCAGGGAGAGATCAGTGGGTTTAGCAGGAACGATGAACAGCGCGGGGCGATGGTAGGCCTCTCGGTTGCAACCTATCAAGTCAGCGAGCGGCTGGTGCTGGATGCCGGGGTGCGATTCGGCTTGACTCACGGCGCGCCCTCGAGCGGATTCGTAGCGGGAATGACGGTGGGAGTCTCGGACCTTTACAGAAAGAAGCGCTAGTTGCTTGTAACGAGCGTTTCACTAGTGACGGCGTAGTTTTTACCAATCATTAGGCAACGCGCGCTATTGACCTCGGTTAAGCCCGAGGGCTAGGTTAGTCGCATGGATGATGCGGGCCACCCCGACGCCGCAATGGATAACGCCGAAGTCGCGCGTGTGCTTCAGCAGATCGCCGACATGCTCGAGTTCCAGAATGAGAATCCTTTCAAGTTCCGTTCGTATCAGATGGCCGCTGAGACCATAGGATCAATGGGCACACCTATCACTGATATCACCGCGCGCGGCGGCGCGGGCGAACTCCAAAAGATTCCCGGTATCGGCAAGACCATCAGCTCCCAGATAATCGAGATCATTGAAACAGGGAGGTCTCCGTACTTCGACGAGCTGACCAGGACTGTGCCGGCCACTGTCCTCGACTTACGTCGGGTATCAGGGATTGGACTCAAGACTGCGCAATTGCTCTATCGGGATTTTGGAATAAAGAGTCTTGGCGAACTGAAATCGTTTGCTGAAAGCGGCGGGTTGGCGTCGGTCCCCGGTCTTGGCGAAAAGACGGTCGCGCGCGTAATGAAATCCCTCGAGCGACTGCTGGCGGAGTAAGGTTGGAATACTGAGGAATCCTCCGTAGCGTTCGGATTCTCCGTTGCTTAGTAAGCTTCGCGTGCTTTGCGGTCCTTTGCGTCTTTGCGCTGAGTATTGCGTATTGAGGGGGTAAGACTTAATACTCTGCGCAAAGACGCAAAGGACCGCAAAGCACGCGAAGGAACTGACCCGACGTTCGAAGTCAGCAACCCAATAACCGAACACTACGCTATCCTCAATCCTCAATCCTCAATCTTCAATCTTCAAATTTCCGTCCCCGGTGGGTAAGCGAAACCACAGCTCGCTATTTCCCAGCCTTCTTTCCTTTTCAGCAATTCAAGATTAATTACATAGGGACGATTAAGCAGCACTGCGACTTCAGGCGGAAAGCTGATTGGCCAGACGCGTTCTTCGGAGATCAGCTCCTCGGCTTCCACCAGAGAGCCTTCGACGCGAATGATCCGAAAGTAGCCTTCGAGTGCGCCGATGTTTCCCGGAGTGTCGATGTCGTATTGACTGCTTCCTCCTTCTTCGAATGACGTGAGAAACTCGGGGAAACCAAATGCCCCTCTTCGTTCCTTGATCCAACCGGATAACAGCCGCGTTATTTCGATCGCCTGGGGGAGGGTCTCGCCCAATTCAGCTAGAGTCTGTGAGCATTGTTCCGTCAGCTTCTCGCCCGTGTTTTCTTCGACCCACTTCAGGAAACCAGTCATCGAAGCGAGGAGCTGTCGCGGCGCTGGAAGGTAATCAGCGTGAGCAAGTCCCGAACCCGGATTGCGAGGGTCAGTCGTCGAAACGCGCTCGATAGATTCCGGAGTATTGAGATTCGATGTGCAGGCTTTTTCAAGATACCATCGCGCAAGAAAGTCACGCAGGCTCGCCGCGTTCATGGCGTTGAGCAACGAATCCGTCGAATAGTAAGAGAGCAGTAACTGGGTTGTTTGCTCGTGAGTGCGCGGTTGAAGTTGAGGCGTGACGTTGGCTGGATTCTGCCTGATGAATTCGAGAAAACCTGCCGTTGCTTCAGCGAGTGTCATCGCTTCTTTGTCGATGTGCTCTTGCTTCCGCGAGATTTCCCCGATGCCGAACGTCCAGATGCGAGTTTAGCCGCTGGTTTCGATTTGGGAACCGCTTTGTGTTTTGCGGCGGATTTGCTTTTGACTCGCGTGACGCGGGCCGAACCAGAGGGCGCAGCCTTCATGGCACTATGTTTGGCGCTATGTTTGGCGCTATGTTTGGCGTTCGGTTTGGCGGTCGGTTTGGTGGTCGCCTTTGCGCCGGCGGTCTTCACACCGGCTGCGCTCTTACTGCGCGGTTTCGGTTTCGCGATTGATGCTGCAAGCTTCTCGGCGTGATGGTTTCCGTCAAACAAATCCCAAAGCTGTTGATCGTCTTTCAGGTCCTCGAGCCCATCGACCGGCTGTTTATAATGGAGCAAAACGGCGTAGAGATGCTCAAGCGAAAAGTCTTTATCGCCTATGAGAGTGCGCAAGACCTTCTCGACGCGGAGAGGAAACTCCTCGGCAACCCGCTCGAACGCGACAATGGGAATGTCCGGGTTCTTGATGTAGGTCCAAACGAGCTCTTTCCAGTCGGCGGCATGGCGATCCGGCTCGTCGGTTTCAAAAACGCGCTTGAATCTGGTGAAGTCCGGCAATAGAACAATGCCATCGAAGTCGTCGCAGAGAATCGTGACTTCACCGGCGCCCGCAACAGGCTGGGGAAGCGGCGGCAGATCCGGAACACTCAGTTGCTGGCCGAGCTCTTTTTGAAATCTTTCCGCGGGAGTCATTCCGGTCTCAGGGTCGCGACGCTCGGTAAGCAGGTAGCGCTGAAATCTTTCAAGAGTCGCATTGAGCTTTCCCGACGGAACGGTGAGCTCATCGCAGCCGAAAAGATCGCAGAACGCGCTGACCTGTTCGCGTCGCGCTCTTTCGACCGCCTCGGGCGAATCGAACGCATCAAACGCGCGCCGCATCTCGAGCCACGCAAGCGCGGATTCTCGATCAGGCATCACAAATTGAAGGCCCGAAAAAATCAGATCGTCGCCCAGCGGAAGGAGTCGCGCGATGAGGAACTGCCCGCGCTTGAAAGGAGCACGCTCTACGCTTGTCTTGACTGTATAGGCGTCGCCACTGTCCAGTTCGCTGAGGTCCACCGAGAACTTGCCGATCGAGCGAATCTCGAAAACGCTGTTGATCGAATCGAGCCAGTCGAGAAGCATCTCGCCGTCGGGCTCATCAAGGTCCGGATGCGCGTCCAGGTAATAGTCGATGACGGTGTCGCCATTCTCGTCAAACCAATCGAACAGGAACCAATCGAGGACGCTTTCAGCTTCGTGCTCGTCCTCCGGATTCGCGCCCTCGAAGAAGAGTTTGCGTTGAACGTCGTACTCGTCCTTCAGCGGACCCGTTGTAGCGAACGTCACCAGTTCGTTCTTGAAATGCTCAGCGCGCTCGAACTCGGTCGCGTAATCGCTGGTTGATTTCGTTGCTGACGACATCCGCTGCTCCTCACTCCATTTCCGTTCGATTGTTTTGTAACTGTGAAGAGGAATTCTATTCCTCGCTTTCGAACTACGTCAAATGAGCGGTGCGCCGCGAATCTCAAAAAGCCGGATTGTTCTTTGCGAGCTTTGCGGTCCTTTGCGAACTTTGCGCTAAAGTTTTTTCGGTTTCGCGCAAAGCTCGCAAAGGACCGCAAAGACGCAAAGCTCGCAAAGGTTCCGGTGTCATATACCAGGTCTGTTCGTGCGACTAATGAGTTGCATACAGATAGTCGCCGATCGTGAGCGTCACTGTAGGCTCAGCAACTCGACGTTCCAGCTACAAGAAAAAGGAGAGACGATGGACATGAGATTCCTCAAGGTCTGCGTAGTGGTGTGTTTTGTCGCCTCACTCAATCTGTTTGCGTTCACAGGTCCGATAGACACGGCTTTGGCGCAAAGCGTCTCCGCAGAGGCTGCCGAAGCGGCGACCGGATTCGACAACCGAAGCAACGGCGCAGCCGATCCGAGAACATTCCGAACCGACAGGCAGCTATTTGAAAAGAGGGAAGCGATAGAGGATGGGCTGGGCCCGGTGTTCAACGGCGCTTCCTGCGCCGAGTGCCACTTGAATCCCGTGCCGGGCGGAGACAGCAGAGTGTTTGTTGTCAGGGCAGGGAAGTTCGACGGCGTAGAGTTTATTCCGTCGCCCGGTGGCTCGCTCATTCACGCGAGGGCCATTAATCCCGCTATCCACGAGGTCTTGCTGCCGGGCTACGACGTGGTCGCTATGCGAAGGTCGTTGAGTGTGCTCGGCGACGGATACGTCGAAGCAATCGACGACAATGCGCTGCAGGCGATCGCACGCCAGCAGCCGGCGCAATCGAATGGGCGCATCGCCGGTCAGGTCATTCAAGTGCCGCTGTTGGAAGCGCCAGGCACGACCCGCGCGGGCCGTTTCGGATGGAAGAACGTTCACGCAAGCCTGGTATCGTTCGCGGGCGATGCCTATCTTAATGAGATGGGAATCACAACGCCGATGTTTCCAGTTGAAGATCTGTCAAATGGGCGATCGGTTGCCGCTTTCGATCAGGTGCCGGATCCCGATGAAGCCGACAACGACGACATCGAAGCCTTCGCAAGATTCATGAGAGCGACCAAGGCTCCATCGCGCGACGGCGCGCTTGCGGGGACCGCCGATGCGCAGACCGGGGAGAATGTGTTCAGCTCGATCGGTTGCGCCATATGTCATGTCAGCAGCTTCACGACCCTCGCGGCCGGGACTTTAATCAACGGAAACACATTCAAGATTCCGGATGCGATTGGCGACAAGACGATTCACCCTTACGGCGACTTCTTATTGCACGACGTCGGGACTGGCGACGGCATCGTTCAAAACGGAGGGCCTGAGACCCGAAATAAGATTCGCACCGCGCCGCTGTGGGGATTGAGAACCAGAGGTCTGCTCATGCACGACGGCTCGGCTACGAGCGTCGAGCAGGCGATACTCAAACACGCCGGTGAGGCCTCCTTCGTCACCGACAACTATCGGGCGTTGAGCAAGAAGAAGCAGGCACGGTTGATTACGTTTCTACGATCACTGTAGATCATCTTTGCGTCTTTGCGGTCCTCTGCGAGCTTTGCGCGAAACGGAACAACTTTAGCGCAAAGTTCGCAAAGGACCGCAAAGCTCGCAAAGGACCGCTAAGGACCGCGAAGACGCGAAGATCCCGCGACATCATTCCGGCTCAAAGTTGAAACCCCTCCAAGCGCGATGCTAGACTCCGCCTATGAACAGCCGTCAGGGCGCGAGCGGAGCAGCGTCCGGCAACATTGCCTGGACCCTATCCCGCAGGCTGGGGATGGTGATCGTGCTCGCCCTTGCCTTTTTCCTAAGCGCAATCGTCACGATCTACACCCTGTTCCGTAGCGGCGACACGCAAGTGCCTAACGTCGTGGGCCGGTCGCAGACCGAAGCACAGAAGCTCGCCGAACAGGCCGGGCTTAGAGTGAAGATACAGATGCGCAACGATGCCGCCGTTCCCGCGAATTCAGTAATCGAGACTCGCCCCGGCGCCAACTCGTCGGTAAAAAAAGATTCAGTTCTGACGATAGTTGTGAGCAGCGGACCTCAAACAAAGAGCCAAAACGTCAGCGTTCCTGGTTTCCAGTTTCTGGTTTCCAGTTACGGCGCGAGATCGCGACTCGGCAAGAACGTCGGGCTTGAAAGACCGGAAACCGCAAACCCGAAGCCAGAAACCATTTTTATCCTATGATCGAGATCGCTCCATCAATCCTATCGGCGGACTTCGCGCGGCTTGGTGAAGAGATAAAAGCAGCCGAACGAGGCGGGGCAGGTCTGATTCACGTTGACGTGATGGATGGCCACTTCGTTCCGAACATCACCATTGGGCCGCTGGTTGTAAAAGCTGCGCGACGGGCTACGGATCTGCCTCTCGACTGTCACCTGATGATCACCGATCCGGATCTATACATCGACGATTTTGCGCGAGCGGGAGCATCGATGATCTCGGTGCATGTCGAGGCCGATGTACACTTGCACAGGACCCTCACGGCGATACGCGCTCTTGGCGTGCGGCCGGGCGTAGTGCTCAATCCGGCTACGCCGCTGGTTGCGATCGAAGAAGCGCTTCCGTATGTAGATTACGTGCTTGTGATGTCGGTGAACCCGGGATTTGGAGGGCAATCGTTCATAGCCACCTCGCTTGACAAGATCAGTCGGCTGCGGGGTATGATTGAGTCTCGCGGCTTGAACGTTCACATAGAAGTAGACGGCGGGATCGATGCAAATAACGTTGGAAATGTCGTCCGCCACGGCGCCGAATGGATAGTCGCGGGGTCAGCAGTATTCGGCAAGGATGATCCCGAAGAAGCGACCCGTGAACTGCGCCGAAAAGCTCTCGAGCCGCTAACAGTTTGACCCGTGCTCGCTCTTGTAAGACAGAATACCAGCCCAAAAAGCCATTAAAGGAGAAAGGCCGTCTGCCACAGGCTACGGTCGAGTAGCATGAAAGTAGTAAAGATTCTCGTTGTAGTCTTAGCTGTGTCGCTTCAGTTCGCAGCGTGTGGCGGCAAGCCGAAGAACAGGCTCACGCTCGAGGAAGCCAAGGGGCCCGGTCGTGATCGCGAACTCTATCGCCAGAGCGTTGATGCGATTCGCAAGGGCAGTTATGACGAGGGGCGCATACTGGCCAACACGATGATCAACACGTACTCGGATAGCCCGCTGATAAAGATGGCGAAGCTCTCGATAGCCGATTCCTACTATCTTCAGGGCGGCTCGAAAAGCCTGGCTCAGGCGGAAATCGAATACCGCGACTGGATTCAGTTCTTCCCGGACGACAAGCTCACCTGCGACACGATGATGAAGATCGCGGAGATTCATCTCAAGCAAGTGATCGCCGCGGATCGTGACCCTACTCACGCCAAGCTCGCCGAGCGCCAGCTAAAAGATATGCTCCGCCGCTGTCCGGACGCAGAATCGAAACAGAAGGCCGAACCGCTCATGAACAAGGTTCAGGAGATCCTGGCCATGCACGAGCTGAAGGTGGCGCGGTTCTATTTTGTTATTCGCGGGTCGGCCCAGGCTGCGCAGATGCGTACCGAAGAGATTCTGAATAAGTACCCGAACTTCTCGCGGTTCGATGAAGCGCTCTATCTTCACTCGAAGGCAATGGAACTCCAGGAGGACACCGT
This sequence comes from Blastocatellia bacterium, assembly GCA_035607285.1. Classification (GTDB taxonomy): domain Bacteria; phylum Acidobacteriota; class Blastocatellia; order UBA7656; family UBA7656; genus Onstottus_A. The sequence goes on along the minus strand of DATNBZ010000151.1, from coordinate 41,268 downwards.
AACCGCGAGTCAAAACCTGGCTCAACTGATCACCAGGTATCCGCACTCCGACTATTTCGACAAAGCGAAAGAAACTCTTAAAAGATGGGGCCAGCCGATTCCAGAACCCGATCCGGTGAAAGTCGCGGAGCCTGGCCCCGAAGGCAAGGGGATTCCGTCACGAGTGCTGGGACTGGTTGTGGGTCCGCACATTGACACGTCTTCCAAGGGCGTGATCATCGATCGCGAGCTAAAGACCGATGAGATCGTTGCGCGAGCGCAGGAACTAAGCGGCGCGAAAGCTTCGGGTCCGGTAACCCCGGGAGCGTCGACGACTTCCAACTCGCCCGATGCTCGCCCGCGCCGCGCTACGGAGGCTGGGCAGGACGTTGAAGTAAAACCAGGCGCGCCGGCCGATCCAAAGGCGCAGGGCTCTTCGAGCAAGGACAAGAAGAGTAAGGATAAGGACAAGAAGAAGAAAGACAGCGGCACTCCTGGATTACGAAATCCCTAGCGACTATGTATGGGTGATCGGACGCCTGAGAAGACGCCCGATCACTCGACTCGCCACAGCAAATGGAGCGAACCACTCCAGAGCGAAACTCGCGCTCCAAATCAGACTCATTTTACCAGTCAATAATGATCGTCGCCGGCGAAGCCAGTGGCGATAAGCACGGCGCCTCACTCGCCCGCGCCCTCAAGCGACTTTATCCGGAGATCAGGTTTGACTTGTTTGGCTCCGGCGGCGAAGAGATGCGCGCAGCAGGCGTCGAGACGCTGGTCGACGCGCGAGAGGTCGCGATCATCGGCGTGCCGGAGATCGCTCGAGCCCTCGGTAAGCTCTATCGCGCATATCGAACTCTGATCAAAGCAGCGCGCTCGCGCCGTCCGTCAGCAATCGTGTTGATCGATTGGCCTGATTTCAACATGAGGCTCGCGAAAAAGCTTCATCGCGCCGGGTTCAAGATCGTCTACTACGTCAGCCCGCAGGTCTGGGCGTGGAGGAAGTACCGGGTAAAGGCCCTCCGGCGCGACGTTGATCGAATGCTGGTGATCCTGCCTTTTGAAGAAGCGTTCTACGAGCGAGCAGGCATCGCTGTTGAATACGTTGGCCACCCGCTCGCGGAAGCGGTTCGCGCGACGCTGTCTCGCGATGAATTCTGCCATCATCACGGCCTCGATCCCGCGCGGCCAATCTTTGCGTTGCTGCCAGGCAGTCGTCAGAAAGAGATTCACTATCACTTGCCGCTGATGCTCGACGCTGCGAAGAGATTGCGGATCGAAGAATTGCGGATTGCGGATTGCGGATTGCGGAATCAAGAACCTGCGCGTGCGCAACTGAATCCGCAATCCGCAATCCACAATCCGCAATTCTTCGATCCGCAATTCATCATCCCGTTAGCGTCGACAGTTCGGCGAGAAGAAGTCGAAGCGATAACGGGTCAAGCTCGAGAAGGGCGCGCGAAACAAGCGTCGGGCGACGCCGCTGAGATTGATGTCGCAATCGTGGAAGGCGACACCTACAACGCGCTGTGCTATTCCGAGATTGCAGTAGTCGCAAGCGGAACGGCGACGGTGGAAGCAGCGCTTGCGGGCACGCCGATGGTCATTATCTATCGAGGCTCGGAGATCAACTGGCGTTTGATTCGTCCTCTGATTCATCTCGACACGTTTGGCATGGTGAACCTGATAGCCGGCCGCCGCATTGTTCCGGAATTGATCCAACACGACGCTAACGGAGAGAGGATTGCGAGCGAGATTCAGTCGATAGTTTCCGATCCGGCGCGACTCTCGCGGATGAGGGAAGATCTGGGAGCCGTGCGGCAGGTATTGACTGCGCGCGAAGGCTCGGCTGCTGAGCGCGCCGCGCGTTCGGTAATTGAAATCGCGCGTGTACGGTGACTGTCCGGTCGGTTGTGGGTATTAGCGTGTTGCCAGCAAGCAGTCCTCTGCGTCCCCGGCGTCCTCCGCGGTTTTTCCTGCTCAGTGGCTCGGAATCAACCGCAGAGGACGCCGAGGACGCAGAGCAGAAACGCGAATGTGAGCGAGCAAACACACTATCACCCCACTGCCGTCCAGTCTGCGGTATAGACCTCCCGATTGGGCAATCCTTCTGCGCGGGATATAATCAAGACTCTTGTCGCCGAACACAATGCAAACCGAACAACAGAGGAACTCAAGCGACTCTCCTCGGACCGAGCGCAGCCGCCTCACCGAGCGCGGGCGCCGAAGACTTACCAGGGTAATCATTCTCTCGATAGTAGTGCTGCTGCTGATGCTGTCGCTCATCGCGCAGGGCGGATTCAACCTGTCGCCGTTCTTCGCCCCGGGCACCGCCGCCGAGACGCTGCTGTTGTACGCGCTCTCGACGCTCAACTTTCTTGCGTTCGTCACGTTGCTTTTTGTGTTGTTGAGGAATGTGCTGAAGCTCGTGCGCGAGCGGCGCGCCGCAAGGCTCGGTTCGAAGTTCAAATCGCGGCTAGTCAGCTACGCAATTGGACTCTCACTCCTGCCGGTGCTCCTGCTCTTCTTTTTTTCATTCGGGCTTTTGAATCGCAGCATCGATCGGTGGTTTGGGGAGCCCGCGCGGCAAATTGTCGATGATGCCCGCGCCATCGAAGAGAGCTACTTCAAGAAAGAGGAGGCGGATCTCACTGTCATCGCGCGCGTGATTGCGCGTGATATCGCAGCGGCTGCGGGAGACAACGATCAAAGAGCGGATATCAAAGCAAAGCTTGATCGCGAGTTGACGGCTTATAACTTGTCGCTTGTGCGGCTCGTGCTTCCAGCCGGGCGACAAACCGCACAGTCGATGGAGAAGCCGGTTGAACCCGATATCAAAGAGACTCTCGACGAAGCCGAGAAACAGGTCGGCGAGGGCGCGGAGTCGTTCAGCGGTACAGACGAGGGTGACAGCCCAACGGCGATCTTCATCATTGCCGGTGTGCGTCTTACGAACGCCGCGAATGACGGGCGAACGCTGATCGTGGCGCGCGAGTTTCCTCCGAATCTTACCGAACGTGCGGCGACGATCAGCGAGCATCACGAGAATTTTCACAGTTTGCTTAGGAAGATAAAACGCATAAAAGCCATTTATATACTGTTGCTGGCCGCGGTGACCTTGCTGCTGATTTTCTCGGCGAGCTGGTTGGCATTGTATGTAGCAAGAGGCATAACGATTCCGATCCAGGCGCTGGCTGAAGCGACCGACCGGGTTGCCCAGGGCGACTTCAACCAGCCGGTCGAGGTTGTTGCTGAAGACGAGCTCGCGGTTCTGGTGAATTCGTTCAATCAGATGGCTGCGATGCTGGCGGAAAACCGCGAGAGGCTCGAGCGGGCGGCCGAGGACCTCAGTCGAATCAATCTTACTTTGGATAACCGGCGACGCTATATCGAGACGGTTCTGGAATCTCTTTCGACCGGCGTGATCTCAACCGATGAGGACGCTCGGATCGCGACGATAAACCGTTCGGCGCTTTGGATACTGGGCCTCGCGGACAAACCGGAAATCGGAACCGCAATTGACCGGTTGATCGAAGGACCGCAGGGCGAAGAACTCGCCGCCCTGTGCCGGCGCGCTCGTCGAAGCGAAATCGCGCAGGCCGATATTGAGTTCAGGCGCTCGGACAGCAGTTTGCTTTCTACCGCGACGACCGCGATAGCTCTTCGAAGTTCCGAGGGTGCAATCGAGGGACTCGTGATCGTGATCGAAGATCTGACGGACTTGATTCAGGCCGAGCGTGCCGCCGCGTGGAGCGAGGTTGCCCGGCGCATGGCTCACGAGATCAAGAACCCGCTCACGCCGATTCAACTCTCGGCCGAACGCATTATGCGAAACTACGAACGTACACCGGGCTCGCAACCGGAGCCGCGGTTTAAAGAGGTGGTGCAGGAAGGCACTACCACGATTGTGCGCGAGGTAGCGGCACTTCAGCGTATGGTCGAGGAGTTCTCGCGATTCGCACGGTTGCCGGAAGCGCGGCCGGTTGAATCGTCTTTGAATGACGTCATTCGCGATGCGGTGACCCTTTACGCCGAGCGGCTCGACGGCATACGCATCGACTGTCGTCTACCCGATGAACTGCCTTCGTTGTGGCTCGACCGGGAGCAAATCAAGAGGGTGCTGGTGAACCTGATCGACAACGCCGTTGAAGCTCTCGGCTCGGACGGCAACGATGGAGGAAACGGGTCGAAAGAAGAGGAGGCGGATTCAATTGAGAGAGTGATTACGCTCCAGACTTCGTATCTTAGAACCGGGGACGCCGTCCGTTTGACGATAGCGGACACGGGTCACGGAATAAGCCCTCGTAACCGGGACAAGCTTTTCCTGCCAAAGTTTTCGACTCGCAGCCGCGGCACGGGTCTGGGTCTCGCTATTGTGAGCCACATCATAGCCGACCATAAAGGCCGCGTCTGGGTTGAAGACAACCAGCCGCGCGGCGCAAGGTTCATCATCGAGCTACCGGTAACTCGGTCCGACTAACCTTTGCGGCTTTGCGATTCTTTGCGAGCTACGCAAAAAAATCGCTCCCGCGCAAAGCCCGCTAAGAGTCGCCAAGAACCACAAGAACGACAAGAACGACAAGAACGACAAGAGATTTAGATCACGTGCCCAAAGACCCGCAACTCATTCTCGAACGCCTCATACGCGATCGGGAAACCTACGATGCCAAGGGAAACCGGCTCGAGGTCACCGGCACGATCTCATTGCCGGAAGCGCAATACATCCGGGACTTGATCGTCGAGAACAATTTCAGGACCTGCGTGGAAACCGGCGTCGCTTACGGCGCGTCAACCGTCGCCATCTGCTCCGCGCTTGCAGCGGTGGAAGACAAGGGCGCGGACGTGAAACATTACGGAGTGGATCCGTGCCAGTTTGAGATTTATGGAGGCGCCGCAATGGCTGTGCTGCGAGAGTGTGGCCTGGAGCGTTGTTTTGAGTTGTGCGAAGGGCCGGGGCACCTGATGCTGCCGAAACTGATTGAGCGCGGTGTCACGATTGATTTTGCATTTATTGACGGTATGCACACCTTTGATTACACGATGATCGACCTGTTCTTCTGCGATAAGTTATTGCGTGTTGGTGGAATCCTGTGTGTGCACGATATGAACATGCCGAGTAAGAAGAAGGCCGTGAGTTATCTGATGAAGTACCGCAAATATGCTCGAGTCAAAAGCTTGAGGAGGCCTTTTCGAGAAAGGGTCGGGTCCGCTTTGAAGGAAGCGCTGAACTTCGCGCCAGGACAGAGCTTGAGTTATCTGACGACTGTTGAGCCGATGTTGGTACTAAAGAAAGTTGCATTCTTCGAGCCGGGTTGGGACTTCTATACTCGATTTTGAAAGCATCCTGATCTGTCTTTGCGTCTTTGCGGTTCTTTGCGAGCTTTGCGCGGAAACAGAAAGAACTTTAGCGCAAAGCTCGCAAAGGACCGCAAAGCGCGCAAAGATCATGACGCTCACAACTCTCCATTCAGCACGATGTTGTCTGTCAGGCGCGTGTCGCCAATATACGCCGCGATTGATACAAGCGCGGGAGCGTCGCTCGAAATCACATCCAGTTGATTAAGCTCGTCGGTATCTGTAACGGCAATGTAGTCAATTCGAGCCATCGGCTCTGCTTCCAACATCGCGCGCATCGAGGCGGTCAGCCGGCCGGCATCGCGCTCGCCGGAATTCGACAGAGATCGGCAGCGCTCGAGCGCGCGGCGCAGGACAATGGCGGCCTTGCGCGCTTCGGTCGGCAGGGAAGCGTTGCTCGACGACAACGCGAGCCCGTCCTCCTCTCTCACCGTTGGACAGACCACAATCTCGACGTCGATTGAAAGCTCTCGGAGCATTCGCTTCACCGCGACGACTTGCTGAGCGTTCTTGCGCCCTAACACGAGAAAGTGTGGGTGAACAATGTTGAGCATTTTGTTAACCGTGGTTGTCGCCCCGCTGAAGTACCCGGGGCGGCCGGCGCCTTCGAGCTTTTCACTCAGCCCATCCACGCTCACGCGGGTCAGAAACCGGTCGGGGAACACGTCGGTTGCCGAGGGCGCGAAAATGAAATCCACGCCGCGGGTGAAAGCCAGTTCTGCATCGCGCGCGAGATTAACGGGAGGAGTCTCCGGGATATCGACGCCCAATTGAAATGGAACGATTGAAATTACGACTGTATCGCACAACTCGCGAGCACGAGTCGTCAGCGATAAGTGGCCTTCGTGAAGTGAGCCGCTGGTTGGAACTAACCCGATCCGTTTTTTCTGGACTCGCAGATCGCGACCGATCGATATCATTCGCGGTATGCGATTGATGATCTCCATAAGACGAGTGCGCGGCGGCAGCGTGATTATATTGAATTGACGTTGGTTTGCAAAATAGCCAAGGCTGGAAAGTCCCGCGGGGTATGTTTAATCCGGCGGACGATTGAACGTAAACGGCGCAGAGCGCGTGCCGTCTGGATTGCGCACCGTGAGGGTAACGGTCGATCCCGGCGCGATTTTCTTGGCGCCTTTCTTACATCTGAGGAAGTGCGACGGATCACCGTCGTCGTTCAATGTAGCCTGGTCGTTCCCATTGAGTTCGACGATCGCGCCGTTCCCAAAATTCTGGCCGAACACAAACAGCTTCTTCGCGCTCGCGCTGGCGCTGGAGATCGCGGGCAACGAGACGCTTCCGTCGCCGGTAATCGTAAAAGAGCTGCTGAGAACCTGGACTGCGTCTCCGGATTTCTTGCCGACTAAAACGCGAACCGCTCCGTGTGTTGTCGGAGTATTAGGAATCGTCCAGTTGATGCTTGTGACCGAAGGATCGGTTGTGAAGAAAACCTGATTCGATATCGGGAAGGTAGCGCCGTCGTCGGTCGAATATCGAACCTCAACGTTGTCGATATTGGACACACCGGTCACGCTCCAACTGAGCATGTACTGAGAGCCTGCGGGCAGAACCAGGCCGCCGGGCTGAGAAACGAGAGCGACAGTCACGTTACTGGTTGGGGAATCGGTTGTAACGTGCTTCGTGTAGATGTAGTCACCCTGATTGTCCCCGCTGTCATTAGCCGCGTTGCCGGCAAACCAGAAGCCTACCGTTCCCACATCGGTTGAAGGAGCCGTCCACCGAATGACCCACGTTCTGCTGCTGGCGCCGGTCGCCGTGGTTCCTATTTCGGTGTGTTCAATGTATTGTCTGCCACCGACTCCAGTCTCCGGATTGATTTGGGAGTCCGAACTTAAAGGCGCCAGGGTCCCGGCGCGATTACCATTCTGATCGATCGCGGTAAGCTGAAATCCGAACCGGTGACGGTTGTTCTGTTGGACGGTTATCGAAAGAGTATACTGCTGGCCCGGGTTATAGACCGCGGGTGCGCCGGTCAAATTGATGCTGCCCGGACCGACGTTTGGAATCTCAAAGCTATCGTGGCAAGCGGTGCAATTACCGAGATCTCCCGGGGCATCCGTGTAACCGGCATCCGGGCCGGTGATCTTTGCGTAAGCGACGGAGGTTACAAAAAGGACCAGAATTATTGCCTGGAGTTTTCGTGTGCCATTCAGCCTTGGCATAGCGGAACATCCTTAGTAATGCACGCTCGCGATTGACGAGGCGCGAACGTCGAGCCTGATCGAGGACGCAGGGCAAACGTTTGCGGTGAGTTGAAGGATGGCGCTTCGACCGCACCACCGATCCTCACTCTAATTCAAAGAAATCCCAAATCGTCGTACTTCGCTCCAAGTATCGACTGCGAATCCGCGCCGAGCCACTTGTCGAGAATCGTCGCATACGTCGACCGAAAATCGACTTTGAATTTGATGTTACCGGCGCTATCCAGATCCGTAAGCGAGGGTTGTTGGCCGAACAGCCCGCCGTGAACGGGATTCCCGATCACCAACATTGGCGACGCCGTTCCGTGATCCGTTCCCTTCGACGCATTCTCGTTGGGACGCCTTCCAAACTCCGACCAGGTCATCATCACCACGTTGTCCGCGAGCCCGTGAGCGGCCATATCGTCATAGAATGTCTTCACTCCAAGCGACAGGGCTTTCAACAACACAGCGTGCTGGCCTTTTGTTTTATCGGTGAAATTGTCTGCGGTTGTACCGATCTCCTGCGAGTGATGATCGAAACCGCCGAGCTGCACGTAGAGGAGATTTGCATCAGGGATAGTGGTGACGATCTGCGCTACCATCTTCAGCGCCGACGCGAACTGCACCGCGGTTGCGGAAGGCGTATTGTTCGTAGGATATGTTGCACCCGGAGTGTAAGCCGCAACCGCGGCTCGCAGTTGAGCGGCGCCTTCTTCGGCATCAAACCCGGCCTTCGCTAACGCGCCTACAAAGGTCGAGGAATCGAAACTCCGCGAATTCGTAGCCTTGAAGGTATTCAGTTGATTGTTCTTGTCGCCGGCGAACCGCGCGTCGGTTTGATACGCATAAAGAGCGAACGGATCGGCTCCGTTCGCGGGCGCGATGCTGGGTACTACGACCTTGTCCGCATAAAGCGCTTTGGGTAACGAGCTTCCGATGGATACTGCCGACAATCCTGATTGTCCAACCAGTTTTTGATCGGCGTACTTTCCGAGCCAGCCATTTCCAGAGGCGCTGGTATTGGCTGTCTGCCAGATGTCCTGCGAAAAGAAATGTGAGAGGTTGGGGTTCAGGTAACCGGCGCCCAGGACGATTGCAACCCTCTTTGCGTCGTACAATGACTTTAGCTCGCTCATAGCCGGATTCAGCGCGAACGGGTCGTTTCCAAGGATTGTCGAGTTGCCGTTCTCATCCTTGAGCTCGGTGTCCTTGAAACCGATCACCGGTCTAAGACTCTGGTAGTGAGAATCAGTGTAGGGCACTACCGTGTTGAGTCCGTCGTTCCCGCCGGCCATTTGGATCACGACGAAGATCTTGCGGTTAGGATCGGCGGCAATCGTCTGGCCCAATGCCGCGTTGCCCATCCAGAACCGGGGCAGGACCAGGCTCACGCTCACCGCTCCCGCGCTTCGCTTGATGAATTGTCTTCTGTTTATCGCCATAAGTCCTCCTCCAGGTTGGTCCGAATCGGCTGCGCAAATTGCTATTTAGTTGAGCTGAAACTCCGGCAAGCACATGATCTGATGAACAAGGCCGCGAATCTTCTTATCGATAGTTGCATCGTCGTTGACGAAGGTCACCGGTTGCCCATTGTCGCCTGTCTCAAGATAGGTCCGCAGCGTTCCGAGCGCGTCGGTACTCAAAGGCCCCAGCCTGACAAGGAACTTCTTCACCGTCTTTTTGCTGGATGCTTTGGTCATGGTCCGGAGTTGATCGGCAGTAACAAATACTCCCGGATTGGTCGTGTTGCGGTTGGTCACATAGGTGTTTGCGAAGTTGAATCGCTCGAGCATGCTTGCGGTGTTTACCCACGCAAGGTTCATATCCCATCCTGCAACGTCGGGTGGAGCGAACATATCCTGGCCCATGTTGCGTGACAATTGTGCGAGCGTGTTTGACGTGCGCGAGCCGGCCGTCACCGTTGAACCCGGGTTGTAGGTTCCGCCCAACATACGGACCGCTCCCACCACCAGTTCTGCAGGCTGCTTTATGAGAGAGAAGAACGCACGGCTGCTGTAGAATTCATCCGACGTGAAGATCGCGCGAACAAGCTCTTTGATTGAGTGGTTGTTATTGAGATAGACCTTCGAGAACTTGTCAATCGTGCTCTTGTCGGCGGCGCTTGTTGTCACCGGGTAGACGAAGAAGTTGAACAATTTCCACGTAAGGTAGCGCGCCGTAGCCGCACGCGCGCTGATGATCGTAATCACGTCCTCACCTGAAAAGTTCGCTTGCTGGCCGTAGATCGTTTTCGTGCCGTTGTCGTGCTGGTTGGCCTTGAGCTGGAAGGTGAACGGCACTCGTCTCTGATAGTCCCATCCGGTGAAGGCGCGAGCGACCTCCTTCACATCCTGTTCGGTGTAGTTCTGTTCCCCGGTCACCACATCATTGATGCCCATTGAGAATAGTTCCTGGAGCTCGCGGCCAAAATTCTCATTGGGCTTGCCAAGCACGTTGGTGATGTTGTCCAGCCAGATAAGCATCGCGGCGTCTTGCGAGACTTTTAGAAGCAAGTCGTCAAACTTGCCGAACACGTTGGCCCGAAGCAGTACGTTCTGGTTGTACATGAAAACGTCCTGCACCTTTGAGCTGGAGGTCGCGAAGTGGTTATGCCAGAAGAGAGTCATCTTCTCTTCAAACTGCCGCTTGGTGGCAACCATCCGCGTGAACCACCATCGGCGAATTTCGCCGTTGTTGAACTTGTCGTTGTTCCCGAAGTCCGAGAAGTCAAAGCTTGCAGTAAGCAAGTTCTGCATCGACGTATTGTCGATCTGGTTGAAGTTGATCAGAAAATCAACCGCTCCCTCGCGCCCGCGTGATGAGAGGTCGTCAATTTCATCTGGTGTTCCGCCAAAGCCCGCCCTTCTGAGCAAGTGGGCAGCTTCATCGTAGCTTAGACTCGCCATAGCTTACTCTCCTCCTCCGAGTTGACTGGCAGTCGGCCGCCGCCGCCAGCGCCACAGGCGCCAATTCCTTCTGTGGCAAATTCTGAATCTCAATTACGGAACCGTGCTGGAAGGCAGGAACTCGTCCGTCGTGGCGACTCGTTCGTGCTTCGGCGCGAAGAAATGTTTTACTTCAATTCCGCCTCTTCAGACTATCTTTGCTGGTCAAAAGTCTGAAAAGTTTTCCGCTTCTTCGTTCGCGCGGCGCCACCCTACCTTCTAAAGCTGCGCTCCCACTCGTTTCTAGTCGCGAACGCCTGGGGTGAAATCGCTCGTTGAACAGCAAGTATACCATCGAGGTGGTCAATCTCGTGCTGCAGTAGCTCTGATAGATCACCTTCGGCTTGCAACGTGTGATTCAACCCGCGGTCGTCTTCATAGGTGACACGGATTTCCGCAGCTCGGCGGACCCGCACCAGTAAGTCTGGAAAGCTGAAACAATCGTCCCATAATTCCATTGTATTGCTGCCGGCCCACACAACCTCCGGGTTGACGAGCGGGCCGCAAAAGCCTCCCGGCGCCATTCGAATGAAGATCACTCGTCTCAGTGCTCCAATCTGCGGCGCTGAAATGCCTCTTCCGTAACCGGTCGTCTCGCGGAACGCAGCCAGCGTGTCGCTCAGGTCGCTTATGAGCCGGCCCGTCTCCGACGACCTTGGCTCGCCGACCCGTGCGGACTGCTGCCATAGGAGAGGATTACCTAATTGTAAAATCTCTTTGCCGGGCATGAAGACCTCGGAACTGATCAGAAGGTGGCGCCGGGATGACGACCCATCCTCCTGATGTGTCCCTTATGGAATTTTACATAAGCGCAAACGGATAACAACATGAATCTGGGGTCGTGGGGTGATAGTGTGTCGCTCGCTCACATTCGCGTTTCTCCTCTGCGTCCTCGGCGTCCTCTGCGGTTGATTCCGAGCCACTCAGCAGGAAAACCGCAGAGGAGGCCGGGGACGCAGAGGACTGCTTGCTGGCAACACGCTAATATCCCACTACCGAATCTGGACCAGATCGAGTTTCGTGTTGTCGCAGTCCGGCTGCGTGGAGTATTCTATAAGGCTTGGCGTAGCTGGTCTCAGGAGTCTTCGGGGACCCTAAAGAACCATGATTAAAGGAGAACCAAAGTTATGAGTGCCGTGGGTGCTTGTGCCTCTGCTAAAGATAGTCTTCAGTTGCGAAATTTCTTACGCGCCCGTTGCGAGCTGAACGGGAGCAGCAGGGATTGCCGGATATCAAATCTGACGCCACAGAGAGTGTTCGTCGAAAGCTATGTTCCTCCGGTGACCGGGTCTCGCGTCAGCTTGCAATTTCGTCTTCCCAACGGGCATCAGGTTTGCGCGGCCGGCCTGGTGACGGATCATAGATTTCAGGAAGGGTTCAGTGTCGACTTCATCGAGCTCGCCCAACCGGATCGCGATCAGATCGACAGTCTTTTGTAGATGAGTTCAGGTCAACAGCAGGCCTCGATCTCTCAAATCCCGCATCAATGAAAAAGGGTGGCGTTGAAGCCACCCTTCACATTCCCCGAGCGTTGAATCAGATCTACTTCGTTGTGTCTTGTGAGGAGATCTGAACGTTGTTGCTGACCAACGTCATTCCCGTGACCCGTTGCATATCGGCCAATGCCTTGTTGTAGTCGGTGAGCGCCCGCACTGTGTTTCCTTTGGCCACCGACAAATCAGTTTGGCGCTGAAGCACAACGAAGTTGGTTGAGAGCCCTGCCCGATATCTTTCCTGTTCGCCGTTGTATTGAGCCAGAGAAGCAAGTTCGGCCGCCTGCGCAGCTTCGAATCGTTGTCTCGAGGCGACGACCGCCTGGAGCGCGTTTCGCACATCTACACCGACCGATTCGACAAGTTGACGCTGCCGCGCATCCAGTTGTCTGGACTCCGCGAGCGTGCGTCCCAGGTTGCCCTCGGCGGTGCGATTGCGCCACGGAAAACTGAAGTGCACGCCGACCTGGTATGACTTGAAGTCGTTGGTGAAGAGGTTGTGCAGCGCTTGAAAATAACCGCCGTTGAATCGGTCCAACACGTTCGCGCCGAGCGCGCGAGCTGTCGGGGGCGTTGGGTTGAACGTATTGAGGTTGAGTTTGTTGAGCGCGAGATTCAAGTTGTCCAGCAGGCCCTGTGTTGTCGGGTCAAACCCCGAGCTGCCGCTTACGATTGTCGAAGGCGTGCCCGCCAATCCGGTGCTTCCATAGTTGCCGACAAAGTCGATCTGAGGTTTGGTCTGGTTGGTGTAGTACTTGATATCGATGTTCTTCTGCTCGGTCTGAAGCCGCATCTGCTCCAATTCGGGCCGATTCTTCAGCGCCAACCTTGTCGCCTCATCGAGGTCGAAGCTTGGCTTATTAAACTGCGGCTCGTCGGTGGGCGCGATCGCTGAATACCAAATCTTGTCGGCCGGGTCCTTGAGCAACAGCACCTTCAGCGCGTTCTCAGCGGTCGTGATCCCCTGCAAGGCAAGGATTACATTTCCCTTTGCGGTTTCTAGTTGAGCCTCCGTAGACCGGAGCTCGATCGGCGCGAGCGTACCGGCATCGACCATCTTGCTGTTATTGTCGAGCTGCTGCTTGGCAAGCTCAACCGACTCACGCGCAATCTTCTCGTTCCGAATTGCAAACACCAGGTCCCAATAACCGCGCTGCACCGAGTTGATGATTTCAATTACTCGCTGACGGAACTGGCTGTCCGACAAGTCGAGAGTCTTTTGCGCGATTTGAATCAGATGTCGGTTCTGGTCAATCCCGAAGTTCCGCATCAGCGGCTGCGTGAATTGAAGCGTAAGCGTCGGATTGTATTGCGTTGTCAGAAGCGACGCCGTCGAACTGGTGACCGTTCGGCTGTTGTTGAAATCGACTTCCCAATAACCGCCGGTCTGCTGCATGAACTGGCTGGTGGTGAAGTTGTAATTAAGCGACTTTTGAGTCAGTGACGAAGTGGTGCCGCCGCCTCCGAATATAGAGACGACCGGCTGAGTCGTGCTGCGGTAGTTGACGTCGGATGTCGAGAGGATGTCGTAGATGCCCTTCAACGAATAGAGATTCCGATCGGCAATCCTTACGCCCTGCCGGAACTGCTCGATGTCGAGATTGTTCTGGAGAGCCAGCGTGATCGCATCCTGCATTGTCAGTGACTGCACGTCTCCGGTCCTCACGCCAACACGGTCGGGCGGTACATCCGGAGACTGAGTTATTGGCTTGGTGATCGGATTCTGTCCCGGCGTAGTTTGTTCCTGAGTCGTTGTAGGAACCGGCTGCTGTTGCGTGGGAGGAACCGTCTGCGTTTGGCCTCGTGCAACAATTCCGTACTGCGCGAATCCTGCCATTGGGGATCCGACCGTGAGCAGCGCGGTTAACGAGGCGACCGCGATAGTGCGGCTGGATTGACGAACCTGTCGTAAAAGTGAACTCATAGACTCCCTCTCAAGATGCAATGTCCCGGTGCGATTCCCGGCCTTACGTCTTTTGAACCATCTAGACGATAACCAAAGTTGTCGAGCGCTCATTTGGTCAAATGGTTGATACGACAACTCCGAAGCGGTCGTTTCATTAAAGTCCCGATAATGAAGCGACGGCAATTTCAATAAGCAAAACCCTTACACGCAATCGTAAAGTGTACACCGCGTTCCACGTTTTTCAAACGTTCGCGTCGTCGTTCTGTTAACAATATCCTCTAACGACACCGGTGCAGCAGGAAATGCGCGAAGGAGTATGAGCCAAATGGCGTGCCACGTCGTCCGGGCAGCTTAATCGGCGGGATCACTCAGTTTGGACACAAAAAAGGGCGAACCCTGATGGAATCCATTTGAGTGGATGCCCACCTGTGGGATCGCCCTTTCCCAGAATCAGAACAGCGGAATCACACGCTGTTCTGATTTGCATGCACACCAGCGGTTCAATCAATCGCAATTGCTTCGTTCTTGCCCTTGAACTCTATCCGCTTTACACGGAACGACCCATCGGCGTTGGCCGAGTAGGCTACTGAATTGTCGGACGCGGGCTGATCCAGCTTGATTACTTTGTAGGTCGCCTTGAGGATCTCTTTCCTTCCCTTGAGAACAACAAGCTCGCCGTCCTTGCCCTCGACAAACTTGACAGAGTAATCACCCTTTACCAGCGCCTGGCTTCCGACTTTGCTATCGCGCGTTATGGTGACTGTTCGGCTGACCTCTTGCGCGGACACCGGCGAGGCAATCGCGAGCCCCGTCGCGAGAACCAATCCCAGGATCATGGAACTAACTAATCGTTTCATTACTAGACTCCTTCCTCTCCGTATGAGCTTTAGACCAAATTCCGTTTAAGCGCGCCGGCGGTCATTTTTCGACCTGTGGCTACCAGTCAAACTCGACGGCAAGCGCATTATTCACGACTCGATCGCTTACATCCTGATCTCAACCACTCCCTCAGAACTCACTTCCTGCCATTCTCCGGTTCGGGCTCCGGTTTACACCCGTCGATTCATTAACGACTCTTAGTACGTTAACAGTGTTAACCTGGGTTCCAAAAAAATTTCAGGCCCGCAGGCCATTAATCAAAGTATCAATCATAAGATCAATTAGCTCGTTTTTTTTCACCCAGGGAAAGTTCGGCATGGTAATCAAAAGCGAGGTGATTCCGTGTTCGCCGGCCCAGATCAACTGGGTGACCGCCTCGACATTTGTCTCGCGAAACTTCTTCGCCTTGATGCAGGCGTCGACCGCGGCCAGCAAGTTCCCGTAAGCCTTCATCCCCATCGACGCCTCTTTCAGGTGGCGCTGATCGTCGCGCGGATGTTGAGGGTGGTTGATAAAGGTCACCTTGTAATGGTTCGGGTTTTTCAGACCGAAATCGACATAGGCGCGACACCCCGCTCTAAGAGCCTCGATGGGATCCGAGTTGTCCCTGGTGATGGCTTCCATTCGCTTGGCGAGTTTCGCAAAAGTCTCTTCACAGATGGCGTAGAGCAGCGCAGCCTTGTCTTCAAAGTAAAGGTAGATCGTTGTCGGCGAATACTCGATCTTCTCGGCCACGCGCCGCATCGAGACGTTCTCGTAGCCCTCCTTCACAAACAGCTCGCGCGCGGCATCGAGAATCTCCTGCCGAAGCGCTTCCTTTTCTCTCGCTCGTCTCTGCTGCGTGCCCATACCGTTAACGATGTCCTCTCACTTAACGCTGTTAAGTATACGTCGAGTTGAACAGGAGTCAAGATGTTTTTTTCGGATAGTCCTCCCAGCAAGCAGAGTACCAATTGCTTGCTCGCCATTCACTGTGTTTGTTAGTGTGACCGCACTATGGCAACTCTTCAGTTTCTGGGCGCGGCTGAAACTGTCACCGGGTCCAAGTATCTTCTCGACGTTCACGGTAGCCGTGTTCTGATTGATTGCGGCCTCTTTCAAGGGCTCAAGCAACTCCGTTCGCGCAATTGGGACGCGCTCCCTGTCGATCCGGCTTCGATAACGTGGACCCTGCTCACTCACGCTCACATTGATCACTCGGGCTATCTGCCCCGGTTGGTCCGCGATGGATTCACCGGTCCGGTTTACGCGACGACGGCTACGGCTGACCTTCTGAAAATCTTGTTGCCCGACTCGGCGAGGCTTCAGGAAGAGGATGCCGATTACGCGAATCGGAAGGGGTTCTCGCGGCATAGTCCCGCGCTTCCTTTGTACACCGAGCAGGACGCAGCTCGGACGCTCAAGCAGGTGCACGGCGTTCAGTACGAGGAAGACGTGCGCTTGAACAAATTCATCGCCGCGCGTTTCATTCACGCCGGCCACATACTCGGGTCCAGTTTTATCGAGGTCCGGATTACAGAACCAAATAGTGAACCGCTCAAGATAGTGTTCTCGGGGGATCTCGGCCGCTACAACGAACCGATATTGAATGATCCCGCGCCTGAGATCGAAGCCGACTATTTGCTGATCGAATCGACGTACGGCAACAGGCTGCACGATCGCACCGATCCGAAAGAGCGGTTGGCGGAGATCATAAACGCCACCGCGCAGCGTGGAGGCAAGCTGATCATTCCGGCTTTCGCGGTCGGCCGAACTCAGTTGCTGGTTTACTACATTCGTGAGCTTGAAGATGAAGGGCGCATTCCGGTTCTTCCGGTCGCGGTCGATTCGCCGATGGGCGCTCAGACAACGCGCTTATACCTGAGGCACAGCGAAGATCATGATCTGGACATGCAGCGAATTCGGAATCTGCGGAAGAACCCGCTGGCGACTCGCAACTTCAGCCTTGTACAAGGTCGCAACGGCTCGAAAGCCCTCAACAGCGTTCAGGGTCCGGCGATTATTATTTCAGCATCCGGGATGGCGACCGGCGGGCGTGTGCTTCATCACCTTGCGCAGTGGTTGCCCGATCCGGCGAGCGCGGTGGTCTTTGTTGGATACCAGGCAGTCGGCACTCGCGGCCGGAGAATGCAGGACGGCGAAAGGGAAGTAAGAATTCATGGTCAGATGGTGCCGGTTCGCGCGCACGTAGAGAGCATGAGCAGCTTATCAGCGCATGCTGACTCGGACGAGATAATGCGATGGCTGCGTGGATTCAATCGTCCGCCGCGGAAGACTTTTGTTGTCCACGGCGAGCTGGATTCGGCGGGCGCGTTGCGCGATCGAATCATTAAAGAACTTGGTTGGGAAGCTTTGATACCAACTTACAGGCAGACCGTGGAGTTGAACTGACCGCGGAGCCGCGCAAGCATTCGAGTCCGACCTGTGTCTTAATTTGGAGTGCGGCGGCAAGGTACTCCGCGACGCCGCTTTGCCTTCTCGATCGATTCAATGATCAGACAAAAGCGGCGTCGCGGAGTACCTTGCCGCCGCACTCCAAATCGACCGCTAAGGCTTCTTCTCTTCCTTCTTCTTGTCGCCGCCGCCGAATAGCTTCTTGAACCCGCCTTTGATCGCTCCGCCGATCCCGCCCGGCTTCTTTTCATCCTTCTTCTCGTCTGCCTTGGCGGTCTCAGTCTTTTCAGCCGGCTTGGTCGAAGCAGCCTTGTCCTGTTTCTGCGGAGCCGCCGGCTGTGCGACGTGCACGGGTTCCTGAACCGGTGGCGCTTCGGTCGCGGCCGCCGACGAAGCCCCGTTAGCGTTTCTTTGGGCGCGATTGTCCCTCGCTCGTTCGCTGCCGGAGCTCACACCGCCCGACGAAGGCTGGCTCACTGGAGCGCCGGGTGGAGGCACAACCATCGGCTGTCCCGAAGCGGGTTGTGTGCTCGGCGTTGGTGTCGAATCAACCGGGGGCAGTGCGCTTGATGCTGGAGGCTGAACGGCTGGCGGCTGAGCGGGAGGCTTGCTGCCGCCTCCGGCGAATGCAAAAGTCAGAGCGATGATTGCTACCAACAACCCGCCGGCCCCGGCATAGTGCTTCCAATTGAGCTTGCTCAGCAGCGAAGCCTGCGCGGGCGTTTGCTGCGGAGCCGGCTGCTGTGCGTAGGCGCCCGGCGTCTGCGAATAAGGTGTGGCAACATCAAGCTGACCAAGGCGTGTCTCCTTGATTTGATTGACCTGAGCTCCGGTGACAGCAGGCGTGTAACCTTCGGCAGCGCCGAGGCGTGTTTCCTTGAGGACCATAGCCGGTGGCGGAATCAGGGGTATCGTCTCCGCGCCCATTGGTGCAGGAGTTACATAATCGCCGCCGCCGGTTCGACCCGTGTTGATCCGCGCGTTCTCGAGCGGACTCGTGGCGGGTGCGCCGGTGGTCCGTTGCAATAGGCTCTTGCGGAACTCGCTTGCGCTCTGATACCGAGCCTCGCGCTTCTTTGCGAGCGCGCGCATGATTGCCTGTTCGATTCCGAGCGGGATATTCGGTGAAAAAGTTCGGGGAGGCGCCGGCGCGTCCTCGATCTGCGAGCGCATCAACTGATACTCGCTCGTGCTGTTGAACGGCACGCGGCCGGTCAGCATTTCGTAAAGCAGGATGCCGAGCGAATAAATATCGGAGCGCGCGTCGGTCTCTTCGCCTCGGACTTGCTCGGGCGACATATACTCGGCGGTCCCGATCAAGTGACCGGCCCGGGTCATTCGATCGGTGCCCAGAACTCGCGCGATCCCGAAGTCCATCACCTTTATCGACCCGGTATCGGTCAGCATCATGTTTGCCGGTTTGATGTCGCGGTGAACGATTCCCATTTTGTGAGCGTGATCGATTCCCTTGAGCGCCATCGAGAACAATTCCACCGCCTGATCGCACGGCATCGCGCCGTGTTGCCGGATCATGCTGTCCAGGGTTTCACCGCGCACGAACTCCATAACCATGAAAAAGTCTTCGCCCTGCCGGAAGAAGCTATGGAGAGTAGCTACGTTTGGATGATTCAGTTTCGCGAGTGTCACTGCCTCCGTGCGGAAGCGCTCGACGACGTTCGGTTGTGACGCAAGCTCGGGGCGAAGCATTTTGATCGCCACCTCGCGTTCGAGCATAAGGTCCACGCCTTTGAAGACGGCGCCCATTCCACCTTCGCCGATCTTATCGATGATCTTATAGTTGCCGACTACACTGCCTATCATTAGTCCTACCCCTTTGTTCCCACCCTTAGTATTTGAACCTCGTATTCGATGCGGCGTTTCGTTGTTCCGCTGCCGCCTATTGGCGGCTTTCTACTAAACCAATAATCAGGTTTGCTTCAGACTTTTGTCTAGTAGCCGGCGCGAAGTTGTAGTTATTCGGCTTTCCCGACCCGACGACTACCTTGAGGTGAAACGCACCGTACTGCGATCCGACAAAACCATTGGGTTTCGCTTCCTTGATATCACCGCGATTAGCTTCGAACGTGTGATTGCCGTCGTCACCCTTGAAAGTAACGGTGCTTCTGGATACGAAGAGTGATCCCTGGCAGAACGTTTTAAAGAAGCCGTCGTGGTCGTGATAAACGCGAAACGGCGCTCCGCCTCCGCGTTCGATGGCCGCTCGCATTGAGCGCTCGGCCGCAAGCGTATCGTGACTGCCGTAGAGCTGGGCGAATCCAAGTAATCCGTAAGCCTGCGGCTTTGACGCGTCCACATTGACTGCCTGCTGCAGGAGGGTTATCGCCGCGTAGTGATTGTTCGCCTGCATCGCTGCGACTGCCTTATCCGTCAACTCATCGTAGTCCGGTCCCGCCGGAACGGCACGGCGAGCCGGTGTGTTCACTCTCGAGGGAGCCGGTTCGCTGGCCTTCGCGGTGATGGCGCCGATCAACGCGTTGTTGCCGCCCGCTTCCTTGATCTCGCGAGCGATCTGAGGAGTGATGGCGAAATTCACACCGCGCGCTTCGACAAACTGTTCGACTCGCGCTGTCGGAAGTCCGCCTTGCAACATAGTGATGATCTCGCTTTTTGAAAGCGGAGGACCCGCGGGAACGTTGTTCGAAGGCCTGTTGTTAGGCCTCGTATCGCGAGGAGGCTGCGCGGTTGAGGCGCGGTAGTTGGAGCGCATTGCCTGTATAACTTCCGGCCGCGCGCCGGCCGATCGAAACTCCGACTCAAGCTGCGAGGTCATCTGAAAATCGACGCCGCGCTCGTTGATCTTTTCGACCACTTCGCTCGTTGGAAGAGCATTGAGTTGCACGACGCGCAACAACGTCCCCTGGTCATAAGGCTTCTTGCCCTGCATGTGAGCGACGTTCGCAGTTATCAGCGTCACGACGACAAACGCGCCGGCGGCAAAGACTACGCGCGGCAGCGAGTAGTGCGTCGGGGTATTCGATTGATTCGACATGGAGCTTTCTCCCACTGATCTTCGATCGCATCATGTTCGATCGCATCATGTTCGATCGCATCATGTTCGATCGCATCATGTCGGGGCGGCCCTCCGTGGCCGCCCCAGAGTCGAGACCAATACCTTATCTGTCCTTGGCGTCGAGTATGAAACGACGCCGTCTGGGGCGGCCACGGAGGGCCGCCCTACATGTCTCGAACGAGACACCTCACTGATTGAGAAGCCTTCGAGCCTCGGCGGCCTTTCGTTCCTTTTCCTTGCGAGCAGCCGCGTCGGCATCACCTTCTTTTCGCGTCTTCGCAACCTTCGTCGGCGCCGCCGCGGCGCCCGGCGTGGTCGTCCCTGGCGTTTCAGATCCGACGACCCGGTCGGTCTGGGAACTCGCGGGTCCGAGTTGTGCCGGGGCCTGACTTTGCGAAGGAGCGGGCACTTGCGCCGGCGTCTGAGCTGGAGCCTGACTCACTCCGGTTGACGGCGACGTTGGCGGAGTCGCGGATTGAATGGGCTTAGCCGACGGGGTAGCCGCGGGCGAGTTGCCGGTCTTCGTGCCGCTAGTGAGTAGAAAAATGGCGGCGCCAATAATCGCGACGACGACAACAGCGGCGATGCCGATCAAAAGCTTCACGTTTGATTTCGCGAGCGGAGGAGCGGACGGAGCCGATGTCTGGAACGAATCGTACACAGGGCCCGAACTCTGCTGGTCAGCCAATCGAGTCTGCCTAATCTGATCGCTCAATCCCGCTGCGGAATCGCCGCCTGCCAATCGAGTCTCTTTCGGTTGTTCGGCAATCGAGTGCGGCGCGATTGGCTGCTCCGCCATGGGCGCCGCTGAAGGCATACCTGGCGCCGAAGCGAGGGGTACGGTTCCGAGCACGGGTATGGGCGGTGTGTGCGGCGTAGGTGCGACAGGGATGCCGATCGCGCTCGACAAAACGTCGCGAAACTCGCCGGCTCCCTGGAACCGTGCCTCGGACCTCTTGGCCAGCGCTCGCATGATCGCCTGCTCGACGGGTTGAGGAATTTGATTCGAGAAGACTCGAGGGGGCGGAGGCGCACTCTCGATCTGCATCTTCATCAGGTCATATTCGCTGTCGGATGAGAACGGCACGCGGCCGGTGAGCATTTCATATAGAAGTATTCCAAGCGAATAAATGTCCGATCGGGCATCGGTTTCCTGGCCGCGGACCTGCTCGGGTGACATGTATTCAATCGTACCGACTATGTTGCCCTGCTTGGTCATTCGAGAGGTGCCCAGAACCCGAGCGATGCCGAAGTCCATCACTTTGAGCGTGCCCATCTCGGTCAGCATCATGTTAGCGGGCTTTATGTCGCGATGAACGATCCCCATCCGGTGCGCGTGATCGATTCCCTCGAGCGCCTGACAAAACAACGTAATCGCATGATTGCACGACATCGCTCCCGATCGCCTGATCAGGCTGTCGAGTGTTTCACCGCGGACGAACTCCATGACCATGAAGAAGTCTTCGCCCTGGCGCAGAAAACTATAGAGCGTCGCGATATTAGGGTGATTCAGCCTGGCAAGCGTGACCGCTTCGGAGCGAAACCGTTCGACGACCTGCGGTTGGCTGGCCAGTTCCGGACGAAGCATCTTGATGGCCACTTCGCGCTCGAGCATCAGATCGATGCCCTTGAATACGGCGCCCATTCCGCCTTCGCCAATTTTGTCGATGACCTTGTAGTTGCCGATCACGTTTCCTGCTTGCATTGTTTCAATCTCGTTTCAAATGGTTCGTGAACGCGTCGCCTTCCGGGACGCGGGGTTGAGCGGTGTCTTAATTTGGACTGCGGCGGCAAGGTACTCCGAGACGCCGCTTTCCTTTTCCGGTCAATTCAACCACCATACAAAAGCGGCGTCTCGGAGTACCTTGCCGCCGCAGTCCAAATTAAGACACGCCCAGGGTTGAGCTTCTCAAGCCTGCTCGATCGTTATCAATCAAGGGTACTCCTGTATGGGCGGTCCTCCGTGGCCGCCCCTTGTGAGGAAGCGCTTGCTCCAGGGAGGGGCGGCCACGGAGGACCGTCCATACAGGACCAGCGAATTCTCTGGTACACGCCTCTAATTCTTCTTTCTCTTGTTCAAGAGTCCGCCCAAGCCTCTGATTGCGCCTCCGACGGCGCCGGCGGCTTCAGCAACTCGTTCGGTCTTGGTCTTTTTACCGGCGGCCGATTTGTTACTTTCACTACGTCTATCTTGCGCGCTCTCTCGATCCTGCGATGGCGATCGCCCTTGCGCGTTTGCGCGAGAGCCTGTGGAGTCGGAAGATCGCGCAGTCGTGCCGCCACCGGAGCGCGCGGAGCGCGTTGGCTTCGAGCCAGGTGATCCGCTTGCGTTATCGGCTTGAACATCAGTCGGCGCCGGCGTTGAAGAAGCGGCTGGCGGAATTACCGGTTGAGCGGGATTGGGTTTTGACACCGCGTCCTGTGCAGGCGCGGGCGGCGGCGCCTTCGACGGCTGCCCAACGGTCGCAGGCTGAGTCGTTGCAGCCTTGTCTCCGCCTCCAATCAGAACAAACGGCAAGCTTATGAGCGCGACGAGTATGGCTGCCGCGCCGGCATAATGCTTCCAGCTCAGTTTGCTCATTAGCGATGCGAGCGCGCCCGCGGCTTGCGGCTGCGCAGCTACAAACGAAGGCGTTTGCTGATAACCGGGCTGCACAGTCTGCATCTGCGCATCCGGCGCGAGACGGGTTTCTTTGATCTCGGCATAACCGGCCGGGGGAGTTCGAGAGTCGCCCAGCCTGGTCTCTTTCACAGCCGATCCGGCGAGTGAGCCATCGAATAATGTGTCGCTTAGATTTGTGACATAACTTGCCGGCGTCGTTGCAGGTGTGAAATCGGGTTTTGTGACCTCGTCTTCGTCCACTTGCGGCAACATCAGCCGAAATTCGTTCGCGCTTCGTTGCCTCGCCTCCGGCTTTTTCGCCAGCGCGCGCATAATTGCCTGCTCGACAACGAGCGGAATCTGAGGGGCAAAAGTCCCCGGAGGCTTTGGCGCTTCTTCGATATGAGAGCGCATCAACTCGTACTCGCTGCTGCTGTTGAAGGGCACGCGTCCGGTCAGCATTTCATAGAGCAGAATCCCAAGCGAGTAGATGTCCGACCGCGCATCGGTCTCTTCACCGCGAACTTGTTCGGGGGACATGTATTCGACCGTGCCGATCAGGTGTCCGGTCTTGGTCAAACGGTTTGTTCCCAGCACCCGCGCGATCCCGAAGTCCATCACCTTGATCGACCCTGTCTCGGTCAACATCATGTTTGCGGGCTTGATATCGCGGTGGACTATTCCCATTTTGTGCGCGTGTTCAATTCCTTCCAACGCCTGTGAGAACAAGGCAACAGCTCGTTCCCAGGGCATCGCGCCCGACTTTCCGATCAGGCTATCGAGCGTTTCGCCGCGAACGAATTCCATTACCATGAAGAAGTCTTCGCCCTGTCGCAGGAAGCTATAGAGAGTTGCGATGTTCGGATGATTGAGCTTAGCCAGCGTTACTGCTTCTGAGCGGAACCGCTCCACGATGTGGGGTTGGCGAGAAAGCTCGGGGCGAAGCATTTTTATTGCTACTTCGCGTTCGAGCATTAGGTCGATACCGCGAAAGACCGAGCCCAT
Organism: Blastocatellia bacterium; assembly: GCA_035607285.1. GTDB lineage: Bacteria > Acidobacteriota > Blastocatellia > UBA7656 > UBA7656 > Onstottus_A. The sequence goes on along the minus strand of DATNBZ010000151.1, from coordinate 17,472 downwards.
GCCGCCTTCGCCAATCTGATCCGTGACTTTATAGTTGCCGACGAGATGGCCGATCATTTTACTGCCTCCAATTCTCGGGTCTCCGGGACGGGTTTGGTTCGCGATTCGGACAGAGGAACAAGGCTCACAACAGCGACGCTGATATTGTCGTGCCCCCCGCGCTCTTTTGCCAGTGCGATAAGGCTTTCGCAGGCTTCTGCCGGTTCCGACTGCTCGATGACGCGTTTGATTTCGTCGTCCTCCACCAGATCATAAAGACCATCCGAGCACAATAGAAATCGATCGCCTCCGCGAGTTGGGAAAGGCTCGTCCCAGGTCGAGACCTGAACTTCAGGGTGACTTCCGATGGCTCGGAGGATCACGTTCTTGTCGGGATGATGACGAGCTTCTTCGAGACTTATCAAGCCGCGCTTGACCATTTCCATCACTTCCGAATGATCCTCGGTCATCAGATAGATTTGCCCGCCGCGCACCAGATAAAGGCGGCTGTCTCCGACGTGCGCCGCGACTGCCGAGCCGTTTTGAAGCACCAGCGCGGTGCAGGTTGTGCCCATTCCTCTCAGTCCGTCTTGCCCAAGCGAGGCCTTGTGAATCTCAGAGTTTGCCTGTTGAAGCGCGCTCTTCAACGCCGGACCGGGTTTACTCGCATCATCAAAGTAGGCTCGGTTTATTATCTCGACAGCCATGCCGCTCGCCACTTCACCGGCAGAATGGCCGCCCATACCGTCGGCGACCAGAACCAGTAATCCTTTTTTCTCGAGCAGAGCCGGATCGTCCGGACGGTGAAAAAAGATTTGATCTTCATTGAGCTCGCGCTGACATCCCGGATCAGTTTGCAGGCTCACGACGACTTCGTATTCCGGCGCGCGAGACTGGTCTGATTCGGATTCGGTTTGTTCGACTCTTTGCTGTGACCTGTCCCGATCAGACGGTTTCTGTTTCGACTTTTTCCACCACGTAAACATAGTTTCTCAGTTCTTCGCTTGATTAGTTTAGATGCGGCAACGGACTGCTGTGAAGAACAAAATGTCGGACTTCGCCCGTTGATTATATCTGTTTTGCTTTGCGCATCGCCTCACTGCTTCGTCAGAGTATAATTGAATTCGCGCTTATTCACGGTCACAGTAAAATTGTCGCGCAATTCCTTGAAGCCTTCACGCTTGAGCACCATATCGAATCGTTCTCCGATCGGAGCATCGAACTCGAATGGAGTTTGGCCAACCTGTTTCCCATTTCTTCCGGTCAGCTCAACTACTGCCGTGCCGTCCATCGTCGCAATCCTATAGCGCTCCAATCCGGGAGCCGATTTCGAGATCTGATTTGCCGTCTGTTTATCCGGCGCTTTTGTCTGCGTCTTGATATTCCCCGAGTCCGAGGAACGACCGGATGAATTATCGGACGATGGCAGCAAAAAATAAATACCGACGATCAAGACAACCACCGCGGCCGCGAGCGCCGTGAGCTTCCACGAATTCTTTTTTGCGCCGGCGACTAAAGAAGTCACGTTCGTGCCTTTCAGCCGGGGCGCCGGGACCTTCGACGCGATTCGCTTTGTATCCTGAAGCACGTCCGCCGCCGTTTGATAGCGATCGGCGGGCTTCTTCTTCAAACAGCGCAAAATGATGGCCTCGACTTCGTGCGGCACCGAAGGATTCAAACTCGAGACCGATGCAAACTGGGCCTTGCAGATTTTGTCGCAGAGATCGCCGATGTTCGGAGACTTGAAGGGCAAATTCCCGGTCATCATTTCATATAATAAGGTACCCAAAGCCCAGATATCCGATCGAGCGTCGGCGTTGCCGGCTTTGACTTGTTCGGGTGAAAGGTATTCGAGCGTGCCGATGACGTCGCCCGTGCGGGTCATGCTGGGAGTGTCTCCGGATTTCGCGATTCCGAAATCGAGAAGCTTCACCTCGCCGGTGGAGCTGATCTTGATGTTATTGGATTTGATGTCGCGATGCAGTACGCCCTGGCCGTGAATATAATGGATCGCCTCGGCTACAGTTTGAAAGATGTAAAGGGCTTCTTCTACCGGGAGTGAGCCGAAACGCGAAATACGTTCCGTGAGCGTCTCTCCGTCAACGTACTCCATTACTATGCAAGGCTGGCCGTTGAACTCGAGAAAATCATAAAGCGTGGCGATGTTGTGATGATGCAGGCTCGCCTGTATCCGCGCTTCATTATGAAATCGTGTTATGAAGCTGGGGCTGGGAACCGATTGAGTCAGCACCTTGACCGCGACGACCCTGCCGATCTTGGAGTGCACTGCGCGGTAGACCTCGCCCATGCCTCCCGCGCCAATGTAATCCACCAGGCGATAATCACCGACCGATGAATTGATTAATGCTGCGCGACTCATCTGCTTCTCCCAATTCTAAGGCAGGTGAATCCGCGCCGACCATGGCGGCGCGATTCACCTGCCCATTTCTCAGGTCCGTGTGAACGCTACTGCTGAGGAGTTGTAGTTATCAACTCCATGGCATAGCGTACCGGAACGGCGAACGAGACTTGCGCGCCGCCGCCGTCGCTTTTGCCCGCGTAGTAGATTCCTATCACGCCGCCACGATCGTCGAACACCGGCCCCCCGCTATTGCCTCCGCCCGGGTTTGCGGTTAGTTGATACGCGTCGCCAAACGTGCTGCCTTCGACATCCTTCGAGCTTTCCTTGCTGCGCACCACTCTTCCAATATTGCCTGATGTGACGCTTGGGTCGGGGAGCTCCTTGTAGGTGGTCTCGCGATTGAAAACATCCTGAGACTTGACGGCTCCATAGACAATAGGCGACACGCCGGGGTATCCGAGCACCGTTATGTTATCGCCCGCCCGGGTTGTTTCATAAGTATCATGTAGTTCGACTTTTGGTACCGCCGAAGGAACATCAATCTTGAGCAGTGTCACATCGTGACGGTCAGAAACACGGGCCACCTTAGCGGGGAAGGGAGTTTTGTTTCCCGGGAAAGTCACGTTGATAAAGTCGTGCCTGCCCTCGACAGGGTATCTGAGTCCGAGACTGCCCATCTGCCGGGTCTGAGATGGAACCCAGCTCGTCGCCGGTCTGTACTGGATTGGCTGGCCGGTTGTTTGATCGCTCCTGAGGTGAAACTGGTTATCCGTTCCCATATATCCGATGACACCGACGTTGGCGTCGTTTGGATATTCGTACCTGGTCATCCAACCGGCGCCTACGTGTCGTGCGGTCAGAATAAATCCATCGCTGGTCACGGTAAAGCCCGTGCCGCTGCCGCCGCCGCCGATGGGATGGTCGCCGCCCTGATCGGTCAACAACGGCTCGTAAGTGTTGTCGTCGAGCACTACGAAGACAGCAACCTGCGGCCGGCCATCCGGCACGATATAATGTTTCTGCGGCGGGTCCTGACGATCTGTCCATTCATTTCTTACATAGTAGTGATAAACCTGCCGGCCCGATTGCGTGTTGATCAGCTTCCAGCTCTCGTCGATCTTGACCACGGCGTTGCTATATTTTTGGGCTATCTCGCCCACAGTCATCGGAGCGTTGCTTTTTCGAGCCTCCTCATCCGCGAGGCGTTTCTTTTCGGCGTCGCTGAGGTTACTCGACAGTTCCTTCTTTGCACTCATATTCTGGTAGACGAGCGCCGCCGCCACGAGCGCAATGATCGCGATCAGAGCCGCCCCGCCAATAATCATCAACTTATTAGATTGGCTCTGCTTCTGGCCGATCATTCTTTCGACTGTAGCCTTGCCTACTCGCCCGTCGCTCGCAGTGGCAGTCAAGGGGAGGCCGGTCGGCGGCGCGCCGTATGGAGCGGTCCCACCGACTCGCGTTGCAGGCGGCGCGCCCGGTCCCGCGGCCGCGGTCTCGCCGCCAATGCGTGTCGGGCGAACCATATTCGCGGGGCGAGGCTCCAGATCGAATTGAAACTCCGGACCTCCCGCGCCGAATTGAACGACGTCGCCGGGAACGACCTTTGCGGTTCCGACGATTCTCTGTTTATTGACAAAGGTGCCGTTTCGGCTTCCGACGTCAGTGATCAAAAACTCATTCGGGTTTGCAGAGTCGCGGACGATCTTGGCGTGTTGACGGCCCACAAGATCGTCGCGATCGGGGTCGTACTTGACCGTCGCAGAGGGGTCGCGACCGATTGTAAGCTCCTGGAAGTGCGCCAGGGGAAACTCCTCAACCTGGTTTGCCTTTGAGCCGGTGAGATGTCTAAGAACTATCCGTTCCATGGTAACTCTCCTTTTTGGAATGATCAGACCTTGGGAAGACCCGGGTTCTCAGCTTGGGCGCCAGCGCTTGAGTCCTCAAGAACCTGAGGGAGTTATGACTAACTGCACCATCGCAATATCGTCTGTAGCCGGGATTGCCGCACTGCTTTGAACCTGTTATCGGGCGAGCCGAATTCTATGACAGTGTGCATTTTCGAAGCAAGCACAATCTCGCCTGCGCAAATCACGTGAGCGAGTGGCCAGACGGATCAGGCTATCTTGAATGAATGAAAAAGAATGAGGCGGATCTTGAATGGATTTTGTTGGATCGTGCCGAAAGTCAGAAAGCTAAAGTCACCACGGTATCGGAAACAACACCCACGACAGCAGCAGGCCAATACCCAGGAATGAGCCGAATATCTTTAAGCCGTGGATAACTCGCTGGCGAGGTGTTTCAGATTTCGGGTCCACAGTTGCCAGCACGACCGCAGCCATAGCCGCATACATCGACATCATCAACACGTGCATCAGTTCTTCCTCCCTGCTGCTATGTCGAACGCGTCGTGAATAACGAGATAATTCAGCAAGCCTGCCAGGAACATGAAGGTATTGCCGTACTCGAACGTAGGCGATGCCGCCGCTTGTGGGATCGGCGTCATTCCCAGTCCGAGGACGTAAGAGGCGATGTAACACAGCCCCGAGCCGATCTCCGCGAAAAACCAGAGCACGGTGATGAGATCGTAGTGAAAGGTCGACCCCGGTTCGGCTACCGTAGGCCAATACAAGTGGCCGTTCAGAGTCAGTCCGACAACAAACGCGCCAACTATCGTCACGAAGAAAAGCAGCGCGCGGCCGTAACGGCCAAGCGCGAGGTGGCCCGCGCCCGGCACCAGCCACGAAGCGATTAAGGCTACAGTTCGACGCGCAAGCGGGAACGGGGTTGGTCGGTTAAACGGCAGCGCGCGATCGTTGAAATGTGGCGGGATGTTGTCGGTCAGGGTATCTCTCGTTTGCAACGCAAGCTCCTTCTGAAAATCACTTTATGATGCAGGCAGTCAATTCTAGGTGCCGGTTCGAGAAGGTGTCAATCGATTCGTCATTTTGCTAGTGAGGTATTAGCGTGTTGCCGGCAAGCAGTCCTCTGCGTCCCCGGCGTCCTCCGCGGTTTTCCTGCTCAGTGGCTCGGAATCAATCGCTGAGGACGCCGAGGACGCAGAAGGTAAACGCGAATGTGTGAGCAACACATTATCACCCTGATATCCGCAAAATAGTGCTGCTTCGTCGTCATCGTCGAAAGACAGATCAAGCCCGCCCACACAATCGCAAATAATCCCCAACGCCGGCGCTCTTCCGTGACGCCGAGCGCGGCCAAACACGCCAGCGCTACGTGCAGCGAAGGAAAGCAGTTTGAAGCTGAATCAATCGAATAGCTTGCTTGATTTGGAAGTTTGCTTGGGCTATTATCAGGCCATCGAAAGCAACAAAAGGCAGGACCAAGCGAGGAATATGTCAACAATCGTGGGCGATGCCTCACGAAAAACTAACGCCAGTCCTCCAGCGGGTTAAGTCCGCCATCAAGGCAGATCTCCCGCGTAGCTCCAAGGAGGTGCACGATGGGAGATCGAATCACGAATCGCCAGGTGCTCAGACGCAAGGCTGACACTCTCTCGGAACCCGAGATCGCCGAAGTCCTCGATTACATCAACATCATGGAGTCGTTGCGAGAGCAGGCCAACAAGCCCGACCTGTTCGACGACGAACTCATGAACCTCCTGGCGGACGCCCTCGAGAATCGCCGGGCTCGCGTCGTGAGCGAATGGGATCGGGTCCGTCGAAGGGCAGACACTCGCGCCTCTTCGTTCGTATCCTCTCGTAAGCTGATGTAAACCGATCGCGAATGCCGCCTCTTCAAAAACACATCGGGTTGGCAGCGGCGCCGTTAGCTCTGCTACTTGTCACCCGAATCGCCGCGGTGGGTCTCACTCACGTTTCGCTCACACATCCTCGGAAGTATCAGCAGCACTCAAGCTCAATCGACTCCGAAGTCGCGCACTGGTCAACTCGGCTCAAGTCATCCAGCGAAGAAGAGCGCCGCGAGGCAGCGATGCAGTTGGCGCGACTCAAAGGCGAAACTGCTTTTGCAGCACTTGCTTCGGCGGTGAACGACGCGTCGCCGCAAGTACGCGCGGCGGTCGTCGCAGCGCTGGCGGAGCGCGGCGATGAAGCCGCCGTCCCGATCCTGGCCGCGCGGCTGGCGAACGACAAGGATAAGTTCGTAAGGAAGACTATCGCGTATTCGCTCGGGAGATTTCACGGCGACGAGCGAACCGCGGCGCTAGCCACAGCCCTCCGTGACAAGGAACCTGAGATAAGAGCGGCGGCGGCGGTATCGCTGGGAGATCACCCTGATGCCGGCGCGGTTGCGTCTCTTGCGAATGCACTATCGGACAAGAATGATTTTGTGCGCGCTCGAGCGGCTCGCGCGTTGGGAGTGAATGGACGGTCGGCGGCTCAATCAGTTACTGCGTTGATAGCGCTGCTGACAACGGACGACGACGCAGAAGTAAGACGCCAGGCGGCTAACGCGCTCGGCCAAATAGGAGACCGTTCGGCGCTACCTGCGCTCCATCGCGCAAAGCGCGACAGAGATCCTTATCTGGCTGAAACTGCCGCCGACGCAATCAAGTTGATTGAAAGCGGCCGTCAGGATTAGAGGTTGAATTTGGAGCCTGCTGGTTTTCACACGCAACCCGAAATCTCTCCGGGAACCAGAAGGACCGTTGGTTTGACTCGTTGACTGGACTACGATTGGAGTTCTTTTCCGGGCTTGAACCTGATGGTTTTGCCGGGCGGGATATCGGTGACCTCTCCAGTTCGCGGGTTGCGTCCGACACCACGTTTGCGAGGCTTAACGACGAACACGCCGAACCCGCGCAACTCGATTCGCTCACCGCGCTGAAGCGCGCTCTTCATCGCATCGAACAAAGACTCAACCGCTGCCTCTGCTTTTGTTTTTGGGACGCCCGTCTTATCGGCAACCTGATTGACTATATCAAGCTTGATCACTTTAGCCTCCGCTCGCTCGCAATTCTGAGTGCAACCTGAGAGTGCAAATTAGAGGGCTGCATTATAGAAGCGGACCGGAGGGGTGTCAACAAGAGTTGCGTGTCGTTAGCGATTCGGGATGAATGTCACATCGTTCACGTTTTAAGCCTACTGAGATCTGACCGAGCCCAGCGCATTTCGCAATACTGCATAGTCATAGGCAGACATAGCAGCCACATGCTTCACAGACGCCGTCGAGAACAGGTGTTCGTTGTGGTGCTGAGGTGAAGTTGAGGGCTCAAGCCGGCTGCGCTTCGATCTTTTCAACCATCTCTCTCAGTTCTTGAATCTCAGCAGTCATGTCTATCAAGTTCTTACTGAGAGCGCCGATCTTCCGATCTACTGCGCGAAAACCACTCGAAGTCTCAGACCGAAGCTCGTCGACTTCCTTGTGTACCTCCGCGAGCTCGGACTGCACGTTCTCCCATATCGGTCGGGTTTCGCGAAGGCGTTGATCGACCTTTGTTTCGAGGCTGTCGAGCTTCGCGCCGAATTCGGCTTGCTGGCTTGCGAGATTCTCAACTTTCGCACTCAACTCTGCTTGCTGGCTTGCGAGATTCTCAAATTTCGCACTCAACTCGGATTGTTGGCTTGCGAGATTCTCAACTTTCGCACTCAACTCGGATTGCTGCTTCTCGAGCTTATCAAACTTTTCGTTAACGTGCTTCTCGAGATTCTCAATTTGCCCGACGATCGTTTCGACAAGCGAGATAAGCTGATCAACTCGCGCGATCAGTAGTTGTTGGGTAGCATCTTCGCTCATAATTAGCTCCTCTTCAAGAATGCCCCCAGGATGGCTAACCTTCTTATACTCTCTTTGACAAATGAGTTCAATTTGAAATCAGACTCGCGATGAAGCTTCATTCAACCAAGCGCCTTTGATAGACTGGTGGCGCTCACATGGCAACCAAATCAACTGAGGATAATAATGGCTACCTCTGAAGGCAAAATTGAAGGCAAACAAAAGACAGCGAGCGGCTTCGAGAAACTTGCCGAAAAGAATGAAGCAGCGTTGGCCGGCGGTGGGCTCGAACGCGTTAAGCGTCAGCACGCCTCGGGCAAGATGACGGCGCGCGAGCGTGTCGAGTTCCTGCTTGATGATAGAACATTTGAAGAAATCGACCGCTTCAAGAAGCATCGCTGTCTGGATTTCGGAATGGAGGACCAGCAGTACCCCGGCGACGGAGTGGTCGCGGGTCACGGCTTGATCGACGGACGCCGCGTGTTTGTCTTCGCGCAGGACTTCACCGTGTTTGGAGGTTCGCTGTCGGAAACGAATGCGGAAAAGATCTGTAAGGTGATGGAAATGGCGATGAAGACCGGCGCACCGGTGATCGGCCTGAACGATTCGGGGGGCGCTCGCATTCAGGAAGGAGTCGTCTCGCTTGGAGGCTACGCGGACATCTTCCTGCTGAACACGCTTGCGTCGGGAGTCGTGCCGCAGATATCCGCGATAATGGGTCCGTGTGCCGGCGGAGCTGTGTATTCGCCCGCAATCACCGACTTCAACGTGATGGTTAAGACTACCTCATACATGTTCATCACCGGACCGGATGTCATCAAAACCGTTACTCACCAGGAAGTCAGCAAAGAAGAACTCGGCGGGGCGATGACTCACAACTCCGTTTCCGGCGTGGCTCACTTTGCCGCCGAAAACGATGAGGATTGCCTGAGGACAATTCGCGAGATTCTTTCGTTTATTCCATCCAACAACCTTGACGATCCACCGCGCGTTGCGACGAACGATCCTTCCGATCGAGCCGATGACCGATTGAACTCAATTGTGCCTGATGCGCCGAATGTGCCTTACGACATTCGCGACATCGTTCACCTGGTCGTTGACGACGGTTATCTGTTTGAAGTTCACGAGCACTACGCCAAAAACATCGTCGTGGGATTTGCGCGGCTTGGCGGAAGGCCGGTTGGTATTGTCGCCAATCAACCGGCTCACCTTGCGGGAGTCCTGGACATCGATGCTTCGGTCAAGGCGGCGAGGTTCGTTCGTTTCTGCGATTGCTTCAACATCCCGTTGGTCACCTTCGAAGACGTCCCCGGTTTTCTGCCCGGTGTCGAGCAGGAGCACGGCGGCATTATTCGGCACGGCGCAAAGCTGCTTTTTGCATTCGCCGAAGCCACTGTGCCGAAGATTACAGTGATAACCAGAAAGGCTTATGGCGGAGCTTACTGCGTGATGGCGAGCAAGCACATTCGCGCCGATGTGAATTTTGCATATCCGACCGCTGAGATCGCGGTGATGGGCGCAGAAGGCGCGGTGGGTATCTTATATCGCCGCGAAATCGCTCAGGCTGAAAGTCCCGAGACGGAATCACGGCGACGGGCCGACGAATTCCGCGAGAAGTTTGCTTCGCCGTACGTCGCCGCCGAACGCGGGTTCATTGACGAGGTGATCGAACCCAAGCTCACTCGGCCGAAGCTTATTCGCGCTCTCGAGATGCTCGATACGAAGCGGGATCAGAACCCTCCGAAGAAGCATGGGAATATTCCATTATAGTCATTGGTCATTGGTCATTGGTCATTAGTCATTGGTCAATAGTCATTGGTCATTGGTAGTCGTAGATCCTGGGTTTGAATTACTCGTGGAGGTTGGAAATGCCAACTATGAGTTTTGAAAAGCTACAGGTCTACAAGCTGTCGGAAAAATTGGCGGATGACATTTGGAGTATCGTTGTTAAATGGGACTCATTCGCGAAAGAAACTGTAGGAAGCCAAATCGTCAAAGCTGCTGACAGCGTAGGAGCAAACATTGCGGAAGGCACTGGTAGAGGCAGCTATCAGGACAATCGCCGCTTCATCAGAATCGCAAGAGGCTCCCTGTATGAAACCACACACTGGCTCAGGCGCGCGTATAAGCGGAAGCTGCTCAGCGATGAGCAGATAAGCAAGCTGAAGCCCACCATTCAGGATCTTGCACCGATGCTCAACGCATATCTTCGTTCAATCGGCGGTACTTCACAAAAACCAATCACTAATGACCAACAACCAATGACCAATGACTAATGCCCAATGACTAATGCCCAATGACTAATGACCCTCGTCCTTGTATAATCATCCGACACGCTGGAGGATGATTCTATGAAAGAGTGTCCGACTTGCCGCAGGTTTTTCCCAGATCAGAATAGCTTCTGCAGTTATGATGGACTGAAGCTGATTCGCTCGGTTCAGAATACAGACGAGCTTCAACAGGGCGAGGGCCAACGTCAGATTCCGCCGCCCGCCAAGCCCGTCCCCTTGCGAATGATGATCATCGATCAAAGCGATGAGGGACATCGTTCGCGTGTCATCGATGGGCTTGCGCTGGACTTCGGTAAACAGGGCATGCGCATACAAACAGGGACAATCGAGACAGGTCAGCTTCACATAATTCGCGATCACACGGTTGCGTTCAAAAACAAGCTTGAAGTTGAAGTCGATTTGCCCAACGCAACGGTCAGGTACACCGGCTTTGCCGCCTGGTACAGGCCCGAAGCCGAGGGACTGTTTTGGGTGGTCGGAGTTTACATTCGAGATATGTCTGCCGCCGATCGACAGGCTTATGATGATTATCTAAAAATGCTGAGCCAGGACGCGAGCCCCCAGGGCGTTACTGCCTAGCGCGTGTGCGAACTGGAGATTTGCGAATTCTGAAACCGGAAGCGATACCCGGATCGTTAAAATTGTTGTCAACCGAATTCGATTTGGTCAGAGTTGTGGTTCTGGCAACAGAGCAGGGGAGAGTTAAATGAGCAGCAATACGACGGATGGGCGGAACTGGATCGAGCGATTGAGCAGCAAAATACCGGGTTACAGCGGCTATGTCGATCGCGAACGGCGGCGTGACATCGATAAGATTCAGCGCGAACACCTGGCCGATCGGTTGCGCGCGCTGAAATCGCCGTTGACCGATCTGATGCGCGAGCTTACTAACACCGGCCGCCTGTTCGAAGTGGGCCCCGTCGACGCAGCCATCAAGAAGCTCGATCATCTTGAAAACCGCGTGCGCTTCGCGAGCTACGGCTACTCCGGATTCTTCGACGTGGTGAAGATCGAGCAGCCGCAACTGGATTTGATCTACAGGTTTGATCTTTCATTGGTCGAGCATGTCGACAACATCGAAACGAAGCTATCAGCTTTGAAGACCCAGGCGGCGAATGCCGATGGTTTGAAGGCCGGGTGTTCGGATCTGGTTGCCGAGATCGATCAGGTAGACCGCGTGTTCGACGAACGGTACAAAGCCATCAACAATTTTCAGGAGGGACAGGCGCCGGGAAAACCGTTGTTTAGCTAGTTGCGAGTTCAGGTTTCGAGGTTCCGAGTTTCAGCAGGACTGTTTTTCACACCGGGCTTCGAATCACGAACTACGAGCTTGGACCCGAAACGTCTTTTCATACTCTATGGCAGAACATTGCAGGAACTGTGGCTCCGAACTATTTACCGGGCAGCGATTCTGTCGGGCATGCGGTGCGCCTTCCGAGCTTTCGCCCGAGCAAACGCCGACTCAGATGATGCCGCCGCGGCCCAACGACTGGGGCTCGCGAGGCGCAGCAAACACCGCGCCGGCCAACAGCCAGAACACGAGCCCGGTATACGCACCGCCCGGCGGATATCAACCTTCTGTGCCTCCGATGTACCCTCAGACAATTCCGCCTTACACGCCGCCGCAAAAGCGTTCACCGGTCGGATGGATACTCGCGTTCATCGGGATGGGTTTGTTCGTCGCAGTAGTCGTGGCTGTGATGTTGATCGCGAGGGCAGGAAGGCGGGCGTTCCCCCCTCCTGGTCCCCCGCCGCCGCCGCTGGTTCTCCAACCCGGAGAGAATGCGCTTGATCAAAGTGCTGATCAGGTTACGGTAACAGGTAGCGACACCGTATTGATAAAGACGTTTCCACTCGTACCCGGCTCCAGCTTTTCGATCAAGAACATTAGCGGGAGCATATCCGTCGAAGCCTGGGACCAACCCAAAGCGGAAGTAAAGGTGACCAAGCGCACCTCGGACAACGGCTCCCAGGTTATCTTTACAAACAACGCCGGTGATTTGTCGCTTAGAACTGCTATCTCGGGGGGCAGGAACCGCCAGGACGTTCGCTATGAAGTAAAGATCCCCAAGACAATGGGTCGTGTTGAGTTCCAGTCAACAAACGGCTCGGTCAAACTCACAAACGTAAATGGAGAGATCTCCGTTGAGACCGCAAACGGAGGCATCGAGCTGAACGACGTCGTTGGCGCATCCAGGGTTCAGACAGCCAACGGAAAGATCACCGCGACTCTGTCTGAAGCATCAGACGGACCGATGGAGTTGAGCGTCGCAAATGGCCGGATTGATCTTACACTTAAATCAGATTTCGACGCTGACCTCGAAGCTTCTACCGTTTCGGGGAGCATCAACATCGACGATCAGTACGGCATTCCTGTGCAGAAGGGTGTCGTAGGCTCGCGAGCGCGTGGAAAAATCGGGTCGGGCGGGCAGACCCTTAAACTCGCCAGTGTTAACGGGAGCATCAAAGTCACAAAGCAGTGATGATCGAGGAGACAAGTGATGGCAACTGAAGACTGGCAGTCGCGTTCACGCGCAACCCTGGCGTTCGCCATAGCCTTTTCCGTCATAGGCCTGCTAATCACAATTGGGTTCGCTTCAATAGTGATCCCGCGCGTCGCACGCCGCTTACACGGAAGATCAATTGTGGAATCCTCGACCGTGTCGGGGAGCATAAGGCTTGAACCGGGAATAAGGGTTGAACCGCGAGTGGAACCAATGCGCTCGGGGTTCGCGCCGGCGGCCGCTCGTTCCGGTGAGATGATGCTGAGCGAGTCCAATGCGGATCAGGTCGGATCGTCAGGCAACGAGACCACCTTAACAAAAAGATTCGCTCTCAGTGATGGCGCTGCGTTCACACTCAAGAACATCAATGGCTCGATTAGCATTAGTGCGTGGGACCGATCCAACGTTGAATTAAAGGCGACACAGAGCGGTCCAGATCGGAGACCCCAGGTTTTCTTCACCAGCGACCCGCAAAGCCTTTCCGTTAGAACCGGGCCGGCCGGAGGTCAGGACCTTCGGTACGATATCAAGCTCCCTCGCAAGCTGGGCCGCGTCGAACTCAACCTGGTCAACGGCTCGATCAAAGTTTCAGGAGTGACCGGACAGATCTTCATCGAAAATGTGAACGGTGGCATTGAACTCAATGATGTTATCGGTGTCTCCAAGATCCAAACCGACAATGGAAAGATAACCGCCACTTTGCTGGAAGCGTCTCATTGGCCTATGGAGTTCGTTACCGTCAACGCCGGCATCGATGTGACGATCAAATCCGGTTTTAACGCCCAACTCGACGCTTCTTCCGTTCACGGGAATATTAGTATTGATGATCAGTTGGGTGTGCCGGTGCAAAAAGAGATGGTTGGTCAACGCGCTCGTGGACAAATAGGTTCGGGCGGACCGGCCCTGAAACTCACGGCCGTCAACGGGAGCGTAAAGCTTTCCAGGCAGCAGTGATCGCTCGAGGAGATAACTCAAATGGCAATCGAAGTCCTGCAATATTTCGATCAATCGGGAACCGAGCTGGTTCATCGCATACCGGAGAGCGGCTCGTCGGATATCAAACTCGGGGCGCAGCTAGTCGTGCAAGAGAGCCAGGCAGCGGTGTTCTTCCGCGACGGAAAAGCGCTCGATACGTTTGGGCCGGGCCGGCATACGCTTACGACCAACAACATTCCGTTGCTGACCCGGCTGCTGTCCATTCCGTTCGGCGGGACCTCGCCGTTTCAAGCGAGCGTCATGTTTGTAGCGCGGAATACGTTTCAGGATCTTAAGTGGGGGACTAAGGAGCCGATTGCATTTCGAGACACCGAGCTTCGAATGGTGAGACTGCGCGCCTTTGGCAAGTACTCGATGCGAATCGCCGATCCGCAGTTGTTTGTAGGCTCGATCGTGGGCACGAGAGGAATCGTATCGACTGAAGCCATCGGCTCGTTCCTGCGCGACATAGTTGTAGCAAGGCTCAACGATCTGTTGGGTGAGAACCTCAAAACGATCTTCGATCTTCCCGCTTACTACGACGAGCTCGCCGCCGGAGTGAAAGCCCGAGTGGCTGATGACTTCTCCAAACAAGGTCTCGAGCTTGTCGACCTGATAGTCTCGGCGATCACTCCTCCCGAGGAAGTTCAAAAGATGATCGATGAGCGCTCGGGGATGGGCGCGATCGGTGATATGAACGCCTACATGCAGTTCAAGGCAGCGCAATCCATTCAGGACGCGGCGAAGCAGGAGGGCGGAGCTGCCGGACAGGGAATGGGTTTGGGGCTCGGGTTGGGCTACGGACAGATGATGGCCGGAGCGGTAGGCGGCGCGCACGCCCAGACGCCGAGTGGCGGCCAGACAGTCGCGTGCGCAAAATGCGGGACTCAAAACCCGGCCGGCGCAAAATTCTGCTCGAACTGCGGCGCCACGCAACAGGCTCCTGCAGCCGCTTCCGTGGAATGCCCTTCATGCCACGCTCAGATTCAGGCGGGGACAAAGTTCTGTTCGAGCTGTGGCCAGTCGCTTGTTCCCCAGCCCTGCAAGAACTGCCAAGCACCCTTGCAACCGGGTGCGAAATTCTGTGCTAGCTGCGGCGCCGCGGTGTGATACAATAGCAGCTCAATCAACAAAGGAGGTCGAGCTTATGAGAAAAGTCACCTACATACTCGTCATCCTTGCCCTGTTCGCGGCGGCACAGATCGCCGGAGTAAATGTAAAGGCTTCTCCGAGCCGGTCAGCTTCACCGCAGCCTCTAATTCAACCGCAAGGTCAGCAGGGCGGCCCACAAATCACGTCAGCACGCCTGAAGGGTAACAAGCTTATCGTCAGCGGGGAGAATTTCGGAGACGGCTCGGTTATCTTCGTCAACGGCGAGGCTGTTGGAACTCGCAGCGATCCGGATAATCCGTCAGGCATCTTGATTGCGAAGAAGGCGGGGAAGAAGATTCCTCCCGATGCAATGGTTGCCATCTCTGTGCAGAACGCCGTCGGACTGACGTCGCGAGCGTTTGACCTGTTCTCAGGGATGGTTATTACATTTGAAGACGATGGACAGACGTTCGGTGTCGCGGTCGGAACCAAGTTTCAACTGGTTCTTCAAAAAAATGGCTATGAATGGGATGCGGCGGCGTTCGATCCGGCGTTTATCAACAAACTGGCAAACGAACCGCTGCTCCCCGGCTCGCTGGGTGTATTTCAAACCACAAAAGCGGGCACGACCCAGATTTCCTCGTTTGGCGAACTTCCTTGCGCCAAGACAACACCGCCGTGTCTCGCGCCGTCGCTTGGGTTCAGAGTGACGCTGATAGTCAAGGACGCCAATTAGCCCAAAATCAAACGCAGAGAATCACACGAGCCGCGCGGATCAAATCGGTCGCGCGGCTCATTCGTTTCTCGAGCGCCGCCTTGGTTAGATTTGGAGTGCGGCGGCAAGGTACTCCGCGACGCCGCTTTTGTTTGGTGATTGATTGATCGGGAAGGAAAAGCGGCGTCGCGGAGTACCTTGCCGCCGCACTCCAAATCTAAACACCGTCTTCGTCGAGCTTCCTTGACAATAAAACTCAAGGCTTAGGAGACTGTGGGACTGAAATCTCAATAAAGGACGACAGCCAAAATGACAGCATCAAAACCGGCCAACGTAAAAGAACACAGTAAGCTGTATTTGAATGGAGAGTGGGTTCAGCCTTCGGGCTCGGGGACCCTCGAAGTGATCAACTCCACCACCGAAGAAGTGATGGGACGAATCCCTGACGGTACGCCCGAAGACATTGATCGCGCAGTAGCCGCAGCGCGCGCGGCGTTTGATTCGTGGTCGGCGACTTCGGCTGCTGAGCGCGCCGCGTTTTTGCAGAAGATCTCTGCAGGCCTCGCGGCGCGGCAAAACGAAATCGCCGAGATCATCGCCAGCGAAGTAGGAATGCCGCTCCCGCTGGCGACGATGGTTCAGGCCGGAATGCCGGCAATGGTGATGGGTTCGTTTGCCAAACTGCTCGGCGAGTATTCATTTGAAGAGCAGATCGGCAATTCGCTCGTCTTGAAAGAACCGGTCGGTGTTGTAGGGTGTATTACGCCCTGGAACTATCCGCTTCATCAGGTAGTCGCAAAAGTGGCGCCCGCGTTGGCCGCAGGCTGCACAGTCGTGTTGAAGCCAAGCGAAGTCGCGCCGCTGACCGCGTTCGTCCTTGCGGAAATCATGGACGAAGCCGGCCTGCCCGCCGGGGTCTTTGATCTCGTAACCGGTCTCGGTCCGGTCGTCGGCGAAGCGCTCGCGTCGCATCCCGGCGTGGATATGATTTCGTTTACGGGCTCGACCAGGGCAGGGAAGCGTGTAAGCGAGCTTGCAGCACAGACGGTCAAACGGGTAGCGCTGGAGCTGGGCGGGAAATCCGCGAACATCATTCTTGACGACGCCGATTTCGAGAAGGCAATCAAAGCCGGCGTCAACAATTGCTACTTCAATTCGGGCCAGACGTGCTCGGCTCACACGCGAATGCTGGTGCCCCGCGACCGTCAGGACGAAGCGGTCAGAATAGCCAGAGAAGCAGCCGAGAGCTTCACCGTCGGAGATCCGCGCGAAGGCAAAGCCAAACTCGGCCCGCTCGTATCCAAGGTTCAGCGCGACCGAGTTCGCGATTACATCAACAAAGGAGTTGAAGAAGGCGCGACTCTGGTGACCGGCGGCGCAGAAGCGCCCGATGGTCTGGACAAAGGCTACTTCGTACGTCCGACTGTTTTCGCGAACGTGCGAAACGAAATGACGATTGCTCGCGAGGAGATTTTTGGACCGGTGTTGTCGATAATTCCTTATGAGGACGAAGACGACGCGGTGCGAATCGCCAATGACACCGTGTATGGTTTGGCTGGCGGCGTGTGGTCCTCGGACGTTGAGCGCGCAAAGCGAGTAGCTCGAAGGCTGCGCACCGGTCAGGTCGATATTAACGGAGGCAAGTTTAACGCATTCGCACCGTTTGGCGGCTACAAGCAATCGGGCAACGGCCGCGAGCTGGGCAGGTACGGACTCGAGGAGTTCTTAGAAACGAAGTCGCTCCAGTTGTGAAACATGGACTTTGCGTTCTTTGCGGTCCTTTGCGCCTTTGCGATGAGAACAGATACTCAGCGAGAACAGATACTCAGCGAGAACAGATACTCAGCGAGAACAGATACT